>JAYTUV010000095.1:0-57591 GCA_043744395.1 Aestuariivirga sp.
TTGAAGTTCTGGTGCTTGATGCTGCTGAACCAGGTTTCGGCGCTTCAACGCGCAGCGGTGGTATGGTTTCGGGTGGCGTGAATGTTGGCAAGCGCTACATATCAAAGCCCATGAATGCTGATGAGGCAGTACCATTTTTGAATGATGCGGCCGATGCGTTTACGCATGTCGAGGATTTAATCACGCGTGAAAAGATTGCGTGCGGTTGGCATAAGCGCGGATATTTTCTAGGTGCTTGGTGTGAGGCACATTTCCAAGACATGAAAAAGAAAGTTGCTTTGTTGAATGCGGAAGCAAAATCGAATTCATATTTGGTGCCGCGCGATGCGCAGCGAGCGGAAATTGGTTCTGACTATTATCGTGGCGGTATGGTTGTTGAGCGAGCGGCGCATTTGCATCCGGCTTTGTACTTTAAGGGGCTCTTGGAACTTGCGCAGAGCGCGGGGGTTGCCATTGCTTCGCGGACAGAAGTTTTGGGCCTTTCGCAGAATGCTGACGACAGTTGGACGGTAAAAACGCTGCGTGGTGTTGTTCGGGCTGGCGATGTGATTATTGCGACCAATGGATATACGGGTGGTGTGACCCCGCAGTTTCAGCGCCGTGTGGTTCCTGTTGGTTCATATATTATTGCGACGGAGGAATTGCCGCCAGATTTGGCCGCTTCAATTTCGCCTCGCAATCGATCATTTGCAGATACGCGCCGAGTGTTGACTTATTACCGGATGTCACCAGATGGAAAACGATTGATCTTTGGTGGCCGCGCCAAGTTTGGGCAAAGTGATCCGGTGACAACAGCTCCCCTGCTCTATCAATTTATGATTGACCGCTTTCCGCAACTTATGGGCAGCAAAATTACGCATTCATGGACCGGCAATGTGGCCTTCACCTTGGATGAACTGCCGCACATGGGGAAGTTTGAGAACTTACATTATGCGCTGGGCTGCAATGGTTCTGGCATCGCCATGATGAGTTATCTGGGCCACCAAACTGCGCGGAAAATATTGGGCAAAGTTAACAGCGTTTGCGCTTATGATCAGCAGGAGTTCCCCTCACATCCGCTTTACACAGGCAGCACCTGGTTCCTGTCTTACATTGGATACTACTTTAGAACGCGAGATTGGATGGATCGTCGCTTTAACTAATCATGTTTCTTATTTGCAGCGTCTGATCAAATCATCCAGTGCTTTGCCTGCACCCGTCAAACTCATATGGTAAGTGGGTAGCTTAATTTCCTTTGCTGAGACTTCGAGTTTTTTGCCAGAGCGTATGGCGTTGATGATGAGCCCGTGGGTTAACATATAGCTGGCAAATGCGCCGTCTAATTCCTCAAAATTTGCGGGAACTGTAAAAGCCTTTCCGTCAATCTTGTAGATCATGGTCACGGGTTTATTGCCGAAGTCTATGCCTTCGGTGCCTTCGGTTGGAGAAAACCGAAAATTTATGGATTTCCCAAAACAGGTCAATTCAAAATCTGCTTTGCGATTTTTTTCGTCGGAACAGGCGTGGGTATTGAGTTCGGTTCCCTCGCCCATAAGAGACGAGACTGAGGTTTCCCATTTTCCGCATGAAGAAGCATGGGATGTTCCACAGGATGCAAGAATTAACAAAATCACTGTTATATGTTTCATGTTTAATCCTCTCGGCAATCACTACTTTTGTTTCTTTGCGCCCTGATCTAACTTCCGCAGACGATTTTCTTCAAGCTCAAAATAGCCCCGTGTATAGGGCAATGCGTGTTGGTTTTTACTGAACTGGATTTGGAAATTATTCATTTCAGCATAGAGAAACGAACACTCTGAGCCCGCCAAATAAAAATCCCACATGCGGCAGAAGCGCTCGTCGTAAATCTCTTGGGCACGCGCGTGATGGGCGGTGAAGCGCCTGCCCCATTCCGCCAACGTGCGGGCATAGTGCATGCGCAAAATCTCAATGTCTGTAATATAAAGTTTGGCTCTCTCCATGTGAGGGATTACTTCAGAGAGCGAAGGAATGTAACCACCCGGAAAAATATACTTTTGAACCCATGCGCCAGTAATGCCTGGCCCATCTGCGCGATTAATAGAATGCAACAAGGCTGAACCATCTGGCTTCAACAAAGAAGATACTTTGCGGAAGAATTCGGCATAGTGACCAACACCGACGTGCTCAAACATGCCAACTGAAACGATGCGGTCGAAGGGTTCATTCAATGCGCGGTAGTCTTGCAACAGAAAGCGCACCTGATGTGCAAAGCCCTTTTCGGCTGCGCGCTTGTTGCTGAGTTCGTGTTGTTCATGGGAAAGTGTAACGCCCGTAACATCCGCACCACAAAATTCCGCAAGGTATAGCCCCATGCCGCCCCAGCCGGAACCGATGTCCAAAACTTTCATTCCAGGCTTAATGCCAAGTTTCGCTGCTATGTGGCGTTTCTTGGCGAGTTGCGCTTCTTCTAAAGTTGCATTTTCATGTTCAAAATAGGCACATGAATACTGACGATCTTTGTCGAGAAACAAATCATAAATCTCGCCGTTAATGTCATAGTGATGCGTGACATTTTTTTCGGCTTTGCCCACTGGGTTGTGCTGATAAATGCGGCGGAGCAAAAGGCGGGCGCGATAACTGATGCGGTGCAGAGCGTGGTTGGTTTGACCAGAGCCTACATTTTGCATCAACACTTCAAGAAAATCACGAATGGAGCCTTGTTCCATCGTCAGTTGGCCATCAGTTACCACCTCGCCTAAATGCAAATCAGGATCAAGCGCAACTTTTAAAGCAGCACTTGCTGAGTGAAATTTCACATGGGATTTGGGTGTTGTGCCATCTCCATAGCGAGTGGTTTTGCCATTCCAATCGGTGATTGTCAGTTCACCTTTATGGATCAATGATTTTACAACGCGGTCTAACAACATGATTTAGCCTTTGACGCAGTGGACGGACATACGCCACTTGCTTTCAGTGTATTGGGGTTGGTTCAGAAGTTTGCCACTTTGTTTTTCGGTGCAAGCAAATTGTCGGAGTGAAGAAGTGGAAACAGCGACGGCATCTTTCTGTTGAGCAGCTGTCATTCCTGATATAGCAAATGCATAGCCACCTGCTGGATCCGGTGCAAAGCCAACTTGATAAATTTTGCCGTTATAAAAAACGGGCTCAGAACGCGGGCTGGCTTTAACAACTTTCACATCTGGCGCAGGTGCAGTTTGCGTTATGCGCACGCCCGATGACTGCTGCGAGCAGCCAGCGAGAACGAGAAACAGGGGCAGTGACAAAAATATACGATTCATTGGGCCTCACTCAAAAATATCTTTTACTCTGGATGACCTCGACGCGGCAAGTGGAAGCTGGCATAGCCTCGTTCCATCATGTCACAAAAATTTGATCAATTCGCTCTGCTTTCCCCGCGCGCCAATGCCGCTGATGAAGGCGCTATTATTCGAATGTCGCAGCGTACCCGCGAACTTCGTGCTCTTGGCCATGACGTTGTAGCGCTGACGATTGGTGAACCGGATTTTGACACGCCATTGCTTATTCGTGACGCTGCAAAAGATGCGATGGATCAGGGGTTCACGCATTATTCGCCAGTGGCGGGAATTCCAGAACTGCGCGAGGCGATTGCTGAAAAATTGCGCGTTGAAAACGGACTGAATTACACGGCGTCTGAAATTGTTTTGGCGAATGGCACCAAGCAAGCAATCAATAATGCGGTGCTATCAATTGTCGGCCCGGGCGATGAAGTTATATGTATGGCACCTTACTGGGTTTCTTATGAGGGTTCGGTGAAGTTTGCTGGTGGCACACCTGTGGTTTTGCATGCCGATGTTGCAGAGGATTATAAGGTTCCTGCGTCACGTATTGCGGCAGCAATTACACCGACGACGAAATTAATTATACTGAACTCGCCGTGCAACCCGACGGGCGCTGTTTGGACACGCTCAGAGCTTGAGGCGATTGCGGCGTTGGTGCGCGCACATCCTAAGCTTATGGTGCTGTCAGACGAGATTTACGAATATATTTTGTTTGATGGCGAGATGGTTTCGTTTGGCTCTCTGCCCGGCATGTTGGAACGAACGATTACGCTGAATGGATTTTCCAAAGGCTTTGCCATGACGGGTTGGCGCTTGGGATATGCGGCTGCGCCTGAGCCAATTGCTAAAGCAATGGCGCGGATGCAGAGCGTTATTTCAGCGGGTGCAAATCAATTTGTGCAACGTGCAGCGGTGGCGGCACTTAAAGGCCCGCGTGATGATGTGGTTTACATGCGCGAGGAATATCGCAAGCGGCGGGATTTTGTTTTGGCGGGACTACGCGCAATTGACGGCGTTAAGATTGCAAATATTCCGGGAACTTTTTATGCATTTCCTGATGTTTCAGCTTTTCTGGGGAAACAAGCCGGAAATCATATCATCGAAAATACAGATCAGTTGTGTGATTGGCTTTTGGAAAAACACGGGGTTTCGATGGTTCCCGGCACTGCCTTTGGAGCAGCGCATTCAATCAGGCTTTCGTTTGCAGCCAGCGAAGTGGATTTGAAAAAGGCCCTGACGCGGATTAAGCAGGGCCTTTTGGAATTGCAATAACTACTCTGCAGCCAATCTGAGCTTTGGCTTTTTTGGCGCTGGTAATTTTGCTGCCACTTCAGCTTCAACTTGATCAATGCGGTCATCGAGATGTTCGAGTGCTGCATCTGATCTGGCGATCGCAGCTTTGACTTCATCAAGCGTATGATCAACCTTGGGTGCTTCGTCGGTAGCGCCAACAAAGCGACCAAATAACCATGCGAAGAATTTCGCTATGTCGTCCATCACGATATAAAATGATGGAACAAAGACGAGGCTAAGGATGGTTGAAGCGATCAAGCCACCGATCACTGCCGTTGCCATTGGTGCACGGAATTCTCCGCCTTCGCCGATGCCAAAAGCCGATGGCAGCATACCTGCCCCCATGGCCAATGTTGTCATGATAATGGGGCGGGCCCGCTTGTGACCGGAGTCAACAATAGCGTCCACACGTTCCATACCGTGCTTCACGCGTTCAACCGCAAAATCCACGAGCATGATTCCGTTTTTGGCTACAATACCCATCAACATCAACATGCCGATGATAACCGGCATTGACATGGCTTGGTTGGTGAGCAGCAACGCGCCCACAACGCCGCCGATTGACAATGGCAATGCAAACACAATAGCGAAAGGTTGGAAGAAATTGCCCAAAAGCAAAATCAAAATGCCGAGCATGATAACCACGCCAAGCATTGCCGCTTTGCCGAAGCTGGCAAAAATTTCGCCCTGAACTTCGGCGTCGCCGCCTGCTGTGAACTCAACCGATTTCGGGAAATTCAAAGATTTTGCAACTTCTTCGAATTTCTTTTGAGCATCGCCAACCTGTACACCGGGCTGCAAATCAGCGCCGATCTTGGCAGATCGTTGACGGTCAAAACGCTTAACAGAGGCAGGGCCTGTGCTGAATTGAAGTTCGGCGACCGCAGAAACAGGCACAGATTGCCCCTTTGCGTTCATGATTTTTAGACCCGCAAGCTCGTCAAAACTCGCCCGCGATGTTACTGGAATTTGCACACGGATTGGTATCAAACGGTCGCCCGCGTTGAATTTAGCCAGCAACGGCCCAAAATCACCAATGGTTGCAACCCGCAAAGCTTGGCTGATCTGTTGCGAAGTGATACCAAGTTTAGCAGCTTCATCAATCTTTGGTGTGACTTTGATTTCTGGACGGTCCAAAGAACCTTGGGCAGCCACTGACCGCAACATAGGTTGCCTGCGCAACGCACCTTCTAATTCTGCAACTGCTTTGTTTAAAGCAACCGGATCATTGGAGAGCATGTCGTATTCCACGTCACGCGCACCACGATCATTCACCTTCCAAAAGCGCGCATCTGCAATCGTTGCCAAGCTCGGCATAATTTCAGCCTCAACAGAAACTTGCGGCTTGGTGCGACCAGTGGTTGGAGCCGTCGGAATATTAAATGGAACTAGCATGTTCAATCCGCGGATCATCGGGTTCAGAACACCGGGGATCAAACCGTCGGCTTTCTTATTGAGCGATACAAACATTGAAGCTTCGCGTGGCGCAATATCGCCTGTCGGTGAAGAGCCCCCAAGCACAAACACATTCGCAACCTCGGAATTCTTACGAACAACATTTGCCATCTCCTCGGTCTTTAGCAGAGTATCAGAGAGTGTTGATCCTGGCGGCAATTCAACCGACAAAACAAAGCGGGATTCATCTCCCGGAGGGATGAAGCCTGTTGGCAGTAGTTTTATGAGGGAGACAGAACCTATAAGCACAATCACTGCCACGCAAACAGTCACGTAGCTCATGATACGTGGGCGCATTGTTTTTACGAATTGCTCACCCGTTACAGGGTTCGTGCGTGTCCGATTAATTTTCGGTCCCCAGTTCGTAAAATACAGGAACTGGCTGTAGGCCCGCGAGAAAAATCCGGGTTGTTCTTCAGGATGACCATGATCACGCAAGAAATATGCCGCAAGCATTGGCGTAATCAAACGCGCAACCAACAGTGAGAACAACACGGCCACTGCTACTGTTAAACCAAACTGACGGAAATATTGGCCTGGAACGCCGTCCATGAACGACACAGGCACAAATACCGCTACAATTGTAAATGTAATAGCGATTACGGCGAGGCCAATTTCATCGGCACCTTCAATCGCCGCACGATAAGCTGATTTGCCCATGCGCATATGACGCGCAATGTTTTCGATTTCCACAATCGCGTCATCTACCAGAATACCGGTGGCCAGCGTGATGCCGAGGAATGATACGAGATTGAGCGAGAAGCCCATCAAACTCATAGCCCAGAATGCGGGAATTGCTGAAAGTGGAAGCGAAATTGCAGAAACCAATGTGGCGCGCCAATCCCGCAAGAACAAGAATACGACCAACACTGCAAGCACGGCACCTTCAATCAAGGTTTCCATGGCGGACGTGTAGTTGCCATAGATATAATGAACCG
Organism: Aestuariivirga sp.; assembly: GCA_043744395.1. Taxonomy (GTDB): domain Bacteria; phylum Pseudomonadota; class Alphaproteobacteria; order Rhizobiales; family Aestuariivirgaceae; genus Aestuariivirga. Next base: position 6,968 of record JAYTUV010000095.1, read on the forward strand.
TGTCATCGACCAAGGTATATTTAACACCCTTGCCTGCGTCAGAAAGTTTCGCAATCGCGGCTGTTACTTTGTCACCTACGGCGGTCGCACTCGATCCTTTGGCACGGAACACTGAAAATGTAACAACTTGGTTGCCATTGTAACGCGCGAAGGTGCGGGGCTCTTCATAAGCGTCTGTAATTTTCGCCAAATTGTCGAGGCGTACCACTGTGCCATTCACCAACGAAATTTTCGTTTCGCCCAATTGTTCAAGACTGCGCGCGCCGCCAATCGTACGGATCGCTTGCTCGCGCCCGCCGATATCGCCACGGCCGCCACCTTGATCTGTGTTCACAGCTGCGAGTTGGGCATTCACCGATGCAGCAGTTACGCCGAGCGATTGCAATTTTGACGGATCGAGATCAACATTGATCTGGCGCTGCACACCGCCGTAACGCTCAACACGCCCAACTCCTGACAGCCCACGCAATTCACGCAAAACGACGTCGTCAACATACCATGATAGTTGTTCCAGTGTCATACCCGGCGCTGTTGCCGCAAAAGTCTGTATCGATTGACCTTCAACATCTATTTTTTGAATGACTGGCTCATCAATTGAACTTGGCAAAGTGCCGCGAATTTTAGCAATTGCGTCTTTCGTTTCCTGCAATGCTTCGTCGGTTTTCTTTTCCATACGGAATTCAACGGCTGTCGTTGAAACACCATCCGTCAAAGTCGATGCGATATGTTTTACACCATTGACGGCGGCCAACGCATCTTCAATCGGCTTGGTAACTTGTGACTCGAGTTCTACAGGTGCTGCACCACCCTGTGAAACTGAAACGGCGATGACCGGCACGTCAATATTTGGAAACCGCGTGATCGGCAAAGCACGGAAGCTTTGAATGCCAAGCATCATCAAAACAATAAATAATACAACGGCCGGAATAGGATTTCTAATCGACCAGGCAGAGAAGTTAAAACTCATGTGTTGCGCTCCTTATTGCGCGGCGTTTGCGGCCTTAACGGCCGTCACTGTATCGCCATCGCGCACAAAAGTGCCCGCGCGTGCAACAACAGTTTCGCCTTCTTTAAGACCGTCAGTAATTTCGATTTCAGTGGTGCTGACCAAGCCAGTAATGACTTTGCGCACTTTAACTTTGCTATTTTCAACAACCTGAACCGTTGGGCCATCTTCACCAAAAGTTACAGCGGTGAGTGGCAACACAACACCATCCGAAGCGGCAAGTGCAATTGTGGCACGCCCAAAGCTGCCAATTGGAATTTTGGTGTCTTCAAGAACTTTAATGTGCGCAATGCCAATGCGGGTCGTTTCGTTCACTTCGCGGCCAATTAATTTGACTTCGCCTTGAATTGGCTTGGCCATACCGTTGACAACGATAGTGGCCTTCTGACCGATTTGAACTTTGGGTAAATCTGACTCTGCAACTTCAGCCAAAAGTTTCAGCGTGCTTTCTTGGACAATATTAAACATCGCGTCTTTGCTGGCAGAAGCAATGCCACCCACTTGCGCGGTGCGCCGACTGATGAAGCCATCAACAGGCGCAATAATTTCGGTTCGGCTCTTTTGTAATTGCAAGTCTTTCATCGTGGCATCAAGACCAAGTCGATCGGTCTTCGCACTTTCCAACGCCAACTGGCCTGCTTGCAACTGGGCTGTTGTCAAATCCGCTGCAGCTTGGCGCTGATCAAACTGCTCTACAGTTGCAACACCTGTTGAGCGCAATTTCTTGGTTCTATTCAAATCCGATTGGGCGCGATCATTGTTGATCTGCGCTTGATCGATTTGATTCATGGCCTGCTTAACAGAAGTATCGTTTTTGGCTAGATTTGCTTTTGTCTGCAGAATTTTGATTTCGGTGGAAGATCCGTCGAGACGAGCCAAAACTTGGCCCTTTTTTACGACATCGCCTTCCTCGGCCAGAATTTCAATAATCGCCAAGCCTTCAACTTGCGGGGTTACCAATACCAACTCACCCGCCGCAAAACTTCCCGTAACTGTTAAGCTTGCAGCAATTGGCTTTTTATGTGCTTCAAAAACGGTGACGACGGGTGACCCAGCATCGACTGCAGGTGCTGCAACATCGTCTGCATGAGCGAACATCATTGGCGCCGCGCTGGAGAGCAATGTGGCTAAAAACAGCACTGAAATAAATTTTTTCATGTGACTATTGTGTCCTTTTTTCTTTGCTGTCTGACTATTCGGCTGCGATTGAGAGAATTGGCTTCATATCGGCCAATTTCGCTTCTAAATATTTTGCACCAGCGGAAAGAACGGCTTCGCCATAACCCATTATAAATTCAGACCCCGCATTGATTTCGCCACGCGCTCTACACCCCGCCATACGATTCATATCATCATGCAGATCAAGGAGCTGTTTTTCTATTGCAAGCCTGATATGGGGTTCCGGCAACATCTCTTTGAAGAGCATTTCAAATAAAAATTCTGATTTGTATTTGTCACGCGCTGGGATCACCAGAAGTCCCTTGGCCAATGCAGCCCTGCCCGCGTCCGTGACGGAATAAACTTTTTTATCTGGTCGGCCAGTTTGCTCTTCAGCACGCACTGTCACCAAGCCCTCGGTGTTGAGCTGACTCAAAGCTGGATAGATCGAGCCAAAACTCGCATCAATGAAATGGCTGAACATGCCCTCTTCAATTTCTTTTTTGATTTCATAGCCAGAGGCTTCCTGAAACGACAGAATGCCAAGACAAAGAGTTCTTATGTTCATTTGCTATATGCCAGATTGCTATATGTTGGATTGATATAGCTAGAATACCGATTTGTCAAATCAATCTGAAGAAAGCCGAAACGCATTTTTAGAAAACCGTTTGAACCGATTGATCATCCGTATCATGCAACGCACGATATGTGGCGACACAAACCACTAAAAACATTCAACATAAAAGTGAATATCACTAAAAAAGACGACAAACTAAGGGATATAAATGCAATGTCACACTTGTATTTATATTCCAGCTTCTTTAACAATGAAAACAACCTTAGCCGAAAGAGTTAGGGACAGTAATAGAAACGCAAAACAAAGGGGGGCGATTTGGAGTATTTTCTCCAGCAGCTCATTAACGGTCTTACTTTAGGCTCCATCTACGGGCTCATCGCCATCGGTTATACGATGGTTTACGGCATTATTGGCATGATCAACTTTGCCCATGGCGATGTGTTTATGGTCGGTTCAATGGTGTCTTTCATTGTGTTGCTCGCCCTTGGTGTGACCGGTGGTAGCGGCGCGTTTGTGATTATATTTGCTTTGGCCTTAGTCGTCGTTATAGCCATGCTCATTGCTTCTGTTTACAACTGGACAATTGAACGCGTGGCCTACAGGCCATTGCGTGGGTCATTCCGACTGGCACCTTTGATCTCAGCTATCGGCATGTCGATCGTGCTTCAAGAATTTGTGCGCATTGCCCAAGAAGGCAGGCCCAAGCCAATGCAACCCATCATCACTGGTGGCTATGAATTAATGCACCGTGCGGCCGAAAATGGCGAGTTCATTGTCAAAATCTCAAACATGCAGATCATGATAATTCTATCCACGCTGCTGCTGATGACGGCCTTTACATTGCTGATCACGCGGACGTCGCTGGGACGCGCTCAACGCGCATGTGAGCAAGACACTAAGATGGCTTCATTGCTTGGTATTGACGTTGATCGCACCATTTCAATCACATTTATATTGGGCGCCTGTTTGGCCGCTTTCGCCGGCACTATGTTCCTGCTTTATTACAATGTAACAGATTTTTACATAGGTTTCCTTGCGGGTATTAAAGCCTTCACGGCGGCAGTTCTGGGCGGTATTGGCTCGTTGCCCGGCGCAATGCTTGGTGGCCTCGTGATTGGTATGATTGAAGTGATGTGGAGTGCCTATTTCTCGGTCGAGTATAAAGACGTGGCTGCTTTTACAGTTTTGGTTATGGTTTTGATTTTCATGCCGCAAGGCTTGTTGGGCAAACCGGAAGTGGAGAAAGTTTAAGCCATGTCTGTTGCACCCAAATCAAACTCAACTGCTGAAGAATCAAAAAAGCTTAGCCCGCAAGCATTAGCCAAGGACCTCGTTGGCACAGCAATACTCACGTTCCTTATTCTGACACCGATCGTGGCGCTGCGGACTCAAATTGGTCAGGGCATTATTTCGATTGTCGAAAAATGGGGCATGGTTTTCTCCTTGACTGCGATTGTCGTCGGAGTTCGGCTGGCTCTTCATTTATTGGTTTGGAATAGAGAACCAAGCGCAGCCGTTAAATCGGTCGCAGGTGCGCGTGGGCCAAGTCTTTCTGATCGGCTTGGGCCTTATGTTGCTCCTGCTCTTTTAGTTTTTGCAATCTTGTTCCCATTCTTCACATTCTTCCATCCCATTTGGGATAAGCGCGTGATGGATTTGGCCGTCTATATTTTGATCTACATCATGCTCGGCTGGGGTTTGAATGTAGTGGTTGGTTTGGCAGGCTTGTTAGATCTGGGTTACGTCGCGTTTTATGCGGTTGGCGCTTATGCTTATGCTCTGCTCTCGACAGTTTATTTTCCACAATGGTTTGGGACAGGAATCTTGCCTTGGGCATTTTACATTTCTCTCCCAATTGCAGGACTGCTGGCCGCAACTTGGGGCGTCGTATTAGGTTTTCCCGTATTGAGATTGCGTGGTGACTATCTTGCTATTGTAACACTTGCTTTCGGTGAAATGATCCGTTTAGTTTTGATCAACTGGTTTTCTTTCACTAACGGCCCGCAAGGCATTTTGGTTCCAAAAATTACGTTTTTTGGTCTGCCGTTCAAGGATGCACCAGGTAGTTTCTCGGACTTCTTTGGCATTCAGTTTAACCGCATCCATTTTTATATCTTCCTCTATTATGTGATTTTGGCATTGGCTTTGGTTACTTATTTTGTAACAAAGCGCCTGCGCCGCTTGCCGATTGGCCGCGCTTGGGAGGCTTTGCGTGAAGATGAAATTGCTTGCCGCTCGCTTGGCATAAACACGACGACGACAAAACTCACGGCCTTTGCGATTGGTGCCATGTTTGGGGGATTTGCCGGCAGCTTCTTTGCGGCGCGCCAAGGTTTCGTTTCACCTGAATCATTTGTTTATATCGAGTCGGCTTTGATCCTCGCAATTGTTGTGTTGGGCGGATTAGGCTCACAAATCGGCATCGTATTTTCAGCGATTGTGATTATGGGTTCGTTTGAATTGTTCCGCGAGATGGATTTTATGAAAGCTGTATTGCCCGCTGGCACAGAGCCTATTCAGTTCCGTATGCTTGCTGTCGGCTTGGCCATGGTTTTGATGATGCGGTTTAGGCCTCGGGGCTTTGTTACCAAGCGTGAACCGACTGTATTTTTAAAAGTGAAAAAATCCGTTTCTGGTGATCTCGTTGCCGAGGGACATGGTTGATGATGAACTGGGAACGAGATCCAGAACTTGAGGTTCAGCACCTCACCATGCGTTTTGGTGGCTTGACTGCAATTGGAGACTTGTCATTCAATGCAGGCCGCAAGCAAATCACAGCTTTAATCGGGCCAAACGGCGCTGGCAAAACTACGGTTTTTAATTGTATTACTGGTTTTTACAAACCAACCGAAGGCCAGATCAAACTGCGCCATCCGGATGGCAAAGAGTTCTTACTGGAGCGCATGGATGATTTCATCATCACGCAAAAGGCTAAGGTTGCGCGCACTTTCCAAAACATCCGTTTGTTTTCTGGCATGACACTTCTAGAAAATTTGATGGTGGCGCAACACAACACTTTGATGAAGGCGTCTGGTTTTACAATTGGTGGCATTTTTGGCTCAGGCCATTTTAAACGCGCTGAAAACGAAGCTATTGAAAAATGCAAATATTGGCTCGAAAAAGTGAACCTTACAGATCGTGCCGATGATGCAGCTGGCGACCTGCCCTATGGTGCGCAGCGCCGTCTTGAAATTGCCAGAGCCATGTGCACAAACCCGCGCCTCCTCTGCTTGGATGAGCCTGCTGCTGGTTTGAACCCGCGCGAGTCCGATGAGTTGAACAAGTTGCTCTTGTCGATACGCGATGATCACAATATGGCTATTCTGCTGATTGAGCATGACATGAGTGTTGTTATGGGTATTTCGGATCATATTGTTGTTTTGGATTATGGCCGCAAGATTGCCGATGGCACGCCGAACGACATCAAGAATGATCCGGCGGTGATCCGCGCTTATCTTGGTGTTGAAGATGACGAAGCTCCGGCTGAAGTTTTAAAAGCCGCGGTGAACGCGCCTGTTGTTGCGAAAGTGAAAAAAGTCGCAGTAAACGAGGTAGCCGCCAAAAAAACTGTTGCTCAAAAGGATGGCCGAAAATGAGCGACATCCTCCTCCAAGGCAAAGGTGTGGAAACTTTCTACGGCAAAATTCAAGCGCTCAAAGGAATCGACTTTGAAGTGCACAAAGGCGAAATTGCCACGGTTATTGGCGCCAATGGTGCTGGCAAATCAACACTCATGATGACCATTTGCGGCACACCGCGCGCACGCGCCGGATCAATCGTACTGGACGGCACAGACATTACGCAAATGCCAACGCATGAAATTGTTCATCTTGGCATTGCGCAATCACCCGAAGGCCGCCGTATTTTTCCGCGTATGAGCGTGTTCGAAAATCTGCAAATGGGCGCTACCGTTGATAAGCTGCGGCATTTTGATGAAGACTTGTTGAAAGTGTTTAAGCTCTTCCCACGATTGGAAGAGCGCCGCAACCAACGCGCTGGAACGCTTTCTGGTGGTGAGCAGCAGATGCTGGCCATCGGTCGTGCCCTCATGGCCCGCCCTCGCCTTCTGCTGCTGGATGAGCCGTCACTGGGCTTGGCACCGATCATCGTGAAACTCATTTTTGCAGCCATCAAAAAACTCAACCAAGAAGAAGGCCTGACGGTTCTGCTCGTTGAACAAAACGCCTTTCATGCGCTGCGTCTTGCTGACCGCGCGTATGTGATGGTGAACGGCAAAATCGCGATGAGCGGCACGGGTGCAGAGTTATTGAAAAGCCCAGAAGTGCGCGCTGCTTATCTTGAAGGAAGTCATTAACATGTCACTCTTGGCGGAAAGCAGTTTTTCGGTGTTTTTTATTCTCACCGTAATTGGCGGTGGCGGTGCTTCATTTATGGCCGGTCGTGCAAATGCGCTTGGTTGGCAGCCTGTTTGGCAACTGGTGGTTTACATGCTGATTTTCGGTGCAGAGCTAAGGTTTCTGCATTTTGCACTGTTTGAAGAGACGCTTACGTCCGCATATTATTACATCGTTCAAACAGCTGTGGTCATCTGTTTTGCGCTTCTTGGCTACCGCATGACCAGAGTCAACCAAATGAGCCAGAAATATCCTTGGCTCTATGAAAAGACCAGCCCATTGAGTTGGCGGGACAAGACATAAATTAACTAAATTGTTGAAGGGGATTTCATTTTTTCCTTTCCAATCCGGCCTCTTTGAGCGAAACTGTGCTTCAAGGGGTTTCCACCCCGACCGACCATTAGGTCAAAAACTTTACAGGGAGACGACTACATGAAGAAATTACTTTTGTCTGGCATTGCGATCAGCTTTGCTGCCGCTTTGACAGCGACATCAGCTTTGGCTGACATCACCATTGCAACTGTTGGCCCAATTACTGGCCAGCTCGCTGCACTTGGCGAACAATATAAGCGCGGTGCTGAAATGGCTGTTGCAGACATCAATGCTGCTGGTGGCGTGAACGGCGAAAAGCTCGTTCTCGAAATCGGTGACGATGCTTGCGATCCAAAGCAGGCTGTTGCTGTTGCCCAACAAATGGGTTCAAAGGGTGTTAAGTTTGTTGCAGGACATCTGTGCTCAGGTTCATCCATCCCAGCTTCAAAAGTTTACGAAGAAGATGGCATTGTGCAAATCTCACCAGCTTCAACCAACCCCAAGTTCACCGATGAAGGTGGCTGGAACGTTGGTCGCGTTTGCGGTCGTGACGATGCGCAAGGTCTTGTAGCTGGTAACTTCTTGGCCAAGAAATTCGCTGGCAAAAAAGTCGCTATCATTGATGATAAGTCTGCTTACGGCAAAGGTCTTGCTGATGCGACTAAGGGTTCGATGAATGCTGCTGGTCTGAAAGAAGCTATGGCTGAATCAATCAATCCTGGTGAAAAGGATTATTCAGCCCTTGTTTCAAAGATGAAAGATGCAGGCATTGATGCGATCTACATGGGCGGTTATCACCCAGAAGGCGCATTGATCTTGAAGCAAATGCGCGAGCAAGGCTCCAAGGCTCAAATGCTTTCAGGCGATTCAATGAACAACGTTGAATTCTGGACCATCGCCGGTGAAGCTGCCACAGGCATGATCTTCACATTCGCACCAGAACCACGCACAAACCCAGCTGCTAAGGATCTTGTAGCAAAGTTTAAGGCTGCTGGTTACGATCCTGAAGGCTACACATTGTACACATACGCTTCGATCCAAATGTATGCTGCTGCTGCAACTGCCACTAAGGGCAGCGACAGCAAAGCCATCATGGGTTGGCTGCGTGCTGGCAACGTTGTGAAGACCGTTCTCGGCGATCTCGCACTTGATGCTAAGGGCGATGTGAAAGATGCAAAGTATGTTTGGTATAAGTTTGCTAACGGCAACTATGCTGAAGATCCAACAATTCAATAAGCTTCGGCTTGCTTGAATGGGCCTCGCGTGAGTATCATCACGCGAGGCTTTTTTATTTTGGAGACAAGCATCTTTGCGCATCATCTCTTTCATTTTTTTATTGGCGTTCGTCCCCCCAGCCCACGCTGATATCATGATCGGAGTTGCTGGCCCTATGACGGGTCAATATGCAATTTTTGGTGAGCAGATGGTGCATGGAGCGCAAGTCGCTATTGATGAAATCAATTCTAAGGGTGGAATTTCGGGTGAGCAACTCAAACTCGACGTGGGTGATGACAGTTGCGATAACCGCAAAACCGAGGAAGTGGCAAAAGGTTTTGTAAGCGATGGCGTATCCGTCGTAATAGGCCATTTTTGCTCCAATGCAGCTCTAATCGGGGCTAAGATTTATGAAGCCGCGAATATCCCCATGATCAGCCCCACTGCCAGTTTGCCATTACTTGCCGAAGGTGCGGGCTGGAATGTTGTACGCATTGCGTCACGTGATGATGCCCAAGCTGATTTGGCTGCTCTGCGTATCAATAAAAAAAAACCTGAACCTATTGTTGCTGTTATTGATGATGGCAGTGCCGTGGGCAAAGCACTCATGAAACGCTTTGTAGCCGCGTTTGGTCAAGCCCCGATGGTGTTAACCATCAAACCAGACTCAAAAGATTTATTGGGCCTCATTGCTGATACTCAGCTTCATGGCGTGAACTCAGTCTATCTGGCCTGTGGAGCGTCCGACGCTGGCAACATTGCTGCTGCTTTTAGGACACAAGGCCTGAAGGTTAAGTTTTACGGGGCTGATAGTTTGTTGGCGGATCAATTCTGGGCCAACGCCAAAGATGCCGGAGAAGACACGAGCGCCACATTCGCAACCGATCCGCAATCGGCTCGTCAAGCTAAGTTTGCCATCGAGTCTCTCAAAATTGCTGGCTTCAATGCTGGGGGTGCAGCATTACCCAGCTACGCAGCCGTTCAGCTTTATGCCGCAGCAGCCGTGCAAACGGGAGCTCACAATGGCAAGGGGATCGCTGAGTATTTGCGTTCTGGAAAAGCCAACGAAACCGTATTGGGGCCATTGGCCTTTGATGCAAAAGGCGAAGTACAGCCGCCGCGTTTTATGTGGTATAAATGGAGCAACGGCACGTTTAGCGCCGAGACATCAACCAATTGAGTGAAAATTTATGCGCGCTTTTTTTGTCCAAATAAAATGTGAACTCGGGAAATCTTACCAAGTGGCCACGTCCATTGCCGATAAGGAAATCGCTTCCGAAATTTTCTCAACTGCAGGCGAGTATGATTTATTGGTCAAATTCTATCTGCAAGACAATGAAGACATAGGCCATTTCGTTGCGCAAAAAGTGCAGACAATTGTGGGGATTAGAGACACATTCACGATTGTCACGTTTAAGGCGTTTTAAAGAACAAGACTCGCAACCTTGTCGGTTATTTGTTACATGGGACAAGTTTAATTTTTAAGGCTCTTCATGATCCCTCGTTATTCCCGTAAACAAATGGCCGAAATTTGGTCGCCGGAAACACGCTTCAAAATTTGGTTCGAAATCGAGGCGCATGCAGCAGACCGCATGGCAGAGATGGGCATCATACCAAAGGAAGCCGCCGCCAAGATCTGGGAAAAGGGCCGCGATGCTGAATTTGATGTGGCGCGCATTGATGAAATTGAAGCCGTGACCAAGCATGATGTGATCGCCTTCCTCACGCATTTGTCTGAAATCGTCGGCCCTGAAGCACGTTTTGTGCATCAGGGGATGACGTCTTCTGACGTCTTGGATACGTGCTTCAACATTCAGCTGACCCGCGCCGCAGATCTCTTAATTGCTGACATCGACGAATTGCTGGCCGCGCTGAAGAAACGCGCCATGGAACATAGGAATACGATCTGCATTGGCCGCAGCCATGGCATCCACGCGGAACCAATTACCTTCGGATTAAAAATGGCTTTTGCTTATGCTGAATTTACCCGCGCACGTGAGCGTCTTGTTGTGGCGCGTAAAGATGTAGCAACTTGCGCCATCTCCGGCGCTGTGGGCACATTCGCAAACATCGATCCATCAGTTGAAGAATATGTGGCTGCCAAACTAGGCCTTAGCGTCGAGCCCGTTTCCACGCAAGTCATTCCACGTGATCGTCATGCGATGTTCTTCGCAGTGCTCGGCGTGGTCGCCAGTTCGATTGAGCGTCTGGCCACTGAAATTCGCCATTTGCAGCGTACTGAAGTTTTGGAAGTGGAAGAATATTTCTCTCCCGGCCAAAAAGGTTCCTCGGCCATGCCGCACAAGCGTAACCCTGTACTCACAGAAAACCTAACTGGCCTTGCGCGCTTGGTGCGCTCGGCCGTCACCCCGGCCATGGAAAATGTGGCGCTGTGGCACGAGCGTGATATTTCTCATTCATCCGTAGAGCGTGGCATTGGGCCAGATGCCACTGTGCATTTAGATTTCGCGTTGAAGCGCTTGGCGGGTGTAATCGACAAATTGGTTGTTTATCCGGAAAATATGCAGAAGAATTTAGACCGCCTTGGTGGCCTTATTCATTCACAACGCATTCTTTTGGCCCTTACACAAAAAGGCATGAGCCGGGAAGATTCTTACTCCGCTGTTCAACGCAACGCCATGCCAGTTTGGCGCGGCGAAGGTAATTTTCTTGAACTATTGAAGGCCGACAAAGAAGTTTCATCGGTCATGAAACCCCATGAACTCGAGGTCTTATTTGATCTTGGCTACCACACCAAACATGTCGATACAATTTTTGCTCGGGTGTTCGGTTAATGTTAAAAACTGAATCACAAGCACCTGCCCCACAAACCGTGATGACTATCACAACCACGCAAGACCTCGCTGCGTTTTGCGTTCGCATGGCGAAGGAAGTCTTTATCACGGTTGATACTGAATTCCTGCGCGAGACAACTTATTATCCAAAGCTCTGCCTCATCCAAATCGCTGGTGCTGATGAAGCCGTATTAATTGATCCCATGGCTGAAGGTATTGATCTGGCTCCCTTCTTTGAACTGATGGCTGACTCAAAAGTTCTTAAAGTCTTTCACGCCGCGCGCCAAGATTTCGAAATCCTGATCCAACTTTCTGGTGACGTTCCCACTCCTGTCATCGACACCCAAATTGCCGCTATGGTTTGTGGATTTGGAGATCAAGTGGGATATGAGGCCATCGTTCGTAAACTTGTTGGAGCGTCTATCGATAAGTCTTCTCAATTCACTGACTGGTCACGGAGACCACTGACATCCAAACAGTCTCTTTATGCTGTTTCAGACGTGACGCATTTGCGCGTTGTCTATGAAAAACTCCAAGCGCAGCTTCACGAAACAAACCGTGAAGGTTGGCTTGACGATGAAATCAAAACGCTCACTTCGCCTGAAACTTACCGTGTCGAACCCGAAGAAAGCTATAAGCGCATCAAGGCCCGCATACAGAACAAAAAACAGTTTGGAGTGTTGATATCGATTGCAGCTTGGCGCGAGCGCGAGGCGCAATCACGTAATGTTCCCCGCGGGCGTGTTTTGAAGGACGAAGCCTTGGCCGAGATTGCCATTCAGATGCCACAAAAACCGGAAGCCATCAACGAACTGCGACTCGTCTCAAAAGGCACAGCGAACTCGTCAATGGGGGCCGCTATTCTTAAAGCGGTTGCTCATGGTTTGGCACGTGACCCTAAGGATATCCCTGACTTCAAAGGGCGCGGTGATGAAATGTCTGCAGCCCAACAAGCCGCAGCTGAAGTGTTAAAACTGGCGCTGAAAGTTGCCTGCGAAACTGAGAATGTTGCTCCAAAGCTTCTCGCCAGCGCATCTGAAATTGATGCCATAGCGATCAATGATGATGCGGATGTACCACTGCTCCATGGTTGGCGGCGCGAAGTGTTTGGCAATATGGCTCTGGACATTAAACACGGTAAAGCTTGCATCGGTATGGAAAATGGCCGTGCCGTGCTGATAAAACGCGGTTAACGAGCAGTTAAACTCCATCTGCGAATAGTGCGTCCTCAACCCTTTCGACGTTCCGAGGATACAGATGCCTGATACATCCGCTCATGCTTACCGCTTCGCCATACTTCTAGGGATGGTAATTCTGGTTATCATGGGTGGCTCATACATGCATGATTATGCAAGACTGCTCGGCGATCCTGATACATTTTGGCATGTGAAGCTTGGTAGTGATATTCTGTCATCTGGCCGCCTGCCCGTCGTTGATACCTATTCCTACACGTTCTCTGGCCACTCATTTGTTTCAAAAGAATGGCTGTCTGAAGTTATGTTTGCAGGTGCATTCAAAGCGTGGGGCTGGAAAGGTGTGATCGTGTTGACGGCCCTCGCGGCCACCATGTCGATCTTGATACTATACCGCGAACTTGCAGCTTACTTGCTTCCAACTGTGGCCGCAGCCTTAGCTATTTTTATCATAACAATGTTGGGGCCAATCGTCTTGGCACGCCCACATGTGCTTACACTGCCGGTCGCTGCATATTTTACGGCCCGCATGTTTCGCGCTGCCGAAGCCAAACAGGCACCAAAATATTGGTTACTGGTCTTGATTGCTTTGTGGTCAAATTTGCATGGCAGCTTTTCGTTGGGCTTTGTGGTTGCTGGATTTGCATTCTTGCATCTGGTCGAAAATATTCGATTTTCGGATCGGCGACTTCTGATAAAATGGGTGATCTTTCTGGTTCTGTGCCCCGTTGCCGCAATGATTCACCCCTACGGTTATGAACCCATTCGCATCGGCCTGCAGATGATGGCCACAAACAAAGCCATGGCCTATATTGTTGAATGGATGCCACTGAATGCGCAGGAAGACGCGATCATCGAATACTTCATCCTTGCTTCGCTTGTAGGTTTAATCGGTGCGCGGCTGAAACTTGGTTGGGCCAAAACATTGTTCGTCGTGTTCGTACTTCACATGTTGTTGACCCATGTCCGGTTTTTGTATGTTTATTTTCTGCTGGTTCCGATCGTCGTCGTTCCGCACATCGCAGAGCGTTTTCCTATGGTGTCACTGTCAAAGTGGCTCACACGCCCGCGCGATGTTTTAGAAACCTTTGCAGCAAAACACTTCAAGCCGTTGGCAGGACTCATCAGTGTCGGCGCAGTTATTGGTGGGGTCATATTTTTAGAGATTAAAAAACCCGCTCCTCCTGAATTAATCGCCGCTGAAAAGCCAATCGCATTTGCGCTGGCCAATCACCTTGAAGGCCCCGTTTTCAATGAATATCTCTATGGTGGCACATTGATATTTCATGGCATTAAAACATTCATTGATGGTCGTGCCGAACAACTATTCACGGGTGACTTCTTTCCAAACTATGTAAACAGTGCAAAGTGGGATGGTGCTAAACCGTTTCAAAATTTGCTCGACAGCAATCATATCACCTGGACGCTTCTGCCAGCAGATGATGCGCGCAATCAATTTTTGGATAAGATGGGCTGGAAAAAAGCATACAGTGACGAAAATACTGTGATCTATTCAAAGCCAACAACTTAACGATTAATCGATGACAACTTTGGGCGTTCGGCCAATCTCAAACGCTAATCCTGCAAGCCGTTTTTCAACGCGCTCGCCCATCAAATCTTTAAGTTTTTTCGGGATCGTCAACACCAGCGTTTTGCCATCACCCAACTTAAGGCCAATCTTTGGCAACATGCCGGGCATGGCCGCAGAAAGAATATAGGCTAAACGAAAAATAGAACTCAGAAGATGTGCTCGTTCGATATGCTGTTCGTCCAAAAGGCGCGTGAGGTCGTCCTTCATGGTTTCACCCTCATAGCGATAAAAAACAGTGAGGGCCAAAAACACGCGGCCTGGGTGGTCAACGCCGACAAATGCCGCTTGCGAAATCATGCCAAGTGAACGGTCGGCGCGGTAATCCGGATGGGCGCGCCAACCAATATCTGCTAACAAACACGAGGCATAACGCAGGCGCATTTCCTCTTCGTTTTCTTCTATTTTGCCCTTGCCGAAAAGTTGGTCAGTCCAATCACAAAGTTCAAGCTCATGCGAAGGTGAACGCGCATAACGCCTCGCGAAGTCCCAACACGAAGCAAGCAAAGCATCTGACTGCATTTTGCGGCGGGGTAATTTTGAATAAAGTAACCCCTCACGCACACCATAAACAGAGATCATCACATCTTTTGCTTTTCCATGATGCAGCAAACGGTTGAGCACCAATGCACCAAACGGCATTGTTTCCACGCGCGATTTTGACATGTCCTTCACATCTTTCAACGAGGAAGACGTCAGGCCAGATACGAGGTCAGAAATCCCTCCAGCTTGCTGGCTTGTCATCACATAGTGGTGAAGCACATGCAGCGGATATTGGGATTGCGCCATATGAATGCGGGCTAAATTGCGCCAAGTGCCGCCGACTGCATAAAAAGTTCGGCCCTTGAGTTGTTTTAGAATGTCGGCCTTTTCCAAATACTCATCAACGATTGAACTGGCTCGTTCTATTGAACCGCCCGATAAATCGATTAATCGAAGTGGGCCAATTGGCAGCGTAATGCCATCGTGGAGTTTGCCTTCATGCAAATTTATTAACTCAAGTGAACCACCGCCCAAATCGCCCGCAATGCCATCTGCCTCAGGAGTTCCCGCGATAACACCAAGGGCGGCATAACGCGCTTCCTCTTTACCAGTCAAAACATTGATGCCTGCGCCCAAGGCTTTTTCAGCGAGGTCAATAAATTCTGCGCCATTTTTGGCTTCACGTGCCGCAGCCGTTGCTACGGCAAAAACTTCTTTGACGCCGATTTGTTTAACCAAAGTCTTGAAGCGTCGAAGTTCTTGCAGCGCCCGAGCAATTGCCGTTTCATTGAGCCTGCCTGTAATGGCGACCCCCTTGCCCAAACCACAGAGGATTTTTTCATTAAAAATAGGCGCCGGAGAACGCCGCAATCCATCATAAACAACTAACCGGACTGAATTAGAACCAATATCGACAACAGCAACCGGGCGGTAGCTTGGTGGAACCGTTCTAAACCCATCATACCATTTCACTTCGTACGCGCCGCCTTCTTTTTTGTAATTGCTATCACTTTACTACCCAATGCACTGCCTCGTCCAGAGAGTGATGGATTTTCCATAAAAAATTGATGGGCGTTGAAAAGTTCTTCGTTTTTTGGCGGCAAAGTTCTTTCCGAAGTGCCATCTTGCAAAAGATTCCAGCTTTGTTGATTGTCGCGCAAATTTGCGATCATGATTTGATCTAGTATTTGTTCATGTACGGTTGGATTCTCAATCGGAATCAATGTTTCAACACGGCGGTGAAGATTGCGCGGCATCCAATCGGCTGAACCAATATAGACCTTCGCTTTTGGATGCGGCAGTCCGTAACCGGCACTAAAGCAAACAATTCGTGAATGTTCGAGAAACCGGCCAACGATGCTTTTAACGCGAATGTTTTCGGACAGGCCCGGAACACCCGGTCGCAGGCAGCATATACCTCTGATGATCATCTCAACCATAACGCCAGCCTGACTAGCTCTGTATAAGGCATCGATAATTTCAGGATCGACGAGTGAATTCAATTTAACCCAAATCTGAGCAGGCTTTCCGTTTTGTGCAAAATCTATCTCGGCCTCGATATTGTGCAACAGAGTAGATTTCAGATTAGCAGGCGATAAGGAAATTTTCTCAAGATCGTCTGGTTGGGCATAGCCTGAAATAAAGTTGAACAGCCGTGCGGCATCACGTGCAAGTGCCGGATCACATGTGAAGAATGACAAATCTGTATAAACCTTGGCAGTGATGGGGTGATAATTGCCGGTGCCAAAATGCACGTAGGTTCGCATTGAGCCCCCTTCCCTGCGCACCACCATTGAAACCTTTGCGTGGGTTTTCAGTTCAATGAAACCGAACACCACTTGAACACCCGCACGTTCTAAATCACGCGCCCATTGAATATTGGCTTCTTCGTCAAATCGGGCTTTGAGTTCCACCAATGCGATGACTGATTTTCCAGCCTCCGCAGCTTTTGCCAATGCAGCAACAATCGGTGAGTTGCGTGATGTCCGGTAAAGTGTTTGCTTAATTGCCACGACTTCAGGATCATTTGCAGCTTGCCGAATAAATTGCACGACAACATCAAAAGACTCGTAGGGATGATGAACGACAAAATCTTTCTGACGGATGGCCGCAAAAATATCTCCGCCGTGGTCACGCACGCGTTCAGGGAAACGAGCTACATAAGGTGTGAATTTTAGATCGGGCCGTTCATCAAGAATGAGTTGTGATGTATCAGCAAATCCGACCAGACCTTCGGTCATGATAGTGACGTCACCTGAAACATCCAGTTCTTGTGCAATGAAATTGCGCAAATCTGGCGGACAAGCTGCATCCACCTCCATGCGGATGACGACACCACGACGACGAAGCTTGAGTGCTGTTTCAAAAACACGCACCAAATCCTCTGCTTCTTCCTCAATTTCAATATCGCTGTCGCGGATGATGCGGAAAAGACCTTTGCTTTCGACGTCATAACCCGGGAACAATCGGGGGAGAAACATGCTCAGTAGATTTTCAAGTAGAATGAAACGTGCATGTTCACCCGGCAACCGCATAAAACGTTCAAGCTGCGATGGGATGGGCAATAGCGCCTTCATTTGATTGCCATCTTGTCTGCGGCGCAATTGTACGGCCATCACGAAACCACGATTTAGAATAAAGGGAAACGGGTGAGCAGGATCGATGGCAATTGGCGTTACGATTGGAAGAATGTGGTCCAGAAAGCGTTGGTCTGTCCAATCACGCTCGTGGGGTTTGAGGTCGCTCTCTTCAACAATTTCAATATTGTTTTGCTTTAACTCGTCTTTCAGCTGAAGCCATCTTCGATCTTGCTCAGCCATCAATTCTTGCGCACGTTTGCGAATTAATTCGAGTTGTTCTGATGGGGAAAGCCCGTCTTGGCTAACCTCCGAGATTTGTTCCCGCATCTGACCAACCAGGCCGGCAACGCGCACCATAAAAAATTCGTCAAGGTTATTTCCTGAAATCGAAAGAAATCGCAACCGTTCCAACAATGGATGGGCGGGGTTCCGGGCTTCTTCCAAAACCCGCATGTTAAATTCAAGCCATGAAAGTTCACGGTTATAGAACCGAGAGGAACTTTCTAACAAATTTGGATTTCTTGAAATCTCATTCATAGGCGGGGCTTCCTCTTAAACCCTACATCACTAATAGTCGATTTTGACAGTCATGTGAAAGATTCGCTCACTTACGTAAACAAATCTGGTTCTTCTATTTTTGCCAGAATGCGCGCCACCAGCGGCTTTGTGATTTCGGCCTTCTCGATCATTGCTAGCATATCAACTTCTGCAACCAATTTTCTGGCTGTGCCCAGTGAGCGCGGCATGCGCATTAAAATATAGCTGATCAAACCTTCTTCAACAGAAATTTGGCGGTCTGCAAAAAGTTTAACCAAAACACCCCGCAACAAGGCATCATCGGGGGCAAGAATTTGGATTGTTGGCAGAGAGTTCAATCTTGATGCCAAGTCAGGAATTGCGAGCGACAAAAGAGATGGCGCCAGCCGAGATGTAAGCAGTAAGAATTTGGATTCCTGTTTCGCTAGATTTAGCGCATGGAACAATGCCCGCTCGTTCATTTTTCCACTTTGAAGATCTTCAATCGCAAGCGCACCAGATTGCAACAAGGTTGGGACAGCTGCGGCTTCAAGCTTTTCAGCAGCAATCAAAGCGGCATTATTCTTGCTGCGCCACACTTCCACAAGGTGGGTCTTACCACTGCCTTCATCCCCTAAAATGATCGCAGCGTGAGACGACCAGTTTGGCCATTGGTCGATGAGAGCAACCGCGGCAGAATTTGAAGATGTGACCAAAAAATCTTCCCGGCCCTGCGCTTCACGGTGAGGCAAGTCAAGAATGAGTTGTTCAGCGTTTTTTGACATTCAAACGCTTTGGCTCGGCTAAAGTTATGGCATCGGGGGCGATACCACCTGTAAACAGTTTGCTATGGAGGTAACGGTTCAGTCCATAGCGTACAAAAACCCCTGTTGCAGCAGCCAAAGGCACAGCGAGCAATAGGCCTAGGAAACCGAATACATAGCTAAAGGCCAAGAGTGAAAACATCATCCATACTGGATGCAAGCCAATTGAGCCACCAACAAGTTTTGGCGATAGAAAATTACCTTCAACAACTTGGCCTACTATGAACACAGCGACGACCAACAGCACTTGAGTTTCATTTGGCCAGAATTGCACCAGTCCGACCCCAATTGCCATTACACCCCCAATCAGCGCGCCAACGTAGGGGATAAAGCTCAAAAGCCCGGCAGCAAAGCCAATGGCCATGCCTGACTTGAGGCCAACAAGAGAAAGGCCAGTGGCATAAAACACACCCAGCAAAAGACAGACAGTTCCCTGCCCGCGGATAAAGCCTGCCATGGCGCTGTCAATATCTCGCGCAATTGCTCGCAGCTCTTCGACATGATCACGCGGCAACCATGAATCAACTTTGGCGACCAAATGATCCCAATCCGCGAGCAAGTAAAAAGCAACAATCGGCGTAATCACCATGAGAGACATCACGCTGATCAATGCGCCAGCACCACTCCAAAGTGAACCAAGGAAGCCGCCGATCCAGACAGCCGCTTTACCTGCATAGTCAGTGAGTTGGCCTTGCAAGTCAGTGCCAGAGTTTGCGACAATATCTTTGAGCCTCTGTGGGGCTTGCTCGTTAAAACGCTCCACCAAGGATTTAGTCAATGTCGGCAAATCAGCAATAAGTTTCACCAATTGGTCTGCCACAACAGGCACAACCAAAATCAGTGTAAGAACCACCATTAATATCGCCGTAGCAAGGATAACAAAAGTGGCGGCAACACGGGGCAAACCCAGTCTTTCTAATCGGTCCGCCACCGGATCAAGGAAATAGGCCAGCACAAATCCTGCAATGAAAGGCAAAAGAATATTTTGCAACAGCCACAAAACGAGAATCAGCCCGATGAATGCAGCGATCCAGAATGTTGTTTGACGTTGCAATGTCATTTGGCACCTTTGGTTGGGTTGGTGTGTAAAAGCCAATCTCGCATATAATAGGCGCCAGAAACAAATGTCAGTATTGCCACCAATATCGTGCCCGCCGGAACAAAGACGTCCGGACTTAGTTTTAAGGCATAGATTGCCAAGACTGCCGCGATAAATATGATTTGCACTGCGGTGTTTGCTTTGCTGATGGCGCGTGGTTTCATCGTGAATGGCTGTCCCAATACCCATGCTAACATAACACCCACAATGATCAAAAGGTCACGTGTGATGACAAGCAAAACGAGCCAAGCCGGTAAAATCTTTATAATGCCCAATGCAGCGAAAACTGAAACGAGCAAAAGTTTATCTGCGATTGGATCAAGATAAGAGCCAAGTTCAGTCTGGCTTGAAAGCCGCCTTGCAAGATAACCGTCAATGCCATCGCTCACGCCCGCAATTAAGAACACAGCCAACGCCCAACCAAAGGCCTGTGAAATCAAAAGCCAGATTGTAACAGGCACAAGCAGAATGCGACCGATGGTGATGATATTTGGAAAATTCATATCGATTTCAAATCGGCTGGATAACCCAAGACCCGCCCGATCTTAACATTTCTAGGCCGGTTGCTTGGAAAGACGATTGCATATCTTGCAAATCACCAGAGTAAACCAATTTGGCAGATGCCCCCTCCGCATCAAGCGAGGTTACATCGACACCCATGACACCGGGGGTCGAAAGAATGCGCGCGCGAAGCCCGTTCCACTGTGTTGGGCTAGTGAAAGGAATTGTCACTGCAATTGATTGCGGAGCATTTGGGTTTGCAGACTTCGCGGCGATTTTTGCTTGATCGTTACGGAACTTCTCGATCATCAATGTATGAAACCGTTGGGCTGCCATGACAGCTGAGTCGTTCAACGTTCCAGAATCTGCTTTATAAATTTTGTCGATTGTGATTTTACCCAAGGGCGAGCTTCCAACCATGTGCGCATGAATGCCGCCTTCAGGGGCAGGCTCTGCAAAAGCTACGAGCAGCGTTTTAACATCGTAACGGCGGCGCAATGCTTCAAGTTTTACAGGATCGCTATTCACTGCGTCTTGTGCACTTAATGTTGAGCTATCGTCTTGATCACCAAGTGGGACGATCAACGGAATTTGCGCTTGCTGCGCGTTTAAGTTTTGCCACGCTTTACGCCAAACATTGTCATCCCAAAGTGAAGTTTGCCCCTGTTCATTTTGCCAAACTGGAACAACCAGCATAGCTGGCCCCTGTGATTGTGGGAGTGGAATGCCGACACTTGCTAAAATCGGTTTTATTTTTTCTGGCAAAAATCTGACTGTGAAGCGGCCTTGATAGCGACCCGGGCTTATTTTCTCTTCTTCAATTGAAAGAGATTTCAAAAGGGGAATAATTCTTTTTTCATCTAATCTAGCAAGTTGATCCGCGGCCTCGGCGTCGCCGAGCTTTTCACCAAGACCTACAAACGCCTTTTTTTGTACTTCGATCAAAGCCTTTTCTTTGGCTGTAGCAGCGCTTGAGTCCGTCACGTCAACTTCAACACCTTGCATAGCAAAGGGGCTTGTTTCCACGGGGCCAGACGCAAAAGCGCTTGCACCACAAAACGATGCAGCGATGACGACCAGAATTCTAAAAACAGTTCTCAACACGCGTCCCAATCTGAATTGCAAACTTTGATTCTAACACCGTTTCAGGCTAGTTAGCCACCATCGGATTTCCATACCATAAGAATTGAGGCAAACTAGCGGCATGAGCGACAGCAAACAAGCGAAACGAAACGGTTTAACCTATGCTGATGCAGGTGTGGATATCACCGCGGGCAACAATTTGGTGGACTTAATCAAGCCACTGGCCAAATCCACGCGGCGCAAAGGTGCAGATGCAGCTTTGGGCGGCTTTGGTGGGTTATTTGATCTCAATGCCTGCGGATACAAAGACCCCGTTTTAGTTGCGGCCAACGACGGAGTTGGTACCAAGTTGAAAATCGCGATCGATACGGGAATTCACAACGGGATTGGCATTGATCTCGTTGCTATGTCGGTGAATGACTTGGTGGTGCAAGGCGCAGAACCCCTCTTCTTCCTCGATTACTACGCTACTGGAAAGCTTGATGTGGCCATGGCGCGTGATGTCATTGCAGGCATTGCAACGGGCTGTAAACAAGCGGGCTGCGCATTGATTGGTGGCGAAACGGCGGAAATGCCGGGGCTCTATCATGGTTCAGATTATGATCTGGCTGGGTTTGCCGTTGGCGCAGTTGAGCGCAAGAAAATTTTACCTGCCGATAATATTGGCGAGGGCGATGTTATTTTAGGGTTGGGTTCGTCTGGGCCACACTCGAATGGCTATTCACTTATTCGCAAACTAGTTGAACTGAGCGGTGTAAGTTATTCTGCTAACTCACCTTTTAGTAATGGCGAAACGCTGGCCGAGGCGCTTTTGACTCCAACACGCATCTACGTGAAATCACTTCTAAAAGTGTTGAAAACTGGAAAGTCCATCAAGGCACTGGCCCATATCACAGGCGGTGGATTTACCGAAAACATTCCCCGTGTTTTGCACAAGAGCACAGTAGCTGAAATAGACCTGAATGCTGTTCCATATTTGCCCGTGTTCAAGTGGCTGCAAAATGTAGGCGGCACATCTGAAGCTGAAATGCTGCGCACCTTTAACTGTGGTATTGGCATGATTGTTGTTGTGAATGCCAAGAACGCAAAGGCTGTTTCGATGGCATTGAAAAAAGCGGGCGAGAAAGTCGTTTCGCTCGGCTCCATCCGCAAGCGCAAAGGCAAAGAGGCTCAAGTGTCTTATTCGGGTGTCCTTGGCTGAAGCATGATCAAGAAGCGCGTCGGCATACTGATTTCAGGGCGCGGCTCAAACATGCGCGCCATTGTGGAAGCCGCACGTGATCCTTCTTACCCCTGCGAAGTCATATCTGTTGTTTCCAATCGTCCAGAGGCAGGCGGATTGGAATATGCGCGAAGCCAGAATATTGAGGCACTAGCCATCGATCACAAAAAATACAAAACGCGCGAGGAATTTGATTCGGCGCTGAATGATCATCTCCAGTCTCAAAAACTCGACATCATCGTCTGTGCAGGTTTTATGAGGATCATGACACCTGTTTTGATCAACCCGTGGGAAGGCCGCATGATCAATATCCACCCTTCCCTTCTACCGCTGTACAAGGGACTTCACACCCATGAACGAGCGATTGCGGCGGGTGATAAGGAAGGCGGCTGCACTGTGCACTATGTAACGGCAGCTTTGGACGATGGCCCCATTATCGCTCAGGCTCGGGTGCCTATTTTAATGGGCGATACACCGGATATTTTGTCAGACCGGGTTTTGATTGAAGAGCATAAGTTATATCCCGTTGCTTTGGCAAAGGTCGCCTCAGCCAAAAATATCTAACCCTGGCTGGCCAGATTCTTCGCGCACCAATTGCTGCCATTTCGACAGCAACGCTTTACGGCGTTCAACATATTTCGTATTCAAAATTTCCACTTCAACAATGCGGTCTGTCCGGAAGCTGCGAAAACCAACACGCAATTCACACCATGCAATGATGATACGATTGGCGTCGTAGTAGGAAATACCAATTGGCCAGATAATGCGACTGGATTCGGCATTATCCTCAGCGCGATAATTAATCGAAACTTTGAACTGTTCACGAATTGCCCTGCGTATGGCGGCCACATCAATATTATCTTTGCTCCCCTTGAAAACGGGCGCGGCAATCAATGGTGAGTCATAGAGAAATGGTTTGAGATGCGCAGGCAAAATCGTGCCAATCTTTGCCGCTGTATCTGCCGCCGCGCGCGCCAAGTCAGGGTCGCCCCGTCTTTGCACCCAGCGCAATCCCAGCATTACCGCTTCAAGCTCATCAGCCTTAAACATCAATGGGGGAAGGTCGTAACCTTCACCTAACACATAGCCTACACCCGCCTCTCCGCGTATGGGCAAACCATCTGTTATCAAATCAGCAATATCGCGGTAGAGTGTACGCAATGAAATTTCCAACTCCACAGCCATGGTCTGCCCCGTCACCGGGCGACGGTGGCGGCGGAGAAGTTGGATGACACGTAAAAGTCGATCGGCGCGGCGCATAAAAACTTTCTACTGCAACATTGCTGACACCATGCTGTCAGTAGTGTGACAGTAGAGAATATCCATCGATAGGGGAATACAATGCTTCAGCTTCATACTTTCGGCCCACACTTTAACATGCCTGACGCCAGCCCGTTTTGTATCAAAGCTTTGTTGCTCATGAAACTGTCAGGCTTACCATTTGAAACCAAGTTGATGACTTTTAAAAAAGCCCCCAAGGGCAAGGCACCCTATTTGGTTGATGATGGCGAAACTATCGCGGATTCGCATTTCATTATGAAACATCTTGAAACCAAACATAGCATTGATTTTTCAGGTGGCTATAGCGCTGAGAAACTTGCTATCGGTTGGGCAGCTTCACGCATGATGGAAGAGCACATGTATTTTCTAAATGGCTATGAGCGCTGGATGGTGGATGAAAATTTCTGGAAGGGGCCGATCCAATTTTTTAAGCAAGTGCCTGCCCCTATTCGTCCTTTGATTGCCCGTATCGTGCGCAAAAAAGTGGGGAAAACGCATCAGGCACAAGGCCTGGGTCGTCATACTGATGATGAAAGATTTGAACTCGCCAAGGGAAATTTAATTGCTGTGGAGGCCATGCTCGGTAAAAATAAATATTTCTTAGGCGACAAAGTGAGTGGTGCTGATGCGTCGGTATTTTCATTCATATGGACAGCCAGCACACCCTATTTTAAGAGTCGCATTGCAGATTATGTCAGCAAATGTCCAATTTTGTTGGCTTACCTCAATCGTATGAAAATTGAGTTCTTTCCAGACTATCAAAATGGCTAGACCTAAGTTTTCAGACTCTGCTGTGGCGGAGGTATTTGCAACCTATGCACCTGCCCCGCGAAAAAAACTAAATGAGCTACGTGATATAATCTATCAAGTGGCTGCGATGACAGAAGGAGTCGGTGCACTTGACGAGGCACTGCGGTGGCAGCAACCAAGTTACCTCACACCAGAAACCGGAAGTGGTAGCACCATACGAATTGATGCGGTCAAAGGCCAGTCAGATCGTTACGCTATGTATTTTCATTGCCAAACTGGTTTGGTGGATCACTTCAAACAAATCTATCCGAAAACATTCAATTATGAGGGCAACCGCGCGCTCATATTCAATGTCGCGGGCGAACTGCCACAAGCCGAACTCCGGCATTGCGTTTCTTTGGCGCTCACTTATCATCTGCGCAAACGACCAGCAAAGAAAGCGCATTGATGACACTTCCTATCATAATCGACACTGATCCCGGCCAAGATGACGCTGTGGCTATTCTATTGGCATTGGCCTCGCCCGAACTAGAGGTTCTGGGGATCACTGCAGTGGCTGGCAATGTGCCCTTATCGCTCACTGAAATAAATGCGCGTAAGGTTTGCGAATTGGCGGGGCGGCCAGATATCAAAGTTTATGCCGGTGCCATTCGCCCTGTGTTGCATAATCTGGTGACCGCTGAGCATGTGCACGGCAAGACTGGGCTTGATGGGCCTGTGCTGGCCGAGCCAACCATGCCTTTGCAAAAGCAACATGCCGTGGATTTTTTAATTGATACATTGATGACCCGTCCTGCTGGCACAGTTACGATTTGCGCTCTCGGGCCGCTCACTAATGTTGCTTTGGCGTTGATCAAAGAACCGCGCATTGCGTCGCGGATTAAACGCATTGTGGCCATGGGAGGTGGATTTTTTGAGGGCGGCAATATTACGCCTGCTGCTGAATTTAACATTTACGTTGATCCGCATGCAGCGCGATTGGTTTTGGATGCTGGCATCCCCTTCACTTTGATCCCTCTGGATTGTACGCACCAGGCATTGACGACAAAGGCGCGGGTTCAGAAGTTTCGTGACATGAAAAATAATTCTGGCCCAGCAGTTGCCCTGATGATGGATTTCTTCGAGCGGTTTGACGTCGAAAAATATGGAACTGATGGCGGGCCATTGCATGACCCATGTGTCATTGCATGGCTACTGCATCCGGAATTGTTCACGTCGCGTGATGTGAATGTTGCCGTGGAATGTGAAAGCCAGTTGACTATGGGGATGACGATTGTGGATTGGTGGCGGGTAACTGACCGCAAACCCAATGCAACGGTTTGCCGTGGTATTAACTCAGACGGGTTTTTTGAATTGTTGACTGAACGGATAGCGAAGCTCGCTTAAGCCGCGAGAACAGCCACTGGCGCTAGAATTGCCAAGGCCAGTCCTGCCGCCAAAAACAACATCAATAAACGTCCATCATTTCGATCTTTTTCGCTCATGGATGATCTTGTGCGCCGATTCTGGGGCACAGATAAATGATTCTTTTCAAACACTTGTGACGCCGCCGTCATGGTTAACATCCTCTTAAGAAAAGCTACTAATCCTCTTCTCATAATCGAGAATTAACCATGATTGCTGGCGCAATAAGGGCTGGATTGTGCCTAAACTATGAATTTAGAGGAATTTATCAGTGTACGGATGAGTGAATGCTGAATGGGGCGTTCAGATTGGATTCATCTTTCGCATCCAAACACGGTTGTCGTGATACGCGCCGCCACCTGCTGGTGCGGGCTGGTCTGCGCCTGTCAGTGTGTTAATGCCGCAACCGTCTTCATGCGCTTCATTGGGCCATAAGCCTTCCGCAATCAGCGTACCACACAATTGTCCAACGTGAGATTTAGCATGGAGTGTCACCTGCCCCCTCGCACTTCCGATGCGCACTTTGTCGCCGTCAACCAATCCAAGATGCATCAAATCATCAGGGTGAACCAACACAGTTGGCCTACCCTCGCGTTTTCGACTGCTGGGTGTTTCATTGAAAGTGGAGTTTAAAAATGTGCGCGCTGGACTGGTTGCCAAGCGAAACGGATATTCGTCATTGGCACTTTCGATCGCTGCATAATGGTCTGGAAATTCAGGCAGACCGGCATAAGGGCCAAGCTGTCCTGTTGGTGAAAGAAATGAGGCACTTTTCCAGTCGGCTTTAAAATGATACTTGCCATCTGGGTGTCCAAAGCCATTGAGAAAATGCGCCGTTTCAAAATCAGACATCACATCAACCCAGTTCTTTTCGTCCAAAACATCAAGGCTTGGTCGGTTAGAAGACTTTAACGTCTCAGCAATAATTTCCCGTGGGTTCATATCAAAGCCGCGATGTTCTGCGCCAACGCGTTTAGCCAACTCTGTAATGACTTCGTGATTGGTGCGGCATTCGCCGGGGCGTTTGACCAGCTCTGGCCCCAACAAAATATGACTGTGGCCACCGCCTTGATAAATGTCATCGTGTTCCAGAAACATAGTGGCTGGCAAAAGTACATCGGCATATTTCGCTGTCTCAGTCATGAACTGCTCATGCACGCACACAAACAAATCTTCGCGCGCAAAACCTTGCTTCACTTTGTTCTGATCAGGCGCAATGGAAAGCGGATTAGTGTTTTGAATGAGCATAGCCATCACCGGAGGGCCACCTTGTAGATCATGCGGATTACCGCAGAGTGCTTCGCCTACGCGTGCTTGATCCATCACGCGAAGCCCACTCTTGGCCACATCGTTGCCTTCGATCAGCGTCTTGTTCCATTTATAGCTACCGCTATTGGAATGGAGCGCTCCTCCCCCTTCGTGTTTCCAAGCGCCCACAACAGCAGGAATTGACGTGACCGCATGCATATTAGTTGCGCCATTGCGCGAACGGGCGAAGCCATAACCAATCCGGAAAAATATTTTTGGCGTTGTGCCAATCAATTTGGCAAAAGCCTCAATGCTCTCAACATTTGCACCACAAATGGCCGCTGCCCATTCCGGCGTTTTGGATTTGAGATGCGCTTCAAATTCTTTCGGATAATCCGTGTACTGATTTAAGTATTCCCAATCCGCGTAGCCATCACGAAACATCACATGCATAATCGCGCATGCGAGCGCGCCATCAGTGCCAGGCTTGATGATTAGTTTTATATCGGCCTGCTTCATCGTGTCAGTTTCATAAATATCAACGCATGCCAACTTCGCGCCACGGGCTTTGCGGGCGATGCTAATGTGGGTCATCACATTCACTTGGGTGTTCACAGGATTGCCGCCCCACACGACGATCAAATCAGATTTCTGCATTTCGCGTGGATCAACCCCGCTAATGCGGCCCGTGCCTGCAAAATAACCCGCCCAAGAGAGCGCTATGCAAACTGTGCCATACATGCCGGAATAGGATTTGGCGTGGCGCAAGCGTTCAATGCCATCGCGCATCACAAGACCCATGGTTCCTGCATAGTAGTAAGGCCACACGGATTCTGAGCCGTACTCTGCTTCCGCTTTCAAAAAGGCTTTTGCCGTCAAGTCTAACGCTTCGTCCCATGAAATTCGCTCAAACTGGCCAGACCCCTTGGGGCCAGTACGTTTCATCGGATATAACAATCGATCCGGATGATGAATGCGCTCAGCATAACGCGCCACTTTTTCGCAAATTACACCCTTGGTATAGGTGTTGTCTTTTGCACCGCGCACACGCCCAATTGTGTTTTCGTCCAGCAGCTCGACCTCCAAAGCACAGGCAGAGGGACAATCATGTGGGCAAACGGAAATTCCGGTTTTGATGTTGGGTTGGATGTTCATAGGAGCAGCTTACCTTAAATGATGCACTTTCCCCAACCCATAAACAGGCGTTGCAATTCCCTCCATCCGCGCCTTCAACTGAAGCGACAGAAACTGTGAGTAAATGCCTCGATTGATGCAGATTTCCACCATGGAACCATAAATTCTGTTGCGCAGTTGGCTTCCACATATGGCGAAGCTCGCCTTCCGAGAGGCCTGGATCTTTGGTTGTATCAGAGCCAAGGCCCCAGCATTTGCCCACTTTATCGGCCACGTCTTTCGATATTAATTTTGCCGCCCAGCCATTCATTGACCCATAGCCAGTGGCGTAAACAATCAAGTCATCTTGCAGTTCGCTGCCATCACTCAGCACCACAGATTTCGGCTTTATTTCCTTCACATCAACACGCGACTTCAGTTTTATTTTGCCATCAGCCACAAGTTCTGATGCCCCCACATCGAAGCTTTGAAGATTGCAGCGGCCAGTGGCCAGCCTGCCCGATCCGCAGTTTATTTTGCTGTGGATGGTGTTGATCAAACAATCAAAGATTCTGTTTTCGAATATGGCGTGAACAAGGGCCAAGCGATGTCAGCGGCACGGCGGCAACACTTGTTGAAAGCTGGTCCTTCATTTCGCAAACACATCAAATTCTATGGTCGGTTTTTAGCTTATCACAGAAATGTATTTCGAAAATCCGCCCCTGAAATTCGCGTTGCCGATATGATGCCATTTGTTGATCGTTACTTTCGCTCGGTGAACCAAGTGATGAAATGCAATGGCAACTATAAAATTGGTGGTTATGGAAGTGGTTCGGTTTGTCAGCATTTGTTGAGCAAAGGGTTGGTTGATTATTGCTGGTTGGCCATGTCCACAGGTTGGCCCGGCACCAAGGAGTTTCATGCGTCTGGCAAATGGAGCTTGGTGCAACAGCGCTCAACATTCTGCAAAGGTTGGAAGTTTAAAGAAAAAGAAATGGTGCGCTTTGATTTTAACAAAGTGAAAGGTGGCAATTTTGGGCAGTGGTCAAAAAAAGGCCCGGTTACGCCTGCTTCCGCCCTTCCGACAGTTTGTAACCCAAGCTGGTGAGAACTTGCTTGGTTGCGTGAACGGCGCTAGGGAAGCGCCATGCTTCCAATTTCATCACTCCAAAACCCCACCATAAAACTCATTCGATCGCTTGAGCATAAGAAGGATCGGCGCGAAGCCGGGCTTTTTATGGCTGAAGGTTTAGCCATGCTCGACCGTGCTGAAGCTTTAGGCTGGGTGCCCGATTATCTGGTGACCACCAAACCACAAGCCATTTTTGATGGTATGAAGCCTACCATTGTGACTGATAAGGTCATGATCGAATTGTCTGGCCAAAATAACCCTCATGATGTTTTGGGTGTTTTCAAGCAGAAATACCAACCTCACCCCACAAAGGAAGGTGTGTGGCTGGCGCTTGAAGAAATCCGTGATCCAGGAAATCTGGGCACAATCATTCGCACAGTTGATGCTGTTGATATTAATGGCATCATCCTGGTGGGCGATTCATGCGATCCCTATTCGCCAGAATCTGTTCGCGCTTCCACAGGTTCAATCTTCGGCGTCACACTGGTGCGCATGAATAAAGACGGCCTGATGGATTTGGCTAAGTCATGGGATGGTGAAGTCGTAGGCACCACCGCCACCGCCAAACACGATTTCCGCCGCGCATATAAATCCCCGACCCTGCTGCTCATGGGCAACGAATCACGGGGACTTACTCCCGATTTAACAAGCTCTTGCACCAATCTGGTGAGAATTCCGATGAAGGAAGGCGTGGAGAGTTTGAATGTGAGCGTTGCCACGGGGTTGATGTTGTATCAGGTGAAACAAACACGCTAAGACAGCGTTCAATCTGCTCACCACAGGCTCTATGAATTTCCCTTGAAAGCACTCCGCGAACAGGTGAAGTAAGCTCCACAGGAATAGTCGCGGAACAGTCTATGAAATCTCATGCAAAAGTTGTCATTGTTGGTGGTGGCGTTATGGGCGTGGGGCTGCTTTATCATTTAGCTCTTGAGGGTTGGACGGACATCGTTTTGATTGAAAAAGGCGAGCTCACTTCTGGCTCCACATGGCATGCTGCCGGGCAATGCCCGCAATTCAATGGCTCCCTGAACATGACCAAGGTGCATAATTATGGCACGCAGCTTTATCCGCAATTGGAAAAGCTCACTGGCCAAGCCGTGTCTTGGCACGGCTGCGGCGGGCTTCGTTTGGCCACCACGGATGAAGAAGTGAATTGGCTCAAATATGTTTATGGCATTTCAAAGCTGGCTGGATATGAGGCAGAAATCATCGGGCCGTCTGAGATTGCGCAATATCATCCTTATCTCGATACGTTCGGCGTGAAGGCCGCCTTTCGCACCATAACCGATGGCCACGTTGCACCCGCCGATATCACCAACGCAATGGCGGCTGGTGCGCGGCAGTTGGGTGCTGAAATTTATCGCCGGACGCGCGTGATGGACATCAAGTTGCAGCCCAATGGTGAATGGCGTGTGTTCACCGAAAACGGCAACATTGATTGTGAACATGTGGTGAATTCCGCTGGTTCTTATTGTGACGTTGTGGCGGGTTGGACGGGGCACATTGCACCTATCGCAAACATGTTGCACCAATATGTGATCACTGAACCCTTGCCGGAACTCATCGACTTGAAGCGCGAGTTGCCCGTGGTGCGCGACCCCTACTCCCATGCTTACTTGCGCGAAGAAACCAATGGCATTCTCGTGGGGCCATATGAAACCGCCACGGCTCATGTGTGTTGGAATGGCAATCAACCGCGCTGGGACTATGAGAGCGAGTTGGAAGTGAATGAGCTTGACCGCATTATGCCGTGGCTGGAGAAGGCCACCGAGCGCCTACCAATTTTTGCCAACTCAGGCGTGAAGTCAATCATTTCAGGCGCCATCACCCACACGCCCGACGGTGTTTATCTTTCTGGCCCGGCGCATGGCCCGAAAAATTATTGGATGCATTGCGGCGCGTCCATCGGCATTTGCCAAGGAGGCGGAGCTGGTAAATATCTGGCGCAATGGATGGTGCATGGCCAAGCGGAGATTAACATGCGCGAGTTTGATCCGCGCCGATTTGGCACTTGGGCGACGAAGGATTATACCACGGAAGTCTCCATCGCTGATTATCACCACATGTATTATTGCTACAAACCCGGTGAGCAACATTTGGTGGGCCGTGGCCTGCGCAAGTCGACTTTGTATGACACGCTGAAAGATGAGGGCGCACAGTTTGCGCAGATTTTCGGTTGGGAACGCGCACGTTGGTATGACAAGTCAGGCAAGGGTGAAGACTTCTCATATCGCCGCTCAAACCAGTGGGAGTCGGTTCGCGCTGAAGCATTGGCCGTGCGCGAGCGCGTGGGGTTGATGGATTTGTCTACGTTCTCAAAATATGACGTAAAGGGGCCAGATGCTTATGCTTTCCTTGAACGCATTTGCGCCAACAAAGTTCCAACCAAAGATGGCGGCATCATGCTAGGGCATCTTCTCACGGAAGGTGGTTTCATTGAATCCGAAATCACCGTCACGCGTTTGGGCGTTGAGCATTTCTATGTGCTATCTGCCGCCGTGGCGCAGCTACATGATTTAGATCAATTGAACTGGCGCAAGCGAGATACTGAGAATTTGACGATCATTGACGTCACCGACGATTACGGTGTGTTGGTACTCGCTGGCCCTCGGGCGCGTGATGTGTTGGCCGAATGCACGGCTGAGGATTTATCGAATGCTGCTTTCCGCTGGCTGAGTGGCAAGACCGCAATTGTCGCAAACGTCAGTGGAGTGCGCTTGCTCCGTGTGAATTATGTCGGTGAGCTGGGTTGGGAATTGCATGTGCCGATGGGCGACCTCAAAACAGTTTATGATGCGCTGATGAAAGCTGGCAAACCACATAGCATTCAATTGTTTGGCACTTATGCAATGAACTCACTGCGCATGGAAAAATCCTATCGCGGTTGGGGGTCTGAACTCACTACTGAAATTGACATGTTCGAGGCCTCGATGGGTCGTTTCATTCGTTTGGAAAAAGAAGACTTTATCGGCAAAGCCGCAAGCCTTTCAAAAAAGCAACGTGGGGCCCGCATGGTTCTTGCCTACCTTTCAATCGACAACACCGACTCAGACTGCATGGGCAATGAGCCAGTTTATCACGACGGAAAAATTGTCGGTGTCACAACATCGGGCGCTTACGGCCACGCGGTTGAAGCATCGCTTGTGTTTGCGTATGTTGACCCCAAGTTGACAACCATCGGAACCGAGTTTGAAATCATGGTATTGGGAGAGAAACGTAAAGCGCGGATCATACCTGAATCCGCCTGGGATGCCGCTAATGAACGACTAAGGGCATAATGGCTTACGCTAAAAACAAACCCCTGCTCGGCATCATCGCAATGATTGGTGCCATGTTATTGTTTCCATTTTTGGATGCAGTTGCAAAACATTTGGGCAATCAAGGCATGCCCGTTCCTGAAATTGTTTGGGCAAGACAGTTTTTTGGGGCCCTGTTTTTAATACCTCTGCTGATTAAGCGTGAAGGCATCCAAGCGCTCCGGCCCCGTGATCAAACGTTAAACTTGGCGCGCAGCGTTTTGATTTTGGCGGCAACAGCCATGTTCTTTGGTGCGCTACGCTATTTGGGAATTGCGGAAACGCTAGCGATCTATTTTGTACAACCGCTGGTGATAACAGTTCTCGCACCATTTCTATTAGGCGAGCACGTAGGAATCAGGCGCTGGATTGCAGTGCTGATTGGCTTTACGGGTGTTCTGATCATTATCAGGCCCGGCTTTCAAGAATTTAACTTGGGCGTATTGCTGGCGTTTGGTTCTGGCGTTTGCTCGGCTCTATCGCTTTTGCTCACGCGGTTTTTGGCAGGCTCAAGCAGTGCATTGGCCACAACATTTTACAATAGTTTGTTTGGTGCAGCCATTGCTTCAGTCGTTGTGATCTATTTTTGGAAGACGCCTGATCAACATCAGATCATGATGTTTTTGTTATTGGCGGCCATTGGCACCACCGGAAATTATCTCACAGTTTTGGCTTGTGAATATGCCGAGGTTTCGCTGCTCGCACCTTTTGGCTATGCCGAAATGATCAATGCGGTTTTTGCGGGCTGGTATTTCTTCGGCGACTTCCCTGATAGATGGACGTTTGTTGGCGTGGCCATCCTTGTGGCCTGCGCGATTTATATTTCAAACCGCGAACGCATCAAAAATGTTAAAGCAGAAGTCGCAGACCCTGGCAGGCTTTAGCCGATAATTCGCTCAATGCGTTTATCAGGCACAAACCAAATGAGTGCCACGGCAGCAAACAAACCGCATGAAATCATCGGGGAAACAAAAGCCAGCGGCACCGAGATTATGTAAGCAACCAGAGATATTTTTCCCTTTCGGTCGGAACCAATGGCCTTGGCAATATCTGATTCTGGCCCATGAGAACGAAGGCAGACGACGGTTCCTACCGTATAGCTTATAGCGCAGGCCAATAGATTTACACCATAAAGCGCCACAGGAACGGCAGCAAAATGGTTTTCGCCCATCCATGCGGTAGTAAAGGGTATGAGTGATAGACAGAATAGTAAAAGATTATTGGCCCACAACATTCCGCCCGTTACGTGTTTGACGGCTTGTAAAAAATGGTGATGATTAACCCAATAAATGCCCACATAAACGAAACTCAAAATATAGGTGAGGAAGGTCGGCCAAAGTGGTACTAGTTCAGACAGTTCTGTGCCGTGCGGCGCTTTCAATTCCAAAACCATGATGGTGATGATAACGGCAATTACACCGTCGGAAAATGCTTCGAGCCGACCTTTGTTCATGATCAAAATGCCTTTGGCAATCCTGCTTGTTTCAATACTTCGTTCGCCATATGACGTGAAAGGATGCCCCGATCAACGGTGAAATTTTTATTGCTCAGTGCACTATACCAAATTTCATGGTCGCCCTTGCCCGGACGTACATAGCTACAACCATTTTCCAGCAGCAACTTTTTGAGTTTGCGAACAAGATCAGCCATCCGGCCATCAAGCTGCTTGATTCGTCGATAAACTCACCAAGCTGTGAGCAACAATGTGAACGTGAACCGAACCGAGATCAAAACCAAGATTATTGAGTTCATTCAGGTCTTCAATCATTCCCGGCAATTTCTTACGGAGAAGTTCTATGCTTGCGGCCTCAGCTGTAAGCCCCGGCACATCGGAGCTGATAGCCCACCACACCTGCGCTTCATCATCCCATTCAGCTTTAACTACGATGCTATTCATGATGGGCTTGATAGCACTGATTATGATCTATGTAAAATCAGGCACTCGCCGCAGCTCGTTCCCGGTCATCCCCGACCCTCATTTTCAACAAGTACCATACCACAGCAACGCCAATGGCCTTGCTGGCAAGTTCGGTCACAAAAGCAGCAGGCGTATAATAACCAGCCAAATTCTGGAATATAACTGTATCCAGCGGCACCGAGGCCAAGCTTGACCATAGGATGCGTTGTTGCAGTGGCCATTTGGTAAACGAGTAAACAGCCCAGTCGGTCATTTCCGACACTGCAAAGGCCGTGATGCTGGCAAAAGCCAGCGAGAATGCGATCGCTGGATCATTCGTCCACTTCACAACAACGTAAGTCAAAATGCCTGCAAGCGCAGTTGCAATTAAAACTTTGTGGCCGATTTCGCGTTGCGCATAATCACGCAACACGAAAACGAAGCCGACAACAATGTTCGAAATATAGAGAATGCCAATGGGGGTCGTCCATTGCGTAACGCCTTCGATCGACATTGAAGGCGTGAACAGCCAGTTCAAAAGTACGATCGCCAACATGTAAAAGACAACCCACATCTTATGTATCCTTAGCCAACGATTTCTTTGGCGCTAAAGTTTTGCTTAATTTCCTTCTTGGCATTTTCAATGCTGTCGGAACCATGCACAGAATTTTCGTCAATTGACTTGGCGAAAGTTGCACGAATTGTGCCCTTGGCTGCATCTTTTGGATTAGTCGCGCCCATGATGTCACGATATTTCACAACAGCGTTCTTGCCTTCAAGTACTTGCACCACGATCGGGCCAGAAACCATGAACTTTACAAGATCCTTGAAGAATGGACGCTTGGCGTGAACGCCGTAGAATTTCTTGGCATCAGCCAATTTCCACTTCACACGCTTTTGCGCAACAATGCGCAAGCCTGCTGCTTCGATCATGGCGTTAATACCGCCGGTGTTGTTCGCCTTGGTCGCGTCTGGCTTAATGATAGAGAAAGTACGTTCTAGTGCAGGTGATTTTGCCATATTGTCCTCGAGTTAAAATGAATGAACCGCCTATTAGCGGCGGTTCACTCTTGAGGCAAGTGTTAGGTTCCTATCGTTGGCTCAATAGCGATGTAATACGCGCAATTGAAACACGGCGATTTTCTGGTTCAGCATCCGCAGTTGGAATTTTCAAGAAACGTTCGCCAAGACCAACAGTGCGCAAGTTCTTTGCAGGGATCACAAAATATGAAACCAGCGCACGCTTGATTGATTCAGCCCGAAGCTTTGAGAGCTTTGCATTATAGATAGCAGAACCCGGGGCATCAGTATGACCCTCGATCAAAAAGACTTCATTAGGATATTTCCTAACGATTTTTTCAATGATCGCTGCAATGCCGTCCAAGTTCCCTACCTGCTCATCGCGGATGAAGGCCTCGTTGTATCCAAAACGGATGGTGTCGATCTCAATACGTGAGATTGAACTACGCAATTTCGGCTGCGTTGCAATTTCATCAACCTTGTAGCGCTGTTTCAAGTTTTCGCTAAATCGACGTGGTGGAGCCACCAACACATCTTCCATCTCGTCATAGTTGATTTCCGCCGCAAAAACGTCGCGTTGGGGTCGATCGGAAAATTCATAGTCATTTGTTATTTCAAATGTATCCTCTGAAGCCCGAAGCGCCAATTCAGCTTCCCGGCGACGGCGATCCTCAATCAAGCGTCGACGCAAAATAGAACGGTCACGTTCGACGGAAGCACGCCAATAATCGCGATAAGACGAATCATAGCCATCATTCGATTGCGCATCGCCAAATATTCGAATTCGGATTTGCAGCTCGGACACATTCAGGTTTTCTGCTGGACGCCTGTCACGCAAAACTTGCTGAGGCGGTGTGAGAACCGTGATGATGTTTGTGGTATTGATTGTAGTGTTGTTTGTCGTGTTATTGGTTGTCGTAGTTTGGTCTTGCGCTTTTGGCGCAACACCGGGCACAGCTGGCGGTGGATTGGCAGCTGCTGCTTGGGCATTTTTCAACTGTTGAGCCGCTTCAACCTGCGCAACGCGTTGACGCAGAATATCGCGCTCAGCTTTGAGCTTTGAACGCACAGCCCGTTCCGTGTCGCGCGACAACTCATTAGCAGTCATCAAATCGCGAATTGCGTCCAAGCGCTTGCGGAAGTCATCATCACTGATTTTTGTCAGATCGCTCTTATCTGCCAAATAAGCTTGCGCTTGTTTCTCCGATGCAGGATCAACGATATTGCTGTCCAGTGCCTTCACGTCAGCTACGGATGGCGCAGCAACAACTGGCGGCGGCGGTGCAGCCACAACAACTTCAGGCAAGGGCTTTGACTCAGGCGGCGGCGGGGGTGGTGGCGGAACTTCCTTCAACACCGGAGGTGCTTGAGCAACCAGCTTTGGAGGTGGCGCTTCAACGACGACTGGCGCTGGCGTAGCCACTGCTTCGGTTGCCGGAGGCACTGCAGGAGGCGCTGCTTCGGCTAAAGCCTTTTTGCCTGCCGAATTCGGCGTTTCTGGTGCAGCCTCAACGGCGGGTGGCTGAGCGGGTGCAGCTTCCGCAACCGGAGCTTCCGCTACTGGTGGAGGTGGCGGTGCAACCTGTGCGGCAGCCTTGTCCTTTGCGGCCTTATCTGCTGCGGCTTGATCTACGGCAGCTTGATCAGCGGCAGCTTGTTCTTTGGCGGCCTTGTCAGCCGCTGCTGCCCCAGCGGCGGCTTGTTCTTTTGCTGCATTGTCTGCAGCAACTTTTTCGTCGGCTGCTTGCTGTTGTGCAGCTTTCTTGGCCGCAATTTTCTCTGCTGCCGCCTGCTCCTTGGCGGCTTGATCAGCCGCTGCGTTTTCTGCGGCGGCTTGTTTCTTTGCAGCTTTATCTGCTGCCGCTTGGTCGTTGGCGGCTTGATCGGCGGCTAATTGATCTGCTGCCGCTTGTTTTTTCGCAGCTTTGTCAGCTGCCGCCTGCTCATCGGCTGCTTGGTCATCAGCATTTTTTTGCTCGGCGGCCTGTTGCCGCGAGGTTAATTCAGCCTCTGAAGCTTCAGCAATACCTTTCAGTTGGCCGCGCAAATCTGAAGCTAAACTTTCATCCTTGGCAAACCGCTTGGCAGTCTTGATGCGCTTTTTCAATTCATCAGGGCTAAGCTCGCTTGGTAGCCGCGTGTCGGCCAAAAGTGCGAGCACCTCTTCAGGAACGGCTTGGGCTGCCACTGGCGAGGCTTCCGCTGGTGCGGCCACAGGTACTTCTGCTGCCGGTGGATTATCTACTGGCTGAGTTTCTTGCGCTGCCAATGGCATTGCAAATAGAGCCAAAGTCAACAAGCTTGCCGCCCCTAAATTAAATTTCATTCAATCTCTCCGATTCTAGCCGCCGGATATTTCCGGAGTTGAAACTATTTGCAAAACGAGTAAGGCAGAACTGTGGGAAGTTATGCCGCATTTTGCCTTATACCTGAACAGTAGATGAACGACTGAAAGCCAAAATGGTTCCAGAAAATATTTAAAGCCTACCTGCCTCAATAATTCGCTTCAAAAACCCACGTGTGCGCTCTTGTTTGGGATTGCCGAATATCTGTTCCGGCGGGCCCTCTTCATGCACCACACCCTCGTAGAGGAAGCACACTTTTGAGGCCACCTCTTTGGCAAAGCCCATTTCATGGGTGGCCAGCAACATAGTCATGCCTTGGCCTGCAAGATCGCGGACAATGTTCAAAACTTCCGAAACTAACTCAGGATCAAGCGCTGATGTGATTTCATCCAACAGCATAAGCTTCGGTTCCATGGCTAACGCTCGTACAATCGCCACGCGCTGCTGCTGACCGCCAGACAAACGGTCGGGATAATCTAAAGCCTTTGCGTCCATCCCAATGCGCTTCAACAGCACCATAGCTTTGGCTTCCGCTTCGGCCTTATCAACCCGCAAAACTTTAGTGGGAGCCAGTATTACGTTTTCCAAAACTGACATGTGCGGAAAAAGATTATAGCTTTGAAACACAATGCCGACCTGTTGACGGAGCCTATTGAGATCAACACCGGGGCCAGAAACACGGTCATTTTCCAGTCTAATTTCACCAGACTGAATTTGTTCAAGTCCGTTGATGCAACGCAGAAGCGTTGACTTGCCACAGCCCGAAGGGCCGATCAGACAAACGACCTGGTGTTCATCTACATTGAGATTGGTGCCGCGCAAAACTGGCACCGGCCCAAATTGTTTTTCGACATTTTTGATTTCTAAGAAAGCCATCTTTATCAGCCCCCTGCCCGCATGCGCGCGTTATCGCGTTCAAGCATGCGGTCAACAAGGCGGGCTTGCGGTATGGTGAAGATGACAAACAAGATGGCCACAACTGTTACTGCAGAAAGATTAAACGCATTAGCAGCGATAATCTTGGATTGGCTGAAACTATCAATTAGCCCCACGACCTGCACCAAGGCTGTGTCTTTTTGCAATCCGATAAAGTCATTCAACAGTGGCGCCATGATGCGGCGCAAGGCTTGCGGTATGATGATATGACGCATCGTCTGAAAATAAGTCAGGCCCAGTGAACGCGCCGCCATAAATTGGCTCTGGTGGATGCTTTCGATGCCGGAACGATAGACCTCCGCAACATATGCGCCATATGTGAGGGTGAGAGCGATGATACACCACCACATGACAGGAACACGAATTGCCGTTTTATATTCTGCGGGCGAGAGCGTTGAAAGATCGACGAACCAGCCCACAAAAAACGGCACAATCATATCCGATAAACCGGACGTGGGAATGCCAAAGCCGATGAGATAAAGTGTTACAACCGCGGGTAAGCCACGAAACACATCGCAATAGAAAATGGCGAGTGCTCTGATTGGCTTTCCGGCAGGGCCCGGAACTAATCTAGCAAGTGCAACGACCAAGCCCCAAATCAGAACCAGAGCTTCCGCCACCAAACAGACGACCAAGTTGACTGAAAAGAATTTTGTTGTGACCAACCACCACTTTGCCTGCATAAGAGGCAATAGAAAAAACGTTTTACCAACGGCCACATCATTCATCAACAAAAAGCAAATGAACGCCAACAGGATGAGTGCAAAAATGCCCCACCCAAAAGTGATGAAAGAGTTCTCGCGGGCCTTGGAAATTTCGATGCGTGCCTGAACCACGTCGTCAGCGGCTAGAGCTGCTTTTGCCCTAAGATCAAATTTAGCGGCTAAATATGCAGGTCGAAAAAGCAAAGCCACAAGCGCCACGGTGGCCACGAAAATAAAATACCAA
This sequence comes from Aestuariivirga sp., assembly GCA_043744395.1. Classification (GTDB taxonomy): domain Bacteria; phylum Pseudomonadota; class Alphaproteobacteria; order Rhizobiales; family Aestuariivirgaceae; genus Aestuariivirga. Next base: position 46,847 of record JAYTUV010000095.1, read on the forward strand.
ATCTGAGACATAACCCCCAGAGATTCTAGCGCCCCGAGCACCAACCGACACGTCGCGAATGCGGCCAATGTACAAATCAACGCAAACGCCAGTGCACCCGCAGACAGCGTGGTTGCATCTTGATGCAAGGTCGGCGCACCCTTCGGAGATGCGCCGCTATTTTTGTTGAAAACGTTCACGAGTGTTTATTAGGGCGTGAAGTAAGGAATTGAGACTGGGTCTTTGCCCCACGCTGCTGCCAGATATTTAGCACCCAACTTTGCGATGCTTCCATCGGCCAGCATGGCCGTTAAAATTTTGTCGATCGCTGGGTTGTTGGCATTGTCCTTTGGATAGATCGCGCCGTAAGATTCACCCGTTTTATATTGACCTACAACTTTTGAAGCACCCTTGGTTGAAAGCTCTTCAGCCAAGGTAATTGAAGTATCTGTGATGGCCGCATCAATCTGACCAGCACGCAAAGCTGCAAACATTGGGCCTTGATCTGGGTAAACCTGCACATCCGTAATGCCAAGCTTGTCAGTTGCAAAAGCAGCACCCGTGGTTGCTTGTTGCACGCCAATTTTGGCTTTCTTGATTGTAATGTTATCAACCGGTGCATCAGCACGCGTCAAAACAGCGATATCAGAACTGAAATAAGGCACAGAAAAATCATGCACTTTTTTGCGGTCATCTGTGATTGAAATTTCAGACATGGCCATATCATAGCCAGACGCTTGGCCAGCAATCAGTGGATCCCATTCCACGTTCATGACTTCCAATTTGTCATAGCCGGCACGCCAGGCAATTTCGGCTGCCATGCAATATTCCATGCCGTCTTTGATCGACTCGGGCGTATCACCATTCCACCAAATAGGGGCCGGCAATGAAACGGCCACAGTGAAAACACCCGCCTTTGCAGGATTGGCAATGGCCAATGAGCCTTTTTCGCCAGTGACTTCACAGTTCCCAATCATGTTGGTGGCTGATGCGGCGGTTGCCATTGCTATAATGGCTGCTGTGGCAAGTAGTGTTCTCTTCATCATTCTGTTTCTCCCTGAATTAGAATTGCCATAATTTACACCCGAAAATCACCACAAGGGCAAGTGGAATGCGACTTGTCCGTGTGAATTTAACGTTATAATGAGACGGCCATGAGCCCTGCCCCCTTCAAAGTTGTTGCCTTTTATCAGTTTGCGCCGTTTCCGGAATTTACCGAAAAGCAATCGGCGCTTTTAGATTTGTTCAATGCACATGGGATCAAAGGCACAGTGTTGATTGCTGCGGAGGGGATCAACGGGACAATTGCTGGGAGACCAGAAAATATTGATGCAGTGGTATTGGGGATTAGCGAAATTACGGGTTTGAATGATTTAGAACCGAAATATTCGGGCGCTAACGCAATGCCGTTTCGTCGTACCAAAGTGCGATTGAAAAAAGAAATTGTGACGATTGGTGATGTGCCTGCCAATCCGCTGACTAAGGTTGGTAAATATGTGGAACCTGAGGACTGGAACGCGCTAATTGCTGATCCTGATGTTATTTTGATCGATACCCGTAATTCATATGAAGTAGGCGTTGGCACATTCAAAAACGCCATTGATCCGCACACGGAGAGTTTTGGCGAATTTCCTGCATATGTGCGCGAAAAGTTAAAGGCGAAGCCAGATGCAAAAATTGCCATGTTCTGCACCGGTGGCATCCGCTGCGAAAAGGCTTCGAGCTTCATGATGCATGAGGGGTTTGAGAATGTGTTTCATTTGAAAGGTGGCATTCTGAAATATCTTGAAAAAATTCCACAGGAGAAATCGATGTGGGAGGGTTCGTGTTTTGTGTTTGATGAACGCGTCGCCGTTGGACATGGGTTGGTGCAATCAGAATATTCACTCTGTCATGGCTGCATGAATCCGGTTTCGCCAATGCAGCGCCGATCTCCTGAATATGAAGAAGGTGTTTCCTGCCCGCATTGTGCTGACCGTTTGACGGATCAGCAAAAAGCCTCAAACCGTCAGAGGCAAACACAAATGACTTTGGCAAAGAAAAAAGGCCTGAAACATTTAGGGCCGTTCAAGGAGGAAGTGTGATGCTGCTTTATGTTACTTTGGGTTCAAACGATTTGGCGCGGTCGCGGAAATTTTATGATGCGGCACTTGCTCCGCTCGGAATGGCTCGAAATCACGTTGATGAAGACGAACTTGGTTATGGCGCGATGAACCGCAGTCCAGAAGACCGTGAAAACGTGCTGTGGATTGGTCGGCCATATTTGAAGCTGCCAGCAAATTGGGGCAACGGCACCATGATTGCGCTGAGCGCCAGCACACGTAAAATCGTGGATGAGTTCTATGTGACCGCATTGGCCAATGGTGGCACAGATGAAGGCGCACCGGGTCTTAGGCCTTATCACGCAAGTTTCTATGCCTGCTACGTGCGCGATCCCGACGGGAATAAATTGAGCGCGGTGTGCGAGGCGGCGATTTAACCCGTCCAGCCCAAACCTGCGGCGATGCAGTTCATCGTCATTAACAGCGACATGTTCATCGCCTCGGTGGCCTTATCGCCGCGCGTTTCCTTCAAAAGCTGCACCTGCCATTCGTTCGCCTGATCAACCATCGGGCGCACCCGGTCGAAACGACGTCGGAAACCATAAAAGCGTTCGCAGAGTTCTTTGTCGCCAGAGAGTTCTAGGATCACTTTTGAGGTGCGTTTGTGTTCATGCTTGATCAAGGCGAAAAGCCTCTCAGCATCATTCTGATTTGGCACGAGGCCTGCGTATTTTTCTGCGACGGTCATGTCAGCGAGGAAAAGTGATTTTTCGACTTCATCGATCGCGAGGCGGAAGCCCGGGGATTTTAAAAACATTTCACGCAAAAGTTTTAGGCCACCTGCACCGCTTGCAGACAGATAATCGTCGAGTGCATAACCCAAGCCATACCATCCAGTTAACAAATGACGATTTTGGCTCCAAGCGAAAACCCATGGAATGGCGCGCAAATCCGAGAGACCTTTCGCACCAAATCGGCGCGACGGGCGCGAACCAATTTTGAGAAGTGCTAGCTCTTCGACGGGTGAAGAGGTTTGGAAGTAATCAATCAGCGCCGGATCTAATGCCAGTTTTTGGTAAGCCTTAAATGAAAGCTGCGCGATTTTTTCAACGGCTGCTTGATGTTCGGGATTAAATCGTTGTTCGCTTTCTTCAGAGGATTTTAAAGTATGCAAAAGGACTGCAGACGTCAGAGTTTCGAGATTGATTAAAGCCGTGCCGCGATTTGCAAATTTGGATGAGACGACTTCGCCCTGCTCCGTCACGCGCATTTTGCCGCCGACTGAACCCGATGGTTGTGCTGCGATAGCCCTGCCTGCTGGTGCGCCGCCACGACTCACAGAACCGCCACGGCCATGGAAGAAGCTGATATTCACACCAGCGGCTTTTCCGGCACGGATCAAACGGCGCTGGGCTTCGAAGAGTTCGAAGTTGGCGGTGAAAAAGCCGCCGTCTTTATTCGAGTCTGAATAACCCAACATAATTTCTTGTGTGCCACCATTAGCAGCCACTGAAGCGCGGACAATGGGGTTGGCCAAAAGGTTTTCCATAATCGCGGGGCCGGCACGCAAATCTTCAATGGTCTCAAACAGTGGCACAACGCGGATGCGGCAGGATTCATGAGATGATGGGTCGCTGAATAGGCCACAATATTTGGCTAAGAGATAAAGGCCTAGTACGTCATCCGCATTTTGGGTCATCGAAAGAATGAAAGTGCCAATAGCTTTGGGGTCTGGACCGTCAATGGTTTCGCGGATGAGATGCAGAAGTCCTAAAAGCTCTTGCGCTTCTGCAGAAACATCACGGAACTGTGGAACAAAGCCCATAGGTTTTGAAAGTTCGTCGACAATCCATTTCGTCCATTCAGCAGAATGGATTTCTGGAGCTTCGGCTTGCTCAAGCGGATTCATCTTGCGCCAGAGTTCAGAGATCACCCGATTTATGACTGTGGTGTTTTGGCGAATGTCCAGACATGCGGTTCGGAAACCAAAGACCTCCGCCTCCCACCGCACTGGGCGCACCAAAGTGGTGGCCAAACTTGGAGCTTTAATTTCGGAGAGTGCTCCTTCGGCGAAGTGCAACAGGCCGATCAACTCATCAACATTGGCAAAGCCTTTTGCGTTAGAATTCGCGTAGGTTGCTTTTAATCTCGTTCTTAGCGCACTGAAGAATTGGCGAAAGGGTTCAGTTGGGTTGCGCGTTGCAATGCGGTCAGTGCCAGTTGCCAGTTTCAATTGCTTGGTCAGCTCGGCAGAAAAACTTTCCGGAATTGGCATTTCGTAAGAACTGACAGAAATAAATTCGGCCAATTCTTTCAATTTCAAATCAAGGCGCTTGACTGAGGCTTGTGCATTGGCAGCCAGAGCGTTGCGCGTGGTTTCGACGGTGACGAAAGGGTTGCCGTCTCTGTCTCCGCCAATCCAAGAAGAGAATTTCAATGGTGGAGAAATGCGCGCAGTCAGTTCGGGGTAATGGCGGATCAAAGCCGATTGCATCAAATCGCAGACGGCTGTTGTGCGATCAAACAAAGCGTCTCGGAAAAAGTGGAGGCCCCAAGCGACTTCGCCTTCGACGGTTGGTTTTTCAAGACGAATTTCGCCTGTCATCCACAGCAGATCAATCTCGTTGCGAAGTTGAACGAGCATCACGTCACGCTCGCGCTGAGTCCAACGTGAGCTATCGAGTTCAAAAAGTTTCAAAAATATCCGGCGGTGGATTTCGAGAACAGTCACCCGCTTGGCTTCCGTGGGATGCGCTGTGATTGTGGGGCCAATATCGAGCTTACTTAAAACCTCTTGGACTGTTTCGGCTGAAACGCCAAGCTTGGCTGCTTCGGCAAAAGCCTGGCTGATGGAGCCGCCGACTTCATCGGGGCCTGCTTGTTTCTCCAAAGTCCGGCGATTTCGGATGGCAGCGTTTTCTTCAGCAATGTTCATCAACTGAAGCCAAATGCCGATGGCTTGCAAGGCGTGTTCGACAAGGTGTGTAGGAATGGTCGCTGCGGATTCAGGCGTATCAATAATTGGAAGAACTTCAGGTTCGCGTGTCTTGATCACTTGGCGCAGGAGATTTCGTAAGGTGGCAGTGACTTCGTCGATGTAACTTGCGTCTTCGGTCGAAATTTTAGAGTGCTGGTTCATAATTATTGCCCTGTTTGAGGTGCGATCCTCATATATTTAGGTGTTTTGTGCGCTGCAACATAACCTAAGTCAAGGGAAAGTCTGAATTGCGCTTGGAGTTTGCATTGGCTATGCAGCGGCCATGTTATTGATCAATGATTTGACTTTTCGTATCGGCGGGCGGGTTTTGCTCGAAGGCGCTTCTGCATCTTTGCCTACGGGCCACAAAGTGGGGTTGGTGGGGCGCAATGGCACGGGCAAGTCCACGCTGCTGAAACTGATTTTGGGCGACTTAACGCCTGAGTCGGGTGGCGCTTCGATTCCGCGCAACGCTCGGATTGGCACGGTGGCACAGGAAGCACCCGGCGGCAAAGAAACTTTGTTGGAAGTCGTTATGGCTGGCGATATAGAGCGCGGCGAACTTATGGCCGAGGCCGAGACGGCGACTGACCCAACGCGCATTGCTGAAATTCAAGTGCGGTTGGCTGATATTGAAGCTTACTCTGCCGAGTCTCGCGCTGCTGTGATTTTGGCTGGTCTTGGCTTTACTGAAGACGTGATGAACGGCCCCTGCTCTGCACTGTCTGGCGGTTGGCGGATGCGTGTGGCATTGGCGGCTGCGCTGTTTGGTGCGCCTGATGTTTTGTTGCTCGATGAACCGACCAACTATCTCGACCTTGAAGGCACGATTTGGTTGCAGAGTTACATCCGCGATTATCCGCACACCATTTTGCTGGTGAGCCATGACCGTGATTTGCTGAATGTTTCGGTTGATGCAATTTTGCATCTCGATCAATTCAAGTTGACTTTGTATCAGGGCAATTACGATAATTTTGAAAATCAGCGCCGCGAGAAGCAGGCGTTGAATTCAAAGATGAAAAAGAAACAAGATGACCAGCGTGCGCACATGCAGGCGTTTGTTGATCGATTCAAAGCCAAGGCTTCAAAGGCGAGGCAAGCGCAGAGCCGCATGAAGGCGCTTGCGAAGTTAGAGCCGATTGCTGACATGGTGGAAGGTGCGGTGGCACCGTTTATATTTCCGAATCCTGAAAAGCAGATTGCGCCTCCTTTAGTGGGTTGGGACAAAGCGGCTGTGGGCTACGGCGATAATCCGCCGGTGTTGAAGAACATTACCCTGCGTATGGACCCTGATGACCGGATTGCTTTGCTGGGTTCCAACGGTAACGGCAAATCCACATTTGCAAAGTTGCTGTGTGGCAAGTTGAAACCAATGCTGGGAGAGATGAACCATCCATCACGCTTATCAATTGGGTATTTTGCGCAGCATCAGTTGGATGAGCTGACTGAAGATCGCACGCCATATGAATATGCTGCAGAATTAATGCCAGATGAAACGGTGGCGCGGCGGCGGGCGAAATTAGGCGCTGTTGGGTTTGGGGCGCATTTGGCAGATTCAAAATGCTCTATTCTTTCAGGCGGCGAAAAGGCGCGGCTGTTGTTTTTCTTAGCAACGTTCCATGCGCCTCATGTTTTGGTGATGGACGAACCAACCAACCATTTGGACATCGACAGCCGCGAAGCACTGATTATGGCGATCAATGAATATCAAGGCGCTGTGGTTCTGATTAGCCATGATCGGCACATTATTGAAACTTGCGTTGACCGCCTCTGGCTGGTGCATGGTGGAACTGTGAAAGCCTTTGATGGCGACATGGACGAATATACCGATTTAGTTTTGGGGCGGCAGAAGGCGGTTCGCAAAGCTGAGAAGATTGTTGAAGCTGCCGCTGCGCCCAAAATGCCGCGCATGAGTTCGCAAGATTTGAAGAAGAAAACACAAGAGCTTGAAATCAAGATTATGAAATCCAAGGACCAGCTGAAGGTTCTTGATCAAGTTTTGAGTGATCATACGATATACGCTGAGGAGCCGAAGAAGGCGGCTGATTATGGTAAGCTGCGGGCCAAGATCGCTAAGCAAGTTGACGAATTTGAAACGCAATGGCTGGAACTGAGCGAGGCTGTGGCGCATGGCTGAGATTGATCTGACACGGAGTTGGTTTGGATTTTTGAGCCTCGGTATTTTTGTGCTGGCTTATGTGTTGGTGATTTTTGAAGAAAAATTGCAATTGCGAAAATCAAAGCCTGTACTCTTAGCGGCAGGTTTGATTTGGGTTTTGATCGGTGTTGCTTATGCTCTGGCGGGGCAAAGCCATGTGGCAGAAACTGCAGCACAGCATATTATTTTTGAATATGGCGAGTTGTTTTTATTTTTGTTGGTGGCCATTACCTATGTGAATACGCTGGAAGAGCGGCGCGTTTTTGATGCGTTGCGCGTGAAACTTGTTGAGCGCGGATTATCATATCGTCAATTGTTTTGGTTGACTGGTGTGTTGGCGTTTTTTCTATCGGGTGTGCTTGATAATCTGACAACGGCTTTGGTTATGGGGGCTGTGGTTTTGGCGGTCGGGCGCGCATCGCCGGGTTTTGTTGCAGTCAGCTGTGTTTCAATTGTGGTGGCGGCCAATGCGGGCGGTGCATTTTCACCTTTTGGAGACATTACCACATTGATGGTGTGGCAGAAGGGCAAGCTGGGATTTTTTGAATTCTTTGATTTGTTTTTGCCTTCAGTTGTCAACTGGCTGGTGCCTGCTTTGATCATGCAGTTTGGTGTGCCCATTGGGCAACCTGATGCGAATGTTGAGCGGGTTAAAATGAAACCGGGTTCTGCGGGCGTGATGGTTTTGTTTGCGCTTACGATTGCGACTGCTGTTTGTTTTCGGAATTTTTTGGGTCTTCCGCCCGCTTTGGGGATGATGCTGGGTCTTGGCTATTTGCAATTCTGGGCTTATTTTCTGCAACGCAAGGGCAAACGCTTTGCCAATGACGATATGGTTTTAAATTTTTTTAAAGAAATCGAACGCGTGGAATGGGACACGCTTTTGTTTTTCTTCGGAATTATATTTGCCGTCGGTGGGCTTGGGGTTTTGGGTTATCTGAGTTTTGCCAATAGCTTCCTTTATGGGCAATTCGGGCCGACTGTGGCCAATATCACGATTGGTGTTTTATCGGCCATTGTTGATAATATTCCACTGATGTTTGCGGTGCTGACGATGGATCCCGCGATGAGCCATGGGCAATGGCTGCTGATCACATTGACGGCTGGCACGGGCGGCAGCTTGCTTTCAATTGGGTCGGCCGCTGGCGTGGCGTTGATGGGATTGGCGTATGGCAAATATGGATTTATGAGCCATTTGAAATGGACTTGGGCCGTGGCGCTGGGTTATGCCGCTTCCATACTTGCGCATATGTGGTTGAATTCAAGTCTTTTTTAACTTATTTCATAGACTAGGATTTTGTCGCTTGACACCGTACGGTGAACCTGCTAGATGTTGTTACATTCCACAATTGGGTTTCGGTTTGAACAAGTCCTGCAAGGTGACTGAGGACAACGTTTAGGCCGTTACTGATATGCGGAACTTTTTAAAACTACAGCCTGTGCCACTATGCAATGCTTGCCATCAAAGGTGATCGAAGGTGAGCCGTAGAGTTCGTAGCCCTCTTCCAAGGCTTTTGATACTTTTTCGCAGAAGGCTTTGTCGTCGGGGCCTGTGAGCAATCTGTATTTAAGTTTGTCAGTCATTTTGCTTGATCCTGCCATTTGCCGCTTTCGTCTTGGCGCCAATAGGAGACGCTGTGGCCATCTGATTTGTGGCGTTTCCATTCGGCTCTGGCGGAGTCTAATGCCTGAGGGTCGTTGCCATCGAACATGAGCATTGCTCTGGAAAGCGTTGATATATCAGCGGGAATGGCACCATGGGTGTAGATGCGCATTTTGGATTCGTTGGGGTTATCAGCGCCGCTGGTGAGCCAGACGGGTTGCAGTTCGCCCTGCCCGTCGCCATCAAAACCGTGAGGTAAAAAGGCCACGTCTTCGGCAGCCCAGAGCATGTCTGATATTTTGGTGATGTGATCTTGGCTCGGAGTTTCGATAACGAGCGGCAATCCACGCTCAATAGCCTTGGCCACGATGCGCGGAAGCACGTGATCCAAGGGTTGTTTTTCGAGGTGGTAGAACCAGACTTCGGGCATGGGTTGAACGTTTCAAAAAAAAAGCGGGGTCCCCGCTTTCGCGGGGATGACGGATAAAAAGTTATTTTTCGTAATGGTCGGCGACGAGTTTGTTTAGCAACCTTACACCCCAGCCAGAACCCCAGCTTTGGTTGATGGCGGATTTCTCGGCGTCCATGGCAGTGCCTGCGACGTCTAAATGGGCCCATGGCACTTTGTTGACGAAGCGTTGCAAAAATTGAGCTGCGGTGATGGAGCCAGCAAAACGGCCACCGATGTTTTTCATGTCAGCAATGTCTGAGTCAATCATTTTGTCGTAGGCGGGCGTTAATGGCATGCGCCACACTTTTTCGCCTGTTGCATATCCGGCATCGGAAATGCGGGTTGCGAGTTCGTCATTGTTTGAGAACAGGCCCGCATGTTCTTTGCCGAGTGCCACAAGAATTGCGCCTGTAAGTGTCGCCAAATTGATCATGAATTTTGGTTTGAATTTATCTTGGATGTACCAGAGCACATCAGCCAGAACGAGGCGGCCTTCTGCGTCTGTGTTCAGCACGGCAATGGTTTGGCCGGACATGGATTTGACGATGTCGCCGGGGCGTTGAGCATTGCCGTCAATGGCGTTTTCAACAAGACCAATAGCGCCGATAACGTTGGCTTTGGCTTTGCGTTTGGCCAGAGCGAGCATGAGGCCCGTGACACAAGCGGCACCGCCCATGTCACCCTTCATATCTTCCATACCGCCTGCTGGCTTGATTGACACGCCGCCTGTGTCGAAAGTTACACCTTTGCCGATGAAGGCGATGGGTTGTTGGCCTTTTTTGCCGCCGTCCCAGCGCATGACGACCAGACGAGCTTCGAATGGAGAGCCTTGGGCCACACCGAGGAGTGCGCCCATGCCGAGTTTTTTCATTTGGGCTGGATTGAGGATTTCAATTTTTACGCCAGCTTTCGCAAGTTGTTTGGCACGGTTGGCGAATTCGACGGGATAAAGAATGTTTGCGGGTTCGTTCACCAGATCTCGCGCGAAATGGTTGCCTTCGCGGATTGCTGAGAGGGGGGCAAAGGCTGCTTTGGCTTTTTCTGCACTTGCAGTGTGGATTGTGATCGTATCGAGCGGTTTTGCCTTTTCGGGCTTTTTGGATTTGTATTGATCAAAGCTGTAGACGCGGAGCGATGCGCCAGAGGCCAAGAGCGAGGCGGTTTCGGCTTCAGATAGTGTTTTATGGCTTGCTACTGCAATAGCAGCAGAAGTGGCTTTGGCCGATTGTAATGCACCAGCGATTGCACCGCCGAGCATTTCGGTTTCGTGAGCTGTAATCGAATCAACCTTGCCAAGGCCGACAACGAGGACGCGATCAAAGGTTCCACAAGCTAAAACTTCGACAATCTGATCGCGCTTGCCTTCAAAATTGGCTGATTTGATAGCGCGGGAGAGATGGCCTTTGCTGGCTTTTTCCACCGCTGCTCCAGGGCCAGTCAGCTTACCGCCTTCCGTTGCGAAAACGACAATCGTGCCCGACTTTGGTAAAGTAGCGTTGGCAAAGGCTATTTTCATTAGAAGAATCCTTGATGTG
>JAYTUV010000096.1:0-20993 GCA_043744395.1 Aestuariivirga sp.
ATGCAGCAAGCGGCGGTGCACGGGCTTCAAACCATCGCGCACATCGGGAAGAGCGCGGTGCATAATGGTGGATAAAGCATAGGCAAGATAACGCTGTTCGAGAGCGTCTTTAAGTTCAACACCCTCAATTTCACGTGGCGGCTGTGGCGGTTCAATTGGCTTTTTGGACATGGTGCGTGGGGATTATAGCAGTCTAATGGATTCGTCACCTTCGTCCTCTACCACAAAGCGGGAGAGGAAAGGGGCCCATCGCTTGCGATGGGATAGGTGAGGGTATGAGAGAGGGTCAAAAACTCGAAACTGCCAAACAACTCCGCGTCGACTCCACCCCTGCCGAAAAACGATTGTGGGAACAACTACGCAATCGCCAAATGGCGAAACAAAAATTCCGCAGGCAAGTGCCAGTTGGGCCTTATATTGTGGACTTCATCTGTCTTGAAAAGAAATTGATTATTGAGATTGATGGATGGACGCATTCAACTGAGGCTGAAGTCTCAAATGATAAACGTCGGACGACCTTTCTTGAATCTCAGGGCTTCAAAATAATCCGCTTTCAAAATATCGAAATCAAAGAAGGTTTGGATGAGGTTTTGACTTTGATCGCTGAGGCATTGAAATGACACAGCCCCTCACCTATCCCATCGCAAGCGATGGGCCCCTTTCCTCTCCCGCAAGCGGTAGAGGACAATATGGAACACACACACATGAAATTCACACTCTCCTGGCTTAAAGAACATCTCGATACCACGGCAACACTAGATCAAATCTGCGAAGGTTTGATTGGGGTTGGGTTGGAGGTTGAGGAGGTTTCTGACCGTACTAAGGAACTTGAAGCTTTCAAGGTATCTTATGTTCTTGAAGCTGAGAAGCACCCGAATGCTGATAAGTTGCGGCTGTGCAAAGTGGAAACAGCCGAGGGCGTGAAGCAGGTGGTGTGTGGTGCGCCCAATGCGCGGGCGGGGATGAAGGCGATCATTGCGCTGCCGGGGGCTGTTATTCCGGTGACAGGCGCGGTGTTTGCGCCTGCCAATATTCGCGGACAAGATTCTGAGGCCATGATGTGTTCTGAGCGTGAACTTAAACTGTCTGACGAACATGATGGGATCATTGATGTGCAGGGCGATTGGCCCGTGGGCACGCCTGCGCTGAAGGCCTTGGGCCTTGATGACCCGATGATTTATATCAAGGTGACGGCCAACAGGCCCGATGCTTTGGGCATTCATGGGCTGGCGCGAGATTTGGCGGCCAAGGGTTTAGGCACATTAAAGCCGCTCGATGCAACGCCTGTGAAGGGCGCATTCACATCACCCATCACTGTTTCAGTTGATGGAACAAGTTCTTGCGCGTTGTTTGTGGGGCGTTATTTCAGAGGCGTCAAAAACGGGCCATCGCCTGCGTGGTTGCAAGCGCGGCTGAAATCGATTGGCCTGCGCCCGATTTCAACTTTGGTTGATATTACCAATTACATCACCTTCACCTATGGTAGGCCGCTGCATGTGTTTGATGCAGATAAAGTGCACGGAAATATTTCCGCGAGACTGGCCAAAGACGGTGAGACGTTGGTGGCGCTGGACGGCAAGACTTATGCATTAACTGGTCAGATGACCGTGATTGCTGATGAAAAAGCAGCCGAAGGCATTGCCGGCATTATGGGTGGTGAAGCATCAGGCTGCTCTGAGACAACGACCAATGTGTTTTTGGAAGCCGCTTATTTTGATCCGCAGGCAACGGCAGCAACGGGGCGCAAGCTGAGCATTATCTCGGATGCGCGGTATCGTTTTGAACGCGGCATTGATCCGGCGTTTACGCAAGTGGGCGCTGAAATTGCGACACGTTTGATTTTGGAATTGTGTGGTGGCGAGGCTTCAGAATTGGTGATTGCGGGTGCTGCGCCAAACACCGCGCGGTCTTACACCTTGCGCAAGACACGCGTGAAGTCTTTAGGTGGTGTTGATGTTCCGTGGACGGATCAATTGCGCATATTGCGTGATTTAGGATTTGTGGTTTCTGAGGACGGCTTGGCCCATGTTCCAAGCTGGCGGCCTGATGTGAAGGGCGAGGCTGATCTGGTGGAAGAAATCTGCCGCATCCACGGCCTCGAGAATATTCCGAACGCCGCCATGTCGCGCCCACATGATATTGCGCGACCTGTGCTGAACCCATTGCAAAAGCGCATGTTGGCGGCGCGTCGCTTGCTGGCCACGCGCGGTTTTAATGAGGCGGTGACATGGGCATTTTTGCCAGAAGCACATGCGAAATTATTTGGGGGCGGTCAGCCGGAACTCAAATTGGGTAATCCTATTTCGTCAGAACTTTCGGACATGCGGCCTTCATTGTTGCCCAATCTGGTTGCTGCCGCGGGCCGCAATGTGGCGCGGGGCTTTGCTGATTTGATGTTGGCTGAAGTGGGCCATGCTTATGCGGGCGATCAGGTGGCAGATGAAACCTTACGTGCCGCTGGAATTCGCCGTGGCGCTGCGGTTTCACGCAACGTGCAAGATGGCAAGCGCGATGTGGATTTATTCGATGTGAAGGCTGATGTGTTTGGCGTGCTTGAAGCGTGTGGTGTGGCGGTGGCTTCATTGCAGGTTGTTTCTGGCGCACCCGCATGGTTCCACCACGGCAGATCAGGCACCATCCAAATGGGCCCGCAAAACAAGCTGGCCTATTTTGGCGAAATCCATCCGCGCGTTTTGAGCGCCATGGATGTGAAGGGGCCATTGGTGGCTTTTGAAATTATTTTGAATGCTGTGCCTGCATCAAAGGCAAAATCGAATGCACGAGCAGCTCTCAATATTTCTGACCTTATGCCGCTGTCGCGCGACTTTGCGTTTGTGGTTGATGACAAGGTGCAGGCGGCAGAACTTGTTAAAGCTGTCAAAGGCGTGGACAAGGTTTTGATTGCTGATGTGAATGTGTTTGATCTTTATAAGCTGGAAGGTGGCAAGACTTCGCTGGCTGTTGAAGTGACTTTGCAGCCCAAGGACAAAACATTCACGGACGCTGAGATTGAAGCGCTGTCGGCCAAGATTGTGGCGACTGCGGCCAAGGCCGTTGGAGCGACCTTAAGAAGTTAGAGCAAAGCTTTCAAGCCAATGCGGTAATTGGGATATTTTAAAACATATCCCAATTCTTGTTTTATGCGCGCGTTTGAAACTCGCTTTGAATCTGCATAGAAACTGCGCGCCATGGCCGATAATTTTGCATCTTCGAAGGCCACCTCAGGCGGTGGAGCAAGCACCATAAGTTCAGCGGCATAGGTTATGACATCTTGCGGTGGGCAGGGTTCATCATCGGCCAAGTTATAAATGCGGCCCGGATTTGGTTTGTTGATTGAAGCCAATAAAACACCTGCAATATCTTCGACATGGATGCGGCTGAAAATTTGATCCGGCTTGATCACACGTTGGGCCTTACCGCTTTTTAAACTTTCAAATGCATTGCGCCCCGCGCCGTAAATGCCTGCCAACCTGAAAATATGAGGATGCAAATTTGGGATGTTCGCCCAACTTGCCTCTGCTGCAACGCGTCTTTCTCCACGATCTGTGTTGGGGTTGAGTTCGGTTTCTTCATCCACCCATTCACCAGCGCGGTCACCATAAACACCAGTTGTTGAGAGATAGGCAACCCAATCAAATGTTTTGGCGCGTGATGCCAATTCATTTCCGAATTTTTGCAACACGAGATCACCACCGTCATCTGGAGGAACTGACGACACAATATGCGTTACGTCAGGTGGAATAGAATTGAGATCTTCAAACACGACGCCATCAAATCCCTGCGCTTGAATTGCAGCGGCACCTTCTACGCTGCGGCTTGTTCCCGTGATGCGCCATTTTTTGGGATCGAGTTGAGAGGCCAAGGTTTTGGCCGAAAATCCAAAGCCAAAACACAGAAGATGTTTCATTTTAAATTCCATTCTTTCAAAACATCTGCGTCAGTCTCGTTGATGAGACTTCGCTCATTTTTAAATTCAGTAAGAGAAAGTTGAGCCAACGCCCATGCAGCCATTGCCCGAACCAGTGGTGACGCGTCAGTTAGATGTTTTTTGATGTCTGCTAAGAAACTTAAATCTCCGCTGTTTCCCGCCGCGATCAAGACATTGCGGATGAAGCGATCTCTGCCAATGCGCTTAACGGGCGAGCCCGAAAATAATTTGCGAAAAGCTGCGTCATCCAATTTCAGTAATTGCGAAAGCGAAGGTGCGATTAATTCTTCGCGGGCTTTCAATTTGATCTCGCGTGATTCAGATGCAAATTTATTCCATGGGCAAATGGCCAAGCAATCATCGCAACCATAAATGCGGTTGCCGATGCTTTTGCGAAACTGGGTGGCGATGTGGCTTTTATGTTCAATTGTTAAATATGAAATGCAGCGCCTTGCATCAATCTGGTGTGGGGCAGTGAAAGCGTTTGTGGGGCAAATATCCAAACAAGCTTGGCATGAACCGCAGTGATCAACCTCGGGTTCGTCAACCGGTAATTCTGCCGTCGTCAGAATGCTGCCGATAAAAAACCATGACCCTAATTGTCGTGAAACCAAATTCGTATGTTTGCCTTGCCAGCCTAAACCCGCTTGCGCTGCAAGAGGTTTTTCCATCAGCGGTGCTGTGTCGACAAAAACTTTAACGTCTTGCCCGCTGGCTTTTGCAAACCAACTTGCCAAGATCTTGAGTTTTGATTTTATAACATCATGATAATCGCGGTTCAGTGCGTAGGTTGAAATAACACCCGTTGATTTTTGGTGCAACCTTGCAAAAACATCGAGGCCTTGATCATAATTTACTGCCAGCATGATGGCGGATTTTGCTTCTGCCCACATTGTAGTTGGTGATTTTCTGCGGTCTAGACTTTCAACCATCCAGCCCATATCGCCGTGTTGGCCAAGGCACACATAAGCTTCTAAATCATCGCCAATGGTTGGAGAAAGTGAAGCCGTTGTAATACGCACATCGTCAAAGCCTAGTTCGGTGGCTTTGGTTTTAAGAGCCGTGACCAGATCAGAAATCAAGATCGGCGTAGCTGGGCGATGGTGGCATGGCGGGCAAGGTGTCTGGCAACAGCACGCGGAAAGATGGCCTCGACTTAATCCGTTGATACCAGCTTTTGGCTACAGGGTTTTCTGACCAATCAATGTCGCCTAAATAATCAATTGCAGAAATATGCGCCGCAGCGGCCAAATCCGCCAATGATAACTCTTCGCCACCCAACCAAGAACGCTCCTCAGCCAGATAAGCCACATAATCTAAATGCGGTTTAATCCGCGCTTTGGCTTGGCGCACGCGCGCCATGTCTGGCGCACCACCACCAGCATGATAATCCATGAATCGCTTGATTACTTTTTCGGTCAGCAGAGGTTCGGTGACTTCGGTGTAAAACTTCACATCAAACCAAGCGACCAATCTTCTTATTTCAGCACGTGCAAACGCATTACCGGGTATCAGCCGAGTTTTTCCCATTCTTGTTTCTTCAAGATATTCGCTCAGCGCTTCAATACCACCAATGGCCAATCCTGAATCTTCCACAAGAACGGGCAGCATTCCTGATGGGTTTAAGTCCCTCACAGTTTGGCTTGGCATCCAAGCGCGCTCATCTGCCAATTGGCAGGCTTCGCCATATTCGGCCAAACTCAACCGCACTCGCCTCGAGTAAGGATCAAGCGTAAAATGATAAAGTTTCGGCATCTAAGTTTTCTGACCAATCTAAACAATAATTAAGAGACATGCCGCATTTTGCCTCAATGAGTATCTGGCATATAAGCCCAGACTGGTATAGCAGCAAGAGATTCGAAATTTAGGGATAACCGGGGTATTTTATGTCGATTGAACAAATTATCGTTCTGGCGCTAATTCAGGGCATTACTGAATACCTCCCGATTTCCTCTTCAGGCCATGACATTTTGGTGCCGGCCCTTACAGGCTGGCCTGACCAGGGTGCTCTCACTGATGCCATCACCAATGTCGGAACTGTTTCAGCGACCATCCTTTATTTTTGGCGCGACGTTGTTTCGATGTTCCGTGGCCTATTGGATTTGGTCAAGCGCCAAACAACAGCATCGTCCAGACTTGTGCTGAATGTCATCATCGCCTCTATTCCCGTCATGGTCTTGGGTCTGATTTTCCAAGTCACGCATTTTGATGATATGTTGCGCTCGCCACTGATCATCGCCATTAACTCCATCGTTTTCGGTTTGGCACTCTATGCAGCAGATGCTTATGGCCTGAACCAAAACCGCGTTGCTGACATCACACCAAAAACTGCACTTTATATTGGATTGGCCCAAATGCTGGCGCTGAACCCAGGCACAAGCCGTTCTGGCATCACCATGACGGCAGGTCGCGCTTTTGGTTTTCTGCGCTCTGATGCAGCACGGTTTTCATTTCTGATTTCAATTCCAGCAAATGCTGCCGGTTCAATCGTCAAGATTGGCCACGCGGTCAAAAATCATGATCCTATTACCGGGCCAATGATTCTTTGCGGCGTTCTCACATTTTTCATCGGGTTGATGACCATCGCATTCTTAATGCGCTTGATCCGCAATCACAGCTTTTTGCCTTTCGTGATCTACCGCGTTATGTTGGGCGGCGCGTTGCTCGGTTTGATTTATTCAGGCTTTGTATTTGGCAAGCTGAACTGACCAGCTTTGCGGAAACGATAAAGATAGCTTGGCACAATCGTTTCAACAGTTCTGGCGGTTATGCCGAGGCCTTCTAATGTGCGGCCATCTTTTATCGCGCTGGCGCTCACAAGATTATCAGTTTTGAGGGATTCAACTTGATCCATGGTAAGGGCAGGCTTGGGCAACAGGCCAGCAATAGCGCCCATCAGCTTTGCCACACCAAATGGAATAGGAAGAAGCAAACGACGACGCTGTGTTGTGTCTAAAATATATTTCAAAATCTGCTTAAAGCTCATCACCTTTGGCCCACCCAGCTCATAGGTTTTGCCATCTGCCACACCACGATCAATTAAGGTTGCAACGGCCTCGGCCACATCGCCCACAAACACCGGCTGGAATTTCGTAATGCCACCGCCAATCAAAGGCAAAGCTGGAGAAAAGCGGGCCATTTTCGCAAATTGATTGAAGAAATTATCTTCAGGCCCAAACACGATGCTGGGGCGGATGATGGTTGCGCCGGAAAACGCTAAGCTTGCGGCTTTTTCACCTTCAGCTTTTGAGCGGGCATAGGCGCTGGAGCTGTTCACATCGGCGCCGATTGCTGACAGGTGAATGAGCACTTGGGCTTTGGCGGTTTTTGCGGCCTTGGCCACGGCAGAAGCGCCAAACACATGCACCGCGTCAAAGCTTTGCGCACCTGAGCTATATAGCACACCTGTGAGATTGATCACCGCAAATGCGCCTTCACACACAGCAGCAATCGAAGCCGGAAACCGAATATTGGCTTGCACGGGAACAATTTGACCGGGCACACCAAGCGGCACCACATGGCCCGCCAAATCTGGCCTGCGGCAGGCCACACGAATTCGGTAGCCACGCTTGGCCAAACTGCGCACGATATGGCGGCCGATAAAGCCCGACCCACCAATTATTGTGACCAATTTATCTGAATTTGCAGTCGTCAATGGATGAGCCTCTGATTTGAAACATCTGTTAATGGGTCTTTTAACGAGCCTTGTTGTCAGATGCAAAGGGCTTACATGCCACAGCTTGGTTGACAGCCATTTGCCCGCCCCCTAAGGAAGCGCCGTTGCCCTGATGGCGGAATTGGTAGACGCGCACGGTTCAGGTCCGTGTGCCGAAAGGCGTGGAGGTTCGAGTCCTCTTCAGGGCACCAGATTTTCAGATTTCTCATTCCATAATATCTTGTCCTTGCACTCTCGATTTTGAAGTGCCGGCAAGACTTGTCTGCACGAATAGTCAGCGCGGTATGGTTGCGACGCCACGGGAAGGCCTGAACGATGAAAAAGACGTCACTCATTGCAATGATTTCGAGCCAAGGTGTCTTAATAGCGCTTGCCTTGCTCATTCTCTTTGGCTGGCTGCGCTATGATAATTTTATAGGCCTGTTCAATATCTCAACTGTGCTGCGCTATAATTCGATGTTCGCGTTGGTGGCCCTTGGTATGTGCTTTGTCATCATGACAGGCGGCATTGATCTATCGGTTGGTTCAACCGCCGAATTGGGAAGCGTGGTATCAGTTCTCGTGAGTACACAAGGCATGTTGGTTGGCGCACTTGTTGGTATTGCCGCTGGCCTTTGCGTTGGTATTCTCAATGGCTTTGTGATTGTCAAATTGAAGATCTTACCGATTATAGCGACGCTGGCGACAATGCTCGCCGCCAATGGAGCAGCGTTGCTGCTGGCGAATGACCAGACAGTTTCGGTTTCTTATGACGGAACCTTTGTCAATTTGGGTCAAAGTGACATTTTCAATATTCCTATTGCTGCAATCATCGCTGTTGTGGCTTATGTAATTGGTTCAATTGTTCTCAACTTCACCAGCGCTGGCCGTTCAGTTCTAGCCATCGGTGGCAATGAAGATGCGAGCCGGATGATGGGGCTTCCGGTCGACCGGGTTAAATTCATGGTTTATATTTTAAGCAGCGGATTGTCGGGATTAGCTGGTGTTATTCTGGCGTCGCAGTTTAGTGCAGGCCAACCCATTGAAGGTGTTGGTTGGGAGTTGTTTGCCATCGCCTCTGTTGTGGTTGGCGGAACATTGCTTACGGGTGGTGTTGGCTCGGTCGGCGCCACCTTGGCTGGTGTGTTGTTGCTCGGCTTGATCTTCAACGTCCTGAATTTTGAAAATGGATTGGGTTGGATATCGCTTTCGGCCTACTGGCAATCCGTGATCCGAGGCCTGTTCTTGCTTTTCGTGGTGATTTTACAATCACGCCTGGCCGTTCGTGATAAGCCTGCATAACTGTTGCGCCCAATATCTGCCGCTTGAATGTTTTCGCTTTGGCCTCTAAGGAACCGACCTTAACTGGCGTGAACATTTCAAGCAAAGAGGCAGCAGCCACATGAGTGTCAAACTTTACCGCGGGGATTTGCCTGCCGATTTTAATCCGGGCACATCAGTTGCCATTGATACCGAGACGCTGGGCTTGAAGCCAGCCCGCGATAAGCTTTGCTTGGTGCAAATTTCAACGGGCGACGGTAATGCGGTTTTGGTTCAGATGGACCGCACCAAATATGATGCGCCAAATTTGAAGGCCCTATTGGCAAATCCAAAAGTTTTAAAGATTTTTCATTTTGCCCGGTTTGATGTAGCGGTTTTGAAGCAATATCTGGATGTTGATACGGCGCCTTTGTTCTGCACTAAAATTGCCTCAAAGTTGGTGAGAACTTACACCGACCGTCATGGCTTGAAGGAACTCGTGCGCGAATTGTTAGGCATTGATCTCAATAAATTACAGCAGAGTTCGGACTGGGGTGCGCATTCACTGACCGATGCACAAAAGGCCTATGCGGCCGAGGATGTAGTTTATCTGCATGAGTTGAAGCAGCGCTTAGAACAAATGTTGGAGCGCGAGGGTCGCACAGCGCTTGCAAAATCATGCTTTGAATTTTTGCCCACACGGACAGCCCTTGATTTGTTAGGATGGCCTGAAGAAGATGTCTTCGCTCATTAATTCTTCAAAATCAGAGTTAAGTGAACAGCGCGCAAAACGCGCAGCGACGCGCGCAAGGCTGGCCCCTTTTTTTGGATTGGGCGCAGGATTGATCGGTCTTGGCGTTGTCGGGACATTTCTGGTTCAATCGATTTTGATCAAAGCCGATGTTCCGAAAGCCAATGTTACAGTCGAGACCCCAAAGGTTGATAAAGTTGTGAAAGGCCAAGCCTCTAAAATCAGCGGCTTTGACAAAAACAAGCAGCCCTTTGAACTCACAGCACGCAACGGAACCCAAGACACGACCAATCTGGATTTGGTGCATTTGCAAGTGTTGACCGGAACTTTCCGGCGGGCAGATGGCGGATCAATTGGGATTGGGTCAGAAATAGCCCAATATGACGCCAAAACCAAAAGCTTGGAATTACAAGGCCAGGTGATTTTGCAAGAAGAGGGGCGTTACATTGCCCGCATGCAAGCAGCCAGTGTGAATGTGGATGACCACAGTTTGGTTTCAAAAACGCCTGTCAAGGTTGACACTGCCACTGGGACAGTGGAGGCTGATGGAATGACGGTTGGGCCTTATGGCGGACGGATATTATTTTCCGGCCACGTGAAAGCAAAATTTGCGACGAACAGCGAATACGGAGTGAAGCAATGAAGATACGTTATGGCATGTTGTTATTGAGTCTCTTGACGCTTCCGGTATTGGCTAGTCCCCTTCAAGCTGCCGGCAATGTTGATGTCGAGGCTGACCAGATGGAAATCATCGATGCCGAGCACAAAACAATTTTCACCGGCAATGTGGTTTCAACCAGACCATCTGAAACCATCAAGGCAGATGAAATGGTTGTGACCAGCACGGAAATCAAACAAACCGATGGGACGACCAAAACCGTGACTGACCGGGTTGACGCCAAGGGCAATGTGACAATCAGAACAAAAAGCCAAATCATTACGGGCTCAAAAGCAATATTTCACATTCAGGAAAACACGCTGGAAGTTATGGGTAATGTGCGTGTGACCCAAGGCACAAGCAATGTGCGCGGCGAAAAACTGAACGTTGACCTCAATACCAATCGTTTGCAGATGTCCGGCGGCCGGGTGAAGGGTTCCTTTGTTCCAAAGTAAATATTTTCACTCAATATTAAGACAAATGAGGCCTTAATAGGTGGCGCAGAAAAGTGAATTTGCTTCTGACGGACTTGTGGCTTCCATGTTGGCTAAAACCTACGGCAAGCGGCCAGTTGTCAAAGATGTATCCCTCTCAGTTCGGCGTGGTGAGGCTGTTGGCCTTTTGGGCCCTAATGGTGCTGGCAAAACGACTGTGTTCTACATGATCACAGGTTTGATTGCGGCAGATCAGGGATCAATTCAGCTAGACGGCGAAGACATAACCCAATTGCCCATGTACCAACGGGCGCGTCTTGGAATTGGCTATCTGCCGCAGGAAAGTTCTATTTTCCGCGGCCTCACGGTGGAAGAAAATCTACGTTCGGTTCTCGAGCTACATGAGCCCGAGAAGGCCAAACGTGAACGTTTGTTGCGTGAGTTGTATGATGAGTTCTCAATTGCCCACCTACGGCATTCGCCGGCTGTTGCGCTTTCTGGTGGAGAGCGTCGGCGTGTCGAAATCGCCCGCGCCCTTGCAGCCAGCCCCCAATATATGCTCCTCGACGAGCCCTTCGCTGGAGTTGACCCGATTGCGATCAATGATATTCGCAAGCTGGTGCGACAGCTCACCTCTCGGGGCATCGGGGTGCTTATTACGGATCACAACGTACGAGAAACCCTCGACCTTATCGATCGTGCGCTCATCATCCATGAAGGCCATGTCCTAACCGAGGGCACGCCGCAAGACATTGTTAACGATCCCAATGTGCGGCGCTATTATCTTGGCGATAATTTTACTCTTTAGGCCTATGGAACCACCATGGCGTTAATGCAAAGACTTGTCATGAAGCAGGGCCAATCCCTGGTCATGACCCCGCAGCTGCAACAAGCGATTAAGCTTTTGCAAATGTCGAATATTGAAGTTCAAAACTTCATTGATGCAGAATTAGAACGCAATCCACTTTTAGAGCGCAATGAGTTGCGCGAGACGGCTGTGGCTGAAGCAAAGCCTGAAAAAGCCGAACCTCAAGATGCGCCATTTTCGGCTGGCGATGCCAGAGGAGCCGATGGTGATGGGGCAACGTCACCTTCCGACGGTGGTGCACCAGTTTCGCAAATGTCAGCTGGCCCCATGCCTGATTCAGGTTGGACGAGTACGCGTGGCTCTGGCCAAGTGTCGCTTGATGGAGAAGCCTATGATTTTGCCGCCAATGTAAGCCGCGAAGAAACCTTGGCCGAACATTTAACCGCGCAGCTGTTTATGCATTTGCGGGATCCCGCAGATATTCTCATTGGCCAGCATTTGATTGGCACTGTGAACGAGGCGGGTTATCTCACTTCCGATCCAGCAAGCATAGCCGAAACGATGGGCACCGACATTTCACATATTGAGCGCGTCTTACTCGTGCTGAAAAAATTTGATCCCGTTGGCGTGTTTGCCGCTGACCTCAAAGATTGTTTGAGTTTACAGTTGATGGAACGCAATCGCTTTGATCCCGCGATGGATGCTTTGTTGGATAATTTACCGTTGGTCGCCAAGCGCGATTATCCAGCACTCAAGAACCTCTGCCACGTAGGCCTTGATGATATTCATGAGATGATTGCCGAAATCCGTGCCCTTAACCCCAAACCTGGTCATGCGTTTGGTTCTGAGCCCGTGATGCCAGTTGTGCCCGATGTGTCGGTGCGGGCCGCCAATGATGGCTCCTGGATGATTGAACTCAATTCAGAAACCTTGCCGCGCGTTTTGGTGAACAATCAATACGCCGCGCAAGTCACCCGTGGCACACAAAAAACTGAAGACAAATTATTCCTAAGCGAGTGTCATGCTCAAGCCACATGGTTGGTCAAAAGTTTAGATCAGCGCGCCAAAACAATTTTGAAAGTGGCACGCGAAATTGTAAAACAACAAGATGCATTTTTAGTTTTGGGTGTGCAGCATTTGCGGCCTATAACGCTGAAGACTGTGGCCGACGCCATTGAGATGCACGAATCAACCGTAAGCCGCGTGACTTCCAATAAGTATATGGCGACACCGCGCGGCACTTTTGAACTGAAATATTTTTTCACCAATGCCATCCAGTCAGGCGACTTGAATGGAGCGGCGCATTCAGCTGAATCTGTGCGTCAACGCATTCGTGAAATGATTGGAAAAGAAACGGTCGAAAAAGTACTTTCAGATGACGATATCGTAAACCTACTCAAGCTTGAAAATGTTGAGATAGCCCGCCGAACTGTCGCTAAATATAGAGAATCGCTCAATATTTTATCCTCTGTTCAACGCAGGCGAGAAGCCAGGGCAAAACGTTGATCATTGATTGACTTTTAGCTGTCCGATCAATAATTGTGCGCCCGCTTCCTTAGTGAGGCTGACATAATTTAATTACAAAAGTTGCGTTTCAATTTTCAATTCTTTTGGTGTTGCTGTTGACGAAGTGGCGTTTAAGGCCCATGTTTAAGAGACACCGGATGGCGAGCAAGGAAGAATCTAGACCATGCAAATTCAGATCACCGGAAAGCATATCGACGTTGGCGATGCTTTACGCACTCATATTGAAACCAAGCTCCAATCATTTCGTGAGCGGTTCTTCGAAGGCTCGGTTCATGGCCATGTAACGTTGGAAAAACGCCGTTCGTTTTTCTTAACCGATTGCACATTGCATTTGGCCACAGGGTTGGTTTTGCAATCTCATGCAGAAGAAGCAACGGCAATGGCCAGCGCCGATTCTGCAATTGCCCATCTTGAAAAACAATTAAAGAAATATAAGCAGCGCTTGAAGGATCACCATCGTTCTCCGCGTCAAGACCGTGTTTCGCGTGAAGCTTCAGCTTACGTCATTCCCCATGATGACGATCACGAGGGCGACGAGCCGCAAGGCATGCATGCGCCTGTGATTGCTGAAACATCTGCCAAAATTCCAGAGCTTTCAGTTGGAGAGGCTGTGATGCAGCTTGATATTTCAACGACTAATTTTGTGCTGTTTCACAATAGCAAAGAAGGCAGGTTGAATGTGGTTTACCGCAGGCCTGACGGCAACATTGGTTGGATTGACCCGCATAGTGCGACTAAAGCCTAGAGCAGCAGAAAGTCAAAATTTATGAATCTTGCTGAAATTATCGACTCCCGCGCTGTGCTGCCGCAGGTGAAAGCACAAAGCAAAAAGCAATTGCTGCAAGAGTTATCGCAAGTGTTTGCAGGCGTTGTGGCTGTTGATCACCGGATTATTTTTGAAACGCTTCTGACGCGTGAAAAACTAGGCTCAACCGGGCTAGGCCAAGGCATTGCAATTCCGCATGGTCGTTTACCAAACATCACCCGTGTCTATGGCTTGTTCGCCAAATTGGCAGCACCCGTGGCCTATGACAGTGTTGATGGGCAGCCCGTTGATTTGGTGTTTGTGCTTTTATCACCCAATCATGCAGGGGCTGACCATTTAACCGCACTGGCCCGAATCTCGCGGTTGCTGAGAGAGCCCGGCACGATGACCAAACTACGTGGCACGACAACGGCCGAGGGGCTCTATGCAATCCTCACCGAGCCGGCTGCGGCAGCAGCCAGCGCTGCATAGAATTTACTGCAAAGTTGCGGCAATCAACTCGTGCTCAGAGGCGCTGCCTAGGGCTGCTTCTTTGCTTTGCGAAATTGAAATGGGTTGGCCATTGGCATGATAGAGGCAGAACAGCTTTGCATCTGGCGCAACATTGACTTGCCCGCCTAACATAACAACGGCACTGCGGCCTTCAATCTCACGTACATAAGCTAGAACACCATTGCCCATTTGGGCCAATTGCTCCGCACTTATTTTTTGGTCAATCATCTTACTTCTCCATTCTCGTGCAATCGGTGCACTTTCTTGTAACAGAGATTGTGACGCTTTGCCTGGAATTCAAGATGCGAGACGCTTGCCAAATGTCTGATTTTAGAGTTGATTACGTCTAAGGCTTGATCAGCCGGTCAAAAACGCGTGATCTAATTTCAGGGAGTATTATACATGTTCAAAAAATTGCTCGGCGCCGTGGCGTTGACAGCCATTATGACGACTTCAGCTTTTGCTGCAGACAAGCCAGCCATTGTTTTCGATATTGGTGGCAAGTTCGACAAGTCATTCAACGAATCCATGTTTGGCGGGGCCGAAAAATTCAAAAAAGAATCAGGCGTTGCTTATGGCGAATTTGAAATTGCCAATGAAGCCCAACGTGAACAAGCCATCCGCAACTTTGCTGACCAAGGCTATTCACCTATTATTGCTGCTGGTTTTGCGCAAGCTGCTGCTGTTGAAAAAGTGGCCAAAGAATATCCAGATCTGAAATTTGCAATTGTTGACATGGTTGTTGATTTGCCAAACGTTTCATCTATCGTATTTAAAGAACATGAAGGTTCGTATCTCGCTGGCATGATGGCTGGCATGAGCACCAAGACTGGCACAGTGTCATTCGTGGGCGGCATGGACATTCCTTTGATCCATAAGTTTGCGTGTGGTTATGCGCAAGGTGTTAAGGCTGCAAAAGCCGATGCCAAGATCATTCAAAACATGACGGGTGATACCGGTGCTGCTTGGAACGATCCTGTGAAGGGCGGCGAAATTACCAAAGGCCAAATGAGCAAGGGTTCAGACGTGGTTTATGCCGCAGCTGGTGCTACGGGTCTTGGTGTTCTGAAAGCCGCAACAGAAGGCGGCGGATTGGCCATCGGCGTTGATGCTAACCAAAACTATCTCTATCCCGGCAAGATGCTGACCTCGATGATGAAGCGTGTTGACGTGGCCGTTTATAACACCATGAAGAACGGCAATGCGGGCTTCAAGCCTGGCATCCAAGCTTTGGGCCTTGCTGAAGACGGCGTGGGCGTTGCGATGGACGACAACAACAAACCATTGGTTTCAGCCGATATGGCGGCCAAGATTGAAGCCGCTAAGGCAGACATCATTTCCGGCAAGATCATGGTTCATGACTATATGGCCGATAACAAGTGCCCTGTTGAGTAAAGGGAAAAGTCCTCGCCCGCTTTAGCGGGAGAGGAAAGGGGCCCATCGAACGCGAGTGAGATGGGATAGGTGAGGGGAATGAATTTTGATTGACTGCCCCTCACCTCCCCGTTGCCAACGCAACGGGTCCCTTCCTCTCCCGCAAGCGGTAGAGGACATAAGCTCACCATGACAACGCCAATCCCCGCAATTGAACTCATCCACATCGACAAGCGCTTTGGTGCGGTGCATGCCAATAAAGATGTGTCGCTGAGCATTGGGCAAGGTTCTATCCACGGTATCATCGGTGAGAACGGCGCTGGCAAATCCACATTGATGTCGATCCTGTTTGGGTTTTACGCTGCCGATAGTGGCGAGATCAAAGTGCGGGGCGCATCCGTCAAAATCAAAACATCGTCTGACGCCATCGCCCACGGCATTGGCATGGTGCATCAGCATTTCATGTTGGTTGATCCATTTACGGTGCTAGAAAATATCGTGCTTGGTGTTGAGGGTGGCGCACTGATCGGCCCTGCATTCGCCAAAGCCCGCAGCGAACTCAAACGTTTGGCCGCTGAATATGAAATGGATGTTGACCCCGATGCAATCGTCGGTGAACTTGCCGTTGGCTTGCAACAACGTGTTGAAATTTTAAAAGCGCTGTATAAAGGTGCGCAAGTTCTAATCCTTGATGAACCAACGGGCGTGTTGACGCCTGATGAAGCCGATCATCTCTTCCGAATTTTGGGCACGCTCCGCGACCAAGGCAAAACCGTTATTCTGATCACCCATAAGCTGCGCGAAATCATGGCGATCACCGATCATGTGTCAGTCATGCGGCGCGGTGAAGTTGTGGCCAATCTTGAAACGAAAAAAACTTCGGTTGGCGAACTCGCCGAAGCCATGGTCGGCCGCAGTGTTTTGTTGCATGTGGAAAAAGGCAAAGCCAGCCCCGGCGAAGTGGTGCTCGAAGTCAAAAACCTCACATGGCGCGACCGCAAAAACATCGCGCGCGTGGACGGGGTTTCCTTCACCGTTCGAAGAGGCGAGATTGTCGGTATTGCAGGTGTGTCCGGCAATGGCCAATCAGAATTGCTGGATTGTATTGCTGGCATCACCAAACCTGCATCTGGTGAAATTATTTTTGAAGGCAAAAGCATCGGCCAGCTGGGAGACCCCAGACACTTGCGCCAACAAGGTTTGGCCCATGTGCCAGAAGACCGCCAGCACCGTGGGTTGATCACGGCGTTTGATGCATCTGAATCTTCCATTCTTGGATGGCAGTTTGAGGAAGAATTTGGAAAAAATTTCAGATTGAACCGCGATCTCGTCATCGCAAACTGCAAAAAAGAAATGCAGGATTTTGATGTGAGGCCTGCTGATCCGCTTTTGCGTTCAGGAAAATTCTCAGGTGGCAATCAGCAGAAAATTATTTTGGCGCGTGAAATGTCCAGCAACCCCGACTTGTTGATTGTGGGCCAGCCCACGCGCGGCGTTGATATTGGGGCAATTGAATTTATCCACAAACGCCTCATAGCACTGCGCGATCAAGGCAAAGCAATCTTGCTAGTGTCAGTTGAGCTTGATGAAATTCGCTCGCTATCAGACCGCATCATCGTGATGTTTGCAGGTCGCATTATGGGTGAGCGTGATGCGAGCTCTACCGAACGCGACATTGGCTTGCTCATGGCTGGCGTTCAGAAGGATGCAGCCTAATGAGTAAGCGGGGTGATCTTCCGACCTGGGTTGATGTGGGCTTGATTCCACTGTTCAATTTGCTGCTGGCACTTGTTGCGGCGTCAGTGGTCTTTCTATTGATCAATGAAAACCCAATTGAATGTTTAGGCATCATGATCAAGGGTGCCGTTGGTTCGCTTAAAGGCTGGAGCTATCTCCTATACTATGCAACGAACTTCATCTTCACGGGTCTCTGTGTTGCCGTCGCATTCCATGCAGGTCTCTTCAACATTGGTGGTGAAGGCCAAGCTTACTTCGCAGGATTGGGGGCGGCTATCGTAGGCCTCAACCTTGAATTCTTACCTTGGCCCATTGTCATTCCGCTTTCTATTCTGGCGTCAATTCTATTCGGTGCCTTCTGGGGCTTGGTGCCTGGCTATCTGCAAGCCAAGCGCGGCAGTCACATTGTGATCACCACAATCATGTTCAATTTTATTGCTTCAAGTTTGATGGTTTACTTGATCAACTATTGGTTCCGTCCCATCGGCAAAATGGCCGTTGAAAGCCGTGAGGTGACGGGTGCTTACATTTTGAGTTTCCGCGAAATTGCGCGTCAGTTTTTTGATTTCAAATATCCAGCTTCGCCTTTGAACCTCACAGTCTTCCTCGCATTCTTCGTGGCTTGGGCGGTCTGGTATTTCTTGTGGCGCACCAAACTTGGCTATGAAATCCGTGCTGTAGGCCTGAACCCAGATGCAGCCGTCTATGCTGGCATCAAGCCGCAACGTATCATCATGATCGCCATGGCCGTGTCTGGCGGTCTTGCGGGTCTTGTGGCGGTTAATGAAGTGCTCGGCGCTCAACACCGCTTGCTTTTAGAATATGTTCAAGGTGCGGGCTTTGTGGGCATCGCTGTGGCTCTTATGGGCCGCAACCATCCCATCGGCATTGTTCTAGCGGCCATGTTATTTGGTCTGCTCTATCAAGGTGGAACCGAGCTTTCATTTGCCAAGCAACATATCAACCGCGATATGGTGGTGGTCATCCAAGGGCTCATCATCTTGTTCATGGGCGCGCTCGAAAACGCTTTCCGTCCATATCTGACAGCACTGTTTTTCAAGGCGGATGATTGATGCTCGACATTTTCCTCAGCGCAGAAACCTTGTCATCCACCATCCGCATGTCGGTTCCATTGATCTTTGCTTGCCTCGCGGGCCTTTGGTCGGAGCGTTCAGGCATTGTTGATATTGGCCTTGAAGGCAAAATGTTGGCAGCAGCATTCACTGCGGCGGCGGCAGGGGCCTTTTTTCAATCACCTTGGATCGCGCTGTTGTTGGCCATCGGTGTCAGTATTTTGTTCTCGTTGGTGCATGGTTATGCGTCGATCAATCAACGCGGCAATCAGGTCGTGTCTGGTGTGGCCATCAACATGCTGGCGGCTGGCCTTGCTGTTGTGCTGGGCAATGAATGGTTCAAAGAAGGGGGTCGCACGCCGCCCTTGCCGCCAGAGGCCCAATTCCCAATTTTTCACATGCCGGGCTTTGATGCCATTCAGTCCATTCCCGTGGTTGGCCCTTATCTCAACATCATCTCTGGCCATTCAATTCTGGTCTATCTCGCCTTTGTATTGGTTCCAGTCACGGCTTGGGCCTTGGCCAAAACGCGCTTTGGCTTGCGCCTTCGTGCTGTGGGCGAAAATCCACACGCAGTTGATACTGCGGGTATTTCAGTTGCCAAGTTGCGCTATCAAGCTGTGATCATCGCAGGGATTTTATGTGGTTTTGCTGGCACTTATCTGTCTGTGGCGTTGCAAGGTTCATTTGTGCGCGACATGTCAGCTGGCCGTGGCTTTATGGCTTTAGCGGCTTTGATCTTCGCCAATTGGCGCGCATGGCCTTCGATGTGGGCGTGTTTGTTGTTTGGCTATTTGCAAGCTGTTGGGTTGCGCATGCAGGGCTTTAAGATCGGTGATTTTGAAATTCCTGTTCAGTTTATCAATATGTTGCCTTATGTTTTAACAGTCGTGTTGCTTGCGGGCTTTATCGGAAAATCAATTCCGCCAAAGGCCTCTGGCATTCCTTATACTAAGGATCGGTGATGCAAGATTTAATCATTGCTGCGAAAGCTGCCCGCGCCTCCGCCCATGCGCCCTACTCAAAATTCTATGTCGGTGCTGCGATGCGCGATGAGAAGGGTTTGGTTCACGCAGGCTGCAACATTGAAAACGCCGCTTATCCCCAAGGCTGGTGCGCCGAACCATCAGCCATTTCGCACCTCATTATGGCGGGCGGCAAACATATCACGGAAGTGGTTGTGATAGGCAATGGCGACACGCTTTGCACGCCCTGCGGTGGCTGCCGCCAGAAGATACGCGAGTTTGCATCCGGCGATGTGAAAATTCATTGTTGTACGGAAGATGGTAAACTCATTCGTACATTTACATTAGAAGAATTGCTGCCTGCTTCCTTTGGTCCTGAAAATTTGATATGATTATCTCGAGGAGGGCAGGATTGTGAACAATATGAACATTACTGTAAAAGGTGCCGTAGCAATTGCAATGGACTACCTAAAGTCTTTGGATGAGTTATTGCCTGCCAACAAACTCAGGCTCGAAGAGACAATTAAGCAGGACAACGGTCATTGGCTTATTACCCTCAGCTATCAGCGGCCCGATTCTTTTGACAATCGGGATTACAAAATTATGGAGATTGATCCGCAGACAAAGGAAGTTCTTGCGATGAGAATTCGTAAACCTGAATTTTCTGGAATTGACGGTGGAGTTTTCTGATTGCAGATACAGCCGCGATCACTGCAACAAATGATAGATGCCCACCGATCGAACGGTCTATTGATCGATACAAATCTTTTGCTGCTTTTGGTGATTGGTACGATCCGACGTAACTTAATTGGCAGTTTCAAGCGAACGCAAGTATATCGTCAGGAAGACTTTCAAAGGGTGGTCGATATCAGGAAGCAGTTCACGAGACATTGGACAACGCCTAATATTTTGACCGAGACCGATAACCTTGGAAGACAATTGCCTAAGAACCAGTGGCCAAATTTTGCCAAAGCTTTGTCCAGTCTTACTTGCCTGCTAACTGAGCAACACATTGCCAGTAGCAAGGCTACTAAAAGCGCTCCATACATAAGGCTTGGTCTTTCGGACTCGGTATCTCTGATGATGGGGCAACCACTTCTCGTTTTGACCGATGATTTTAAGATGCATGGAACAGCCCTGTCGATTGGTGTAGATGCAATAAACCTGAATCACCTGCGATACAGTTGGCAATGACCATTTTAAAAACCCGCCTCGGCAGCATTAGACCCAAAATCGCCATCATCTTGGGCTCCGCCTTGGGCTCTATCGTTGACGCGGTCAAAGATCCGTTGATTATTCCTTATTCCGAATTAAATGGATTTCCTGTTCCCAAAATTTCCGGCCATGCGGGCAAGCTTTATGTGGGCACGATTGGCGGCAAAGAGGTCGCGGTACTTGCGGGCCGTGCGCACCCTTACGAGTCAGGCAATGCAGGCGTTATGCGCCCAGCACTTGACCAATTAAAAGCAGCAGGCATTGAAACATTAATTTTAACCAATGCTGCTGGTTCACTCAAAGCGACCATGAAACCTGGCACACTCATGGCGCTAACAGACCATATAAAT
>JAYTUV010000097.1:2500-20815 GCA_043744395.1 Aestuariivirga sp.
AAAAGTTGTCGAAAAACCTCAGATCACACAATTCCGCAGCGTGGCCCAAATCGGCGCAAGTCTTTATTCAACAGCAAAAGACAACAAGATTCCTGATTATATCGTCAGCGAATTTACGCGTGTTTTTTCATACGACGTTGACTTCCAGCGCCAAGTCAAAGCCAATGATACGTTCGAATTATTCTACGGTAATCCATTCACCGGAACTTCAAACAAACGCAAAGTTCTGCATTTTGCAAAACTCACAACTGATGGCGAAACTCGCGTCTATTATCGCTTCACCACAACTAATGGGCAAACTGGTTACTTTGACGAAAACGGCAGAAGTGCGGCACGTTCATTGTTAAAAACACCCATATCAGGCGCAAAATTAACATCAGGATTTGGCATGCGCGTTCATCCTTTGCTCGGCTATTCCAAAATGCACACTGGCGTTGATTTTGGCGCTTCGTCGGGCACACCAATTCATGCCGCCGGTGATGGTATCATTGCGCAAGCTGGCCGCGAAAGCGGTTATGGCAATGTGATTACGATCAAACACAGTGAAAAATATAATACCATGTACGCTCATATGCGCAGTTTTGCAGCTGGCATCCGCGCTGGCGTCCACGTCAATCAAGGTCAGGTGATCGGTTATGTAGGCACCACAGGCCGTTCAACTGGCCCGCATTTGCATTATGAAGTGCGCATCAATGATCGCCCTGTGAACCCAACAAGCATTCGCACCGCTGGCGGCAATCAACTTGCGGGCAAAGATCTGGTGGCTTTCAAGATCAATAAATTGAAAGTTTTAGCGATGATGCAAGACGCTCCATCTGCAGCAAAAGTGGCACAAGCTAATCAATAAATCCAAGTTCACGTTGCAGTGTCTTGGTCAGGTTCTGCGACGCCAAACGGTGGCTTTCACGCAGATAATCTTTCAGCGCCACATCATCCATGCTCGCACCTGAAACATATTGAATCCAAGGCATGCCGCGTGAAGCCAAATAGGGCGCAGGGCGTAAACCCTCTTGGATTTTCAGAAGATCAAAACTGAAGCGTGAACATTTAAACGAAGCAGAAAATCCGTCTTCATCTCTTGCAATGGCAAAAACTTTCGTCGCCACTTTCCAAACATGTGCACCACCCCATTGTACAACACTTTTTGTGTGGGGCAATGAACGACAGTACCTATTGTATTCGGTAAAAGTCATTTGAGAAGAGGTTCAATCTGCATTTGCACAAGTGCGTTCGCATGATTTTCCAATGCGCGAAAAACGGAAATAACACGAACACCAAACTCCGTGACCTTGGCCCCGCCACCGCCGCTGCCACCAGCCGCCGTCTCAATCACATCACGCCCAAACATATGATTAAGCTCATCCATCAATAGCCAAGCACGCCGATATGACATATCCATTTTGCGCGCAGCCGCGGAAATAGAGCCCACTTCCAACACAAGCTCCAGCAACCGAACTTTGCCTGCGCCAAGCTTTAAATCATTTCCGAAATCAACTTTGATGAGAGCCTTTGGTAGGTTGGTCATGGCGGCACTTTAATTCATGCCGCCACAACAGCAACGGTTTTTAATGCACAGTCACAGCGCCGGCAACCTTCGGCAAATCACCCACCATCACACCATTGAACGTCAACACACCATCTTTGGCACCCACTTCAACAACGTCACCATCTTTTACATGACCCGCCAATATCTCTTGCGCCAATGGATCTTGCACAGATTTCTGTATGACGCGTTTCAATGGCCGCGCCCCATATGCGGGATCGTAACCCTTCTCAGCCAACAGCTCGCGCGCCGCTGGGTCAAGTGTCACATCAATCTTCCGTTCACTAAGCAATTTTTTCAAACGCAGCAGTTGAATGTCAACAATTGCGCCCATGTGTGTTCGCTTCAAACGGTGGAACAGAATAATCTCGTCCAAGCGGTTCAGAAACTCAGGACGGAATGACGCTTTCACCACACCCATCACCTGTTCGCGCACCTCTTCAACATCTTGGTTTTCACCAAGTGCTACAAGATATTCTGATCCCAAGTTTGAAGTCATGATGATCAACGTGTTTTTAAAATCCACAGTGCGCCCCTGACCATCAGTCAAGCGACCATCATCGAGAACTTGCAGGAGCACGTTGAACACATCGGGATGCGCCTTTTCAACTTCATCAAAAAGCACCACTTGGTAAGGCCTGCGCCGCACAGCTTCGGTGAGTGCGCCGCCCTCATCATAACCAACATAGCCCGGAGGCGCACCGATCAGCCGCGAGACTGAATGCTTCTCCATATATTCCGACATATCAACGCGCACCATCGCATGATCATCATCAAACAAATATGAAGCCAGCGCCTTGGTCAGCTCAGTCTTGCCCACACCTGTTGGCCCTAAGAACATGAAGGAGCCAATGGGGCGGTTCGGGTCTTGCAAACCCGCCCTCGAACGGCGCACAGCAGTGGCCACAGCTTCAACAGCCTCGGCTTGGCCCACAACACGCCTGCCCAGTTCTTGTTCCATCTGCAGCAGGCGGTCTTTTTCACCGGCCAGCATTTTGTCAATCGGAATGCCGGTCCAGCGCGAAACCACTTGCCCAATATGCGCTTCCGTCACGGCTTCTTCGAGCATTCTCGAACCGCCCTGCTCTTCGGCAACAGCCAGCTTTTTCTCCAAACCCGGAATCGTGGCGTAGGCCAGTTCACCAGCCTTGGCGAAATCACCCTTGCGTTGAGCCAATTCCAAATCGCGCCGCGCGGCTTCAAGCTCTTCCTTAACTTTTGATGCTGATGCGATTTTATCTTTTTCGGCTTGCCAGTTGCGCGTCATCACAGCAGACTTTTCTTCGGTCTCAGCCAATTCTTTTTCAAGCTTGCCCAAACGATCCTTGGAAGCCGCGTCAGTTTCCTTTTTCAAAGCCACACGTTCGATCTGCAGCTGCATAATGCGCCGATCAAGTTCGTCCAACTCTTCGGGCTTGGAATCAACCTGCATCCGCAAACGCGACCCTGCCTCGTCCATCAAGTCGATAGCTTTATCTGGCAAGAAACGATCAGAGATGTAGCGATTAGAAAGTTGTGCTGCGGCCACAATGGCCGAGTCCGTGATCCGCACACCATGGTGCAATTCATATTTTTCCTTAATGCCGCGCAAAATGGAGATTGTATCTTCAACCGACGGCTCATTCACAAAAATCGGCTGGAAGCGCCGCGCTAAAGCAGCATCTTTTTCAACATGCTTGCGGTATTCATCAAGTGTGGTTGCCCCCACGCAATGGAGTTCGCCCCGCGCCAAAGCAGGTTTCAGCAGATTAGAAGCATCCATAGCCCCTTCAGCTTTGCCAGCGCCTACCAGCGTATGCATTTCATCGATAAACAGAATGATGCCACCATCAGCTGATGTGACTTCCGACAAAACAGCCTTCAATCGCTCTTCAAATTCACCACGGAATTTTGCACCCGCAATGAGCGAACCCATATCCAGCGCCAATAATTTTTTATCTTTGAGTGATTCCGGAACGTCGCCTTTTATAATGCGCAGCGCGAGACCTTCGGCAATGGCGGTTTTGCCAACACCAGGCTCACCAATCAAAACTGGGTTATTCTTGGTGCGGCGGGAAAGAACCTGAATCGTGCGACGAATTTCTTCATCGCGCCCGATCACAGGATCGAGCTTTCCTTCACGCGCTGCTTCGGTCAGGTCACGGGCATATTTTTTGAGTGCATCATAGCCCTGCTCGGCAGAAGCAGAATCAGCCGTGCGGCCTTTGCGAATGGCGTTAATGGCTGTGTTCAAACCTTGGGCCGTAACCCCAGCAGATTTCAAAGCTTTCTGTGCCTCGGATGTTTCAACGGCAAGCGCCTGCAACAGCCGCTCAGCAGAAACATAAGAGTCGCCAGCCTTCTCAGCAATCTTCTGCGCTGATTCAAAAACTCTTGCCATCTCGGGCGACAAATAAACTTGGCCAGCCCCGCCGCCTGAAACTTTTGGCGTTTTGGCCAAAACTGCTTCTACAGTCCGCAAGGCCGCCCGCGAGTCGCCGCCTGCCGCGTTGATCAAGCCAGCCGCCAGCCCCTCTTCATCATCCAGAAGAACTTTCAAAACATGTTCGGGTGAAAACCGTTGGTGGCCCTCGCGCAAAGCCAACGATTGCGCCGATTGAATGAAACCACGCGAACGCTCGGTATATTTCTCAAAATCCATAATCAAACTCCTATCAGCAAACCCAACTAAACCCCGAAGGCGAAAAGTCAGGCTCCTATTTCAGAGCAGAATGTGGGATCAGGAATTGCTGAGCGCAAGTGGTGCTAGCTGCTGTATTTTCCGTCACCCCAGCAAAAGCTGGGGCACCGCTAAGTTTGAAATGCGATGTACGTCCAAGAAAGCGGGGTTCCAGCTTTCGCTGGAATGACGGATAATAAATCGCTTTATTCGTCGGTCGCGACGGTCTCAGATGGCACCGCCACGTCAGCCTCAACCCGAGGCTTGCGGGGCGCACGGGGCCGGCGCGCAACAGGCTCTTCAGCTTGCACTTCTGAAATCGGAGCTTCGCTCACAACTGGCGTTGGCCGCTGCAGGAACGATGGGGCTTCCCATTGGCCTGAGTGCTCTTCTTGTGCAAATACCGGAGCGGGCGAAACCGCTTCAACGATTGGCGCCGTGTTTTCAGAAGGAGCATTATTTCCCGCATCGTCCTGAGCAACATTTCCGTTACTGTCATACCGCTCATTATTGCGGTTCTGCCAACGCGGGCGATTGTTATTGCGGTTGTTGTTATTGCGGTTGTTATTGTTATTACGATTATTGCGCGTTTGCCCCTCGGCGAGTGGCAAGCTTACATTTGGATCAGCTGAAACAGATTCGGTAGTTTCGCCCACATCTGCTTGATTTGAACCTTCAGAGTTTCCGTTCTCACCAGCTTCATCTCCGCCGTTGATCTCTTGGCCCTCGTCATCATATTCCTCCTCGCCCAGCTTGCGCGGCATGACCAAAGATTGGCCAAGGGGCTGGCTGGCGGCCCAGAGGCGGTAATAATGTTCGCCATGTTGATAATAGCTTTCAGCGGCCACACTGTCGCCTGAACTTTGCGCATCGCGGCCCATTTGCATATATTTTTCAGCAATCGTCTGTGTCGTGCCCCGCAGCTTTACATCTGGCCCGTTTGAATCAAACACTTTATTATTTGGGCTTCCACCACCACCGGTGTTGCGGCGGTTTGTATTATTGTTGTTGTTACGATTGCGGTTGCGGTTGTTATTATTATTATTTTTGTGCTGTCCGGGGCGCATAAAATTATTGTTCACTTAATTGTCCATCCTCATGGAAAAGCTTCTGCTTGAATTTTTAAATTCAAACTTCATGCTGATTTTAAAATCGTAAGCCAAAAAAGCCGTTGCAGAATAAACACCTTGATTGAGACCACCCTGCCATAACAACCGAACTTTCACTTGAAAGCCGTTGTTCACCGCCTGCGGGTTCAACGAAATGCCAGATTTGAGCTTTGGGCTTCAAATCCCGCACCGCGATTAATTTTCGCAAAAGGCACTGGGGATTAGAAGAGCTTTTAGCTTATCTCTCTGAAATGTCCAATGGCTTTTTTGAACTTGGATAATTGTTAATTTGCGCGTTCAAAAGCCAAGGCGCGGAGATGCCAGCCCAAATCATATTTCTGTTTCAAAATCCGAAAACCTTGAATGGCAAAAATAGCAATCACATCTTCGTCCTGCCCAGCTCCAATTTCGACAATGATCAATCCGCAGCTATTTAAATGGGCAGAAGCGCCGGATGCAATGGCCCGGTAAGCAACCATACCATCTTGCCCGCCATCAAGCGCCAAATGGGGATCGTGATCCCTAACATCAATTTCGAGGTTGGCGATGTCGCCGTGGGGAATATAGGGCGGGTTTGAAACGATGAGATCAAATTTTTGGTTTAATCCTTCGAACCAAGAACCTTGATGAAGTTTTAGGCGACCACTTACATTATTGGCCAACGCATTTTGCCCCGCCACATGTAAGGAATCTCCAGAGAGATCAACAGCTGTCGCCGTTACATGTGGTCGCTCAGCCAGCAACGTAACAACAATCGCTCCGCTGCCCGTTCCTATATCCAGCACCTCTACAAAACGATCGTCGATCAATTCAAGCGTCAGTTCAATCAATGCCTCAGTATCAGCTCGCGGATCAAGAACGGCTTTGGTCACTTGAAAGCTTCGCCCATAGAATTCGCGTTGTCCTAAAATCCGCGAAACAGGTTCATGTGCCAAACGGCGATTGAGGAAATTTCTGAATTGTAAGACTTGTTCGGTGGTCAATTTATAATCGGGTTCGGCAATAATAGCCTCGTGTGACAGGTCGCTGGCAGCTTGTAGTAAAAGCCTCGCATCTAACGCCGACATTTCAATATCAGCATCAAACAGTGCTTTGCGCGCCTCCTGCAGCAGGGCTGCTACCGTCTCAGCTTTCTTCATCCATCTGCGCCAAGAGGCTGGCCTGATGCTCAGTGATCAAAGCGCGGATGACATCTTCAAGGGCTGGCCCCTCAACAATCTCGGGCAGCTTATAAAGCGTGAGATTGATCCGGTGATCTGTAAGGCGGCCTTGCGGGAAGTTATAAGTGCGAATGCGTTCAGACCGATCGCCTGACCCTACTTGGCCTTTGCGCGCCGCCGATCGCTCGGAGTCGATTCGCTCGCGTTCACGCTCAAAGAGCCTTGCACGCAAAACCTTCATGGCTTTGGCTTTGTTTTTGATTTGCGATTTTTCGTCTTGCTGTGAAACGACCACACCCGTTGGGAGATGGGTGATGCGAACCGCACTGTCAGTTGTGTTTACGGACTGCCCACCGGGGCCTGATGATCTGAACACATCAATCCGCAAATCCTTATCTTCGATTTTAATATCAACTTCTTCAGCTTCCGGCAAAACCGCAACTGTTGCAGCCGATGTGTGAATGCGCCCTTGTGTTTCTGTGGCTGGCACGCGCTGAACACGGTGCACGCCTGATTCAAATTTCAAGTTGGCGTAGGCACCTGCGCCAAAAATATTCGCGATGATTTCCTTATAGCCGCCATGTTCGCCATCAGAAGCCGAAATGATTTCAACTTTCCAACCCTTAGACTGCGAATATCTCTGATACATGCGAAACAAATCGCCCGCAAAAATCGCGGCCTCATCACCACCCGTACCACCACGCACTTCGAGGATGACGTTGCGCTCATCAGCCGAATCTTTTGGCAGCAGCAAAATCCGCATGTCTTGTTCAAGCTGTTCGACGCGCTGATCCAGCAATGGCTTTTCAGCCTCAGCCATTTGCGCCATTTCGCCGCCAGCCGACAGCATTTCAGCCAAACCATCACGTTCACCATAAGCTGTTTTGAGCGCTAAAGCTCCCTTGGCCATTGGCGCTAGTTCCGCATAGTCTTTGGAGTGTTTAACGAAAGCTTCGCCCGTTGCCCCGCTGGAAAGCGAATGTTCCACACTGGCGAAACGCTCAATGATACGGTCGAGTTTTTGAACTTGAATAGCAGACATGAGCGGGGCTTCTAGCCCAGCTCATGCCTATTCGCAAAGCATTCTCAATTAGCTTTTTTGTTTGGCCTGCAAATTGGCCAAATCCAATTTTTCACCAACAAGGATTTTGCCGGGCGCACCAAGTGCTCCCATTTCCTTGCCATCGATCATATAGCTTAAACGACCACCATCACGCGAAAGGGCAATCAAACCGTCTTTATTTGGAACCCGGTAAGTATCGCCTGCGGCCATCATCTGGGTGATCAACACTTTGCCTTTAGCATCTTCAATACGGAGCCAAACGGCCGATTTAGCTTTGAGCACGATACGCGCATCGGCATTATCCGAACCGTAAACTTGGCCAGAAGCTTCATCGGTACTTGCAATCTGCTTTGACTTTTTAGATTTTCCAGTTGGCTCAGGAATCTGATCTTGAATAAATGCACCCATTGCATCTGGGTCTTCGGAAGCTGTTGTGGTTTCAGCTTCTGGAATAGGTGGTACATCCTCGGCATTGGCCACGGCAGGAATGCCCGGTAACGCCTCTTGGGTTACAGTGACTTCTGCCGTTTCGGGGCCAGTCGAAGCCGTAGGCATTGTATCAACCGCTGGTGCAGCCTGAGCAATTTGCTGTGTTGGTTCAGCCGGAGTGCTGGATGGCGACATCATCCAATTGGCACCCGAATACATCATAAAAACAACAAAAGCCGAAGCGATCATGCCGCCTGGGCCGCCGGGAAAGCTTGACAACTTGATATTCAATGACGGAATTTTTGGCATTTTTCCGAAGCGCAAAACTTTAGCGCTCGACAAAACAGGTGGACTTGCCGGGTGAAAATTACGACGCGCCACAGGCGGTGCGGGCATAAATGAAACCAGATGTTCAACCAACGGATCAGGATCAAACCCGAGGAGTTGAGCATAAACTGCAATCATCTCGAGGGCCTCAAGACGCGGCGGCATGCAAGTCATGTCGCCCAGTTCGATGGCCTCGAGATGGTAGGGATGAATGCCAGTGGCTTCGCCGGCATCATCAAGGCTCAAAACCCGTTTTTCACGCTCACGCTGTAAGAACCAGCCTACTTCGCCCGCGGGATCGACTTTTCCATCTGGCTTTTTCCGAGGTGGCGCCGAAAACATTTTCGGCTCGGTGCGGGTTTGGGGGCGATCCAAAATCTCAGTGTCCATGGGCTTTTACTCTCTACGCAACTGTTACCACCCGCGAACGGGCCTTTGATTAAAAAACAGCATGAACAAAAATGGTGAATATGGCCCTAACGAAAACAGTTCTTGACTTGTTCCTGTTGTAGGCCTATATACTTTTTATAAGACTTTAGATGTTTGACATTGTAAATAAATTTCCCTTAAGGCGAATGGGACCGACGCCTCAACCAAGGCGAACCTGCGCCCGGCTGGACGCAGCTGGGTGGACGTTTGGATTTTAACAGAGGGCGGATTGCGCTCCTCAATCTTTCCGTCGCGTTACACTTGACAAAATTAACAATGTCATGTATCACTTGACGAATGGAAATTGAGAGCATTTCGCACAAAGCTCTAAAGCGGTTCTTTTTGACCGGAAATTCAAAAGGGCTTGTGGGTGATGTTGAGCGGCTTCGCGCAATGCTTGCTTTTATTGTGGCCGCTGCTTCGCTCGACGAATTGGCAAACCCGCCGAACTATGGCTTGCACCGACTAACAGGCAACCGAGCTGGAATGTGGTCAATGACGGTCACACGCAACTGGCGTCTCACTTTCACTGTGACCCAAACGGGCACTATAGCTGAATTGAATTTGGAGGATTATCATGGCTCTTAAAATGCACTCTTCGATCTCTGTCCATGCCGGACGTTGGCTCATGAGCGAAATTGTAGAACCGAGTGGCCGCAGCATTACTGAGCTGGCAGCAGAAATGGGCGTATCGCGGCAAGCGCTGAGCACAGTGCTGAACGGCCATGCCAACCTAAGCGCAGACATGGCCCTGCGCTTTGAGCGACAGTTCAAGATCAGTGCGGATACCTTGATGAGAATGCAGACTTCGTATGATCTGGCCCAAGCGCGTATGCAATTGGCGGGGTGATCTGGTCAGCCTGAGTTTCACAGACGGACCATCGCTATTGAACTAGCTGCGTTCGCTTTGGATGTATTTCTAGACTAGAAGTTTGAATTGCCACACCGTCAGGAAGGGCCAGAAGCAGCCATTGACAAAAGGGCATGGTAACAGTCCAATGAGCGTCTCAAAGAAGCAGGCGAAAGCGATGTGATGGAGATGATGAAGTGACAATTTTTTTTCGTTATATCAGTTTGACGCTGCTACTGCTGAACGCAAGTCCAGTTTTAGCCGAGCAATTTCCGTTCACTGGACAAGAGTTGAATAAAGTCTGCAATGATCAGTCATCCATGAAGTTCGAATGCATGATATATATCAGGGGGTTCATGGATGGTGCTGTCGCGAGGCAAGCGATTCCAAGCCATTTCTGCTTGACCGGGTTGAAAAACGCTTTGCAAGCATTGCCTGTTTTGCAAAAATACCTGCGCGAACATCCGGAAA
This sequence comes from Aestuariivirga sp., assembly GCA_043744395.1. Classification (GTDB taxonomy): domain Bacteria; phylum Pseudomonadota; class Alphaproteobacteria; order Rhizobiales; family Aestuariivirgaceae; genus Aestuariivirga. The sequence continues at coordinate 12,541 of JAYTUV010000097.1, forward strand.
ATCTTCATTACGAGGCCGCTATTGTTGCAGCCAAGGCACTGGATGACGCATTTCCTTGCAAAAACTCAAAAAAACACAACTGATACTGTCAGAAAAACTTCCGCCATTAATCAAAGATGTACTTCATCTTCAGTAATAAATGCTTCTGTGCTTCCCTCAATGACAGCACTGCCGTTTCCCAAACCAAACGCAAACAATCTCTCTTTTGGCTCCGGCCGCGCAGCGTGAACGACCTCTATAATCTCCTTGATGTCTGCGCTCGCACATTCAGCAAACTCCTTAGATTCAATCAACTTTTCCCAGTCCGCGAGAGGCACCGATCTCAAGCGGGCGTCGGCATGTTCCGGGTCACATCGAACTTCCTTCGGCTCAATGTCTGTTGTCTTGCCGTGAGCCATCAGATTTCTAAATTGTTGCACTTGTTTGAGTGTTTGCAAGGGCCTTTCACCTTCCTCTTTCGGAAAGGCAGTTTTCAAATCAACCTTTAGGAGTTCACAAATAAAATTGAATTTCTCTCGAGGGGTAAGCGACTCAATATTCTCCCAGCAATCAAGCAAAGATTTTCCTGCGTGATTCATATAAGCCTCGAAAACGAAGGCCGTCAAAACAACACTCGATAGAAATTGGTACGAAGAGCCTTCCCGATTATTTATTCCATTTTCTAATACGCAATTCGCTGCATGCCTAAGCTCAGAATACATGTGCACTGTTCTTATTTTTTTAATAATGGCTTGAACAGGCTTTTTCATAATAGATTCAACCTCGAAATCGTACTGACGCTCACACCATAGCTTTGGAATAAGGGGAAGCTTCCCTATTTTTACGTAAGGGGAGCGCTTTGCCCTTTTGCTGCCTATGCCGCCTTCTTGATCTTGAGTTCGACTGTCAGCCCTGCTTTTCGGACCAAGCTTATCAGCGCGTCAATGCTGAAATTATTGATCCGTCCACGGAGCAGGTCGTTGAGGCGCGGCTGGGTGATGTCGAGACGTTTTGCAGCGGCGGCTTGCGTGAGTTTCCAGGCTTTAACATGTTCAGTGAGTGCGATGAGCAAGTCTGAACGCATCGTCATGGCTGCGGCCTCTTCGGGCGTGTCCATGATGGCGTCCCAGACATTGGCAAAACTTTTAACCTTCATTTTTCTTTCCATCACTCATTCTCCATCAAATCAATTTCAGGCGGCGGGCCGCCAGTTCCAATTCATGCTTGGGCGTCTTCTGTGTTTTCTTGTGAAATGCATTCAGCACATAAATGGCATCTGCACTGTGCAACACATACACAACACGAAATGCGCCCGCTGCATCCCTCACCCTGATCTCTCGCACGCCAGCACCAATCGTTTTCATAGGTTTCCAGTCCATCGGATCAAGCCCCATTTGCACGCGGCGCAGCTCTGAACCAGCATCACTGCGGGCCTTCAGTGGAAACGAGCGAATCTGGTCAAGCGTGTCGCCGATGAAGAATATGCGTTTCATTGAGTTGCATGAATATATCAAAATTCGTATAAATTCAAGCAGAAGTTTTTCCGCCGCAGCTCCGTGACGACGACTGAATTCAGTATTGGATGGGGCATAAACCCTCCGCCAAATGTATGAGAAGAGGAGGACTACGGAGCAAACTCTGCCAAGAATTCCATTTCTCGCATCTCCCGCTTCTGGGCTAGGAACAGAAACTCAATCTCTCCCTCCGCCTAAATCTCCACCCCGTTCCTCTGCGCAAATTCCATGAGGTCGCCGCGCAGTGAATGCACTGGGCTGGACAAAAGCGGTTCCATAAATTTCCATAGCTTGGCCTGGTCGAGCGAACGGATCATCGCTTTTACCGGGCCAACGCCCGAGGGCACCATGCTCATGGAGGTGAGGCCAACACCAACGAGACCCATGGCTTCGAGCGGCCTGCCACCGAGTTCACCGCAAAGCGTGACGGTTTTTTTATGCTGATTGGCTTTGGCCACGATTTGGCGAATGGCACCTAAGGCTGCTGGGCTGAGCGGATCATAACGGCCAGCGAGTTTAGGATTGCCACGATCCGAAGCAAACAGGAATTGCACCAGATCATTGGAACCGATCGAAGCAAAATCGACCATCGGCAAAAGTTGATCAAGTTGCCACAAGAGCGATGGGATTTCGATCATCACGCCGATTTTTAAACTCGACGGCATTTTATGACCGTGTTTTGCCAAGAACATGTGCTCGTACATCACGGCGTCACGCGCCATCTCATATTCCTGAACATCGGCTATCATTGGAAACATGATTTTCAAATCTTGACTAGCACCCGCAATCAGCATAGCGCGAGCTTGAAGACGCAGCAAAGCGGGACGATCCATAGCCATGCGGATTGACCGCCAACCCAGTGCCGGGTTTTCTTCACGCGGTTGGCGCAGGTAAGGCAGTGTTTTGTCAGCGCCAATATCGAGCGTACGGAAGGTGACGGGCTTACCCTGTGCTTGATTCAAGATGCTTTGATAATGTTTCACTTGTGCATCAAGACGCGGGAAACGCTGAGCCATCATGAAATGAAGCTCCGTCCGATAAAGCCCAACACCATCGGCACCAGATTCCAGCAGATGCGGCATATCCACGGTGAGGCCCGCATTGATGTTCAGGCTTATCGTCTGGCCATCTTTTGTGAGGGCCGGCAAATCACGCAGTGCTGTGAAGCGAGCTTGCTTTTTGGCATAGAAGCGCACTTTCTCGGCATATGATTTTTGCAGCTCGCTGGTGGGGCGAACGAAGATTTCACCCGTTGCACCATCAACAATAACCTCGTCACCAGAGTCAACAAGGTTGATAATGCCTTCGGCCAAGCCGATGGCAGGAATGCCGAGCGCACGCGCAACAATGGCCACATGGCTGGTCTTGCCGCCCTCTTCCAAAATCACGCCGCGTAATTTTGTGCGGTCATAATCAAGAAGTTCAGCAGGCCCCATGTTACGCGAAACAACGATGGCGTTTTCTGGCAAGTCACTGCGCGAAGCTGTGGCTTCAGCGCCCGTCAAAATGCGGAGCAAGCGATTTGAAAGATCATCCAGATCATGCATACGTTCGCGCAGATAAGGATCTTGCATCCGTTGCATGCGGGCGCGATTATCATTCTGCACACGGTCAACGGCGGCTTCGGCGGTCAACCCCGTCTCAACGGCTTCTTTGAGGCGGTTCAGCCAACCCTTATCATTGGCAAACATGCGAATGGTTTCGAGCACGTCAGAATAATCAGTGGCCTGGGCTGATTGACTGCCGTCTAACAATTCATCAACTTGGGAGCGAAGCAAGGCCACACCATCATCAAGGCGCGTGATTTCGAAGGGCACATTCTCCGCGATCATGTTTTGAATGCGAACGCGCGGTTCGTGCAGAACCACATGACCAAGGGCAATGCCTTCAGCCAAACCTTCAACCCGCAAATGATGGCTGCGCACTTGGGCCACATCAATGGCAGTTTCGCGCGCCATTTCTTTAAGTTCGCCCGAAGCCATGACTTCAGCCAGAACCATGGCCGTGGTTTGAAGCGCTTCTTCTTCTTCATCGGTATAATGGCGAAGCGTGCGGTTTTGCACGACCAGTACACCAATCACCGTGCCACCACGCATGACGGGCACACCGAGGAAGGAATGATAAATTTCTTCGCCAGTTTCAGGCAAATACTTGAAAGCGGGATGAGTTGGTGCGTCAGAAAGATTAAGGCCAATCGCTTGATCACCGATCAAACCCACAAGCCCCTCGCCCACTTTGAGTTTTGATTTGTGAACGGCTTCGCGTTTCAAACCTTCAGTGGCATAGAGCTCCAAAATATTTCCGGGGCGCATGACATAGATCGAGCACACTTCTGCCACCATGTTACTGGCGATGAGTGTGACTGTTTTATCGAGCCGCTTTTGTGCAGTCTCCGGCTCCGCCATGACTTCGCGGAGTCTTCGGAGAAGGACGCGCGGGCCAAGTGCGGGGCTGGGCATGATGTGTTGTCCCTAAGCCTTGTCTAACCCGTAGGCTGTGTGCAAGGCGCGCACGGCAAGCTCTGTGTAGGCTTCATCAATCAACACGCTGACTTTAATTTCAGATGTGGTGATGGCTTGAATATTGATGCCTTTGTCGGCCAGCGATTTAAACATGCGGGCGGCCACACCAGCATGACTGCGCATGCCGATGCCAACCACTGAAACTTTTGCCACATCAGCCGAATGGGCGATGTCTTGAAAACCTATTTGTTCTTTCAATTTTTCGAGCAGCTCAATGGCTTTGCGCAAATCTTTGCGCGGCAATGTGAATGTGATATCTGCGACAGCGCCGTCGGCAGACACATTCTGCACGATCATATCAACACTGATATCGGCTTCAGCAAGCGGGCCAAACACACCAGCGGATACGCCGGGTTTATCTTTCACTTTGCGAAGTGAAATTTTTGCTTCGTCGCGCGAATAGGCAATTCCACTAACAACATGCTGTTCCATTGATTGATCCTCTTGGCATACGATCGTTCCGGGCCCGGTGCCATCGGGTTTATTTTGATTGGGTGAGTCGGGAGCTTCAAAACTTGAGCGCACTTGCAATGGCACCTTATAAACCATGGCAAGTTCAACCGACCGTGGCTGCAACACTTTTGCACCAAGTGATGCTTGCTCCAACATTTCTTCGTATGAAATTTTATCAAGCTTTTGAGCACCCGTGACGATGCGCGGATCGGCAGTGTAAACACCATCGACATCGGTATAGATGTCGCATGACGCATTCAGTGCTGCAGCCATCGCAACAGCCGACGTATCAGAACCGCCACGGCCCAAAGTGGTGATGCGTTTATCCGGGCCAATGCCTTGGAAACCGGCAATGACTGCCACTTGGCCTTGTTCCATGCGCTTAATAATTTCAGCGCCGTTGATATTGGTCATGCGGGCCGAGCCGTGCACACCATCTGTTTCAATGGGGATTTGCCAACCTGTCCATGAACGCGCTGGTATGCCGATTTCTTGAAGCACGATGGCCAAAAGCCCGGCGGTCACTTGTTCACCTGTTGAAACGATTGCATCATATTCGCGGGCATCATGCATGGGGGCGGCTTGCTTGCACCACTCAACCAACTGATTGGTGGTTCCAGCCATGGCCGACACCACAACGGCCACATAGTGACCAGCTTTGACTTCGCGCTCGACATGGCGCGCCACATTGCGGATACGGTCGATATTTGCGACCGACGTTCCGCCAAATTTCATTACCAAACGGCCCATATGGCCCCGTCCCCTCAAATAATAATTTGCCGCAATGGTGCGGCGCGGCGTACTCTTAGTTGAGGGCATGTTTATATGCAATAAAAGCCGTCATAAAATCAGGTACAAATTATAATGACAATGAATACAAGCCCGAACCTTTCCAGTCTTGATCCGGCGGAAGTGGAAAAATTCTCGAAAATGGCCGCGGAATGGTGGAATCCGAAGGGTAAATTTGGGGTTTTGCATGTGTTTAACCCGGTGCGACTGACTTATATTAAAGAGCAGGTTTGTGCTCGGTTTGCGCTTGATCCACTGGTGGAGCGGCCATTTGAGGGTCTGCGGTTTTTGGATATTGGCTGCGGCGGTGGGCTTTTATGTGAACCGATGGCAAGGCTTGGCGCATCGGTTGTGGGGGTTGACCCGTCTGAGAAGAACATCAAAACCGCCTCCGTCCATGCTGCCGAACAAGGGCTTGAGATTGATTACCGCGTGGGTGTGGCCGAGGATTTGAACGAAGCGGGCGAAAAGTTTGACGTGATCTTGAATATGGAAGTGATTGAACATGTGGCGACGCCGCAGAATTTCACCAAGAATTGCGTGGGGATGATGAAACCAAATGGCCTTATGTTTGTGGCCACTTTAAACCGTACATTAAAATCCTTCGCACTGGCCATTGTGGGCGCTGAATATGTTTTGCGCTGGCTGCCGAAGGGCACGCATGAATGGGAAAAATTCATCAAACCTGCAGAGCTTCGCGGCTGGCTTTCCAATAATGGCGCTGTGGTGAAAGCTGAGACTGGCGTTGTTTACCACCCCATCGGCCGCGAGTGGAAACGCGCCAAGGACATGGACGTGAATTATATGGTGGTGGCGCAGAAGTGAAATTTGAGATTTCCAATCTCAATCATCTTCCAGAATTCAAATCAATCGTCGCCGACCGCATTTGGAATGCGTGGTGGCGGCCACATGGGCGTTTGCTGCAAGTGGTGACCGATTTTTTTGAGGAGTTGCCTGAAGCGCGCACTATTCCATTTTGTTTGGTTGCGCATAAAGGTGGAAGCTACATCGGCAGCGTTTTGGGGCTTGTGTCTGATCTCGACGACCGCCCTGAATTATCACCTTGGGTCGGCGCACTTTGGGTGGAACCAGAATTTCGCGGCCATGGTGTTGCGGCAGGTTTAGTGAAAGCAGCGCTGAACGAGATTTTTGGCTTGGGACACGACATGGCGTTTTTGTGTGCCACGGCTGAGAAGCGTGGGATGTATCAAAAGCAGGGTTGGCGATTGATTGAAGAAAAAGTTGGAGAAGGCGTGTTGGATGTTTTTGAGAATAACAGAACCTACTCCCTTTAGAATACGTCATTCCAAGAAAGTGCGTATTTTGCGTCAGCAAAATGTTAGCACTTTATTTGGAAACCAGCTTTGCAAACCGTAAGCGCTGAACCAAAGCGGGATTCCATGTCACGGGCAAACCTTTCACGGAAGGACCGTGAAAGGCAAGGCCCTTGCATGGAATGACGGCGGGTGGGGAGTTCAATTCCCATCCTCTGGCAACACCGGAACGGGGTGAATGTCGATGCCTTCTTCGATCAGGGCTGCCGCATCATCAGGTGATGTTTGGCCATAGATGCTGCGCTCTTTGGTTTCTTTGTAATGAATTTTGCGTGCTTCTTCGGCAAAGTTGTTTCCAACATTTTCGGCGTTGGTTTCAACGTGTTTGCGGTAATCGCGCATCATTTGCATCATCGCTTGAGCGCGAGGGTCTGCAATGCCACCACTCATGCGGACGGCATTGTCGGACTTTTTATTCGACTTCGACGGGATGCCAGGCGCCATGATTTGTTTTTGGATTTTGGCGGTGCCGCAATGGGTGCATGACACGAGACCGCGCTTGGCTTGTTTGTCGTAGGCGTCGCTATCGCGAAACCAACCATCAAATTCATGGCCTTTGTCACAAACAAGATCATAACGGATCATAGAGCGCTCACATGACTCAAAGTAAATTCGCGAGCGTGTTGCAAGTTTGGTATTTTGGCACGGGCGGCAGCAGACTCTTCAGGGTCAATTTCGAACAGTTTGAAATCAGGGTCAGTGTTTGCCTCGCAAATGACTTCGCCCCAAGGGTTTATCACCTTTGAGTGGCCAAAAGTTTCGCGACCTGAATCATGCTTGCCGCCTTGGGCAGCGGCAATGACAAAGCTGCCCGTTTCAATAGCACGAGCGCGGAGCAACACATGCCAATGCGCTTTGCCTGTTGGCACTGTGAAGGCCGCAGGTACAAGCAATACATTGGCACCTGCCATTGCCAGGGCTCGGTGCAAAGCCGGAAAACGCACATCATAACAAATGGTCAGCCCGAGTTTTGCGAATGGTGTTTCAACGACAACGGCTTCATCGCCACCAATATAAGACGCTGACTCGCGGTAAACTTCACCGTTGGGCAAGTCCACATCAAACAAATGAATCTTGTCATAACGCGCAATGATCCTACCATCGGGGCCAAAGAGGATTGTTCGGTTGACCAGCTTATCATCGTCACCCTTCAGTGCCATTGAACCAATGTGCAAGTGGATGCCAAGCTTTGCAGCGAGTTCTGAAAAACCTTTGACTGAAATGTCATCGGCTTCTGGCCTTGCGATGGATTTGAGGCGTTCACGGTCGGGCTCAAACACATTGGTGACTTCGGGGGTGGATATAAATTTAGCGCCTTGCGAGGCAGCGCCCTTGATGAGCGCTGAAGCGTCTTTCAAATTGCGTGGCACGTCAGTGCCCGACCGCAGCTGAACCATTCCAGCCTTAAAACTCATGAAGCCGCCAACAACGGATCAAGCCCGCCTTTTGCATCAAGGGCATGAAGATCATCACAGCCACCAATATGAGTTTGACCAATAAAAATCTGAGGAACCGAACGCCTTCCACCTGCGCGTTGAGTCATACTTTGGCGTTCATCGGCGTCGTAGCTCACATCGATTTCCTGAAATTTTGCGCCCTTTTTAATGAGAAGGTTTTTGGCCATCATGCAATAGGGGCAGGCTGAAGTTGTGTAAATCGTTACATTGCTCATCGTGTTGTCTTT
>JAYTUV010000098.1:0-20814 GCA_043744395.1 Aestuariivirga sp.
ATTTCGATGCGCTGGGAGAGACCGCCGCGATATTCGCCTTCACCACCGCTGCCTTTCAAGAACTGTTTTTCTTTGAACCACAGGGGGCATTGCGACTCTGTGATTTCGACGGGGATGCCGCCGATGCCTGATGGGAAGGCCATGGTGGAGAGGCCGTCTTTTCCGGGGCGGCCACCGATGCCGCCTAAACCAATGGCCAGCACACCAAAATCAGATGTGCCTTCAAGGTCAGCGCGGGCCACGCGGCCATGGGCGGAGTTCAGTGAAATCATCCAAATGCTGCCTGCGGATTCGGCCTGCACTTTTCCGGGCAGCGCTTGCGCCAGACAGCCGAACACAACATCGGCCAACATTTGCCCTGTGACATGCCGCGAGGTGACGGGCGAGGGGCGGATGGGATCTACAATCGTGTGTGGCTCTGTGATGATGTCAAAGCACGAGAGCGAGCCGATATTGTTTGGTACATGAGGGGCGATGATGGCTTTGAGCGCGAAGACGGAATAGGCCAACGAATAAGTGCGTGGGGAGTTGATGCCATAAATCGAGGCGGCGGATGTGCCTGTGTAATCAACAGTGATCTTGCCTCGGCTGATGATGAGCTTGGCTTTGATTGTGACGGGGGCTTCATAACCATCCAGCGGCATGGCGTATGACCACTCGCCATCGGGCAGGGATTTGATGGCTTCGCGCGCGCCTTTTTCTGAGGTTTTTAATATGTGATTGGCCAGTTTGTTTAATGATGACATTTTGAATTCGGTCATCATCTCGACCAGTCGTCTGGCGCCTGTGTCGTTGGCGCTGATCAGCGACAGCAGATCGCCTTTCACCTCAACCGGATTGCGGCTGTTGGCGAGGATGACGCTGAGTAATTCCTCATTGAGCTTGCCTTGCTTGCGGATCATCAGATGGGGGATCAATGTTCCTTCTTCGAAGCTTGAATTTGCTTTGGCTGAGAAGCCCACTCCGCCCACATCAATCACATGGCAAGTGGAGGCGAAGAAGGCGACGAGTTTTTTGCCCAGAAATACGGGTGTCATCATCACATAGTCGAACAGGTGACCCGTGCCCAGCCATGGGTCATTGGTGCAATAGACATCGCCTGGCTTCATGGTGTTTTGCGGATATTTTTCAAAAAAGTGAGCAACGGCAGTGGCCATGGTGTTGACGTGGCCGGGGGTGCCGGTCATGGCTTGGGCGATCATATGGCCGTCGGTGTTATAAACACCTGCCGAAAGGTCGCCTGCCTCGCGTGTGATCGTTCCGAAGGCTGTGCGGAGAAGTGATTGTGCTTGCTCTTCGACCACGGCGATCAAGCGGTTCCACATCACTTGGGTTTTGATGGCTTCTAATGCTGCTTTGCTCATTTGCGTCGCTCCATCACGATGTAGCCGAGTGAATTGATTGAGGCGTTGAAGTTTGCGCCGACGATTGTTGAAGTTTCATGCTCTGCAATAATGGCGGGGCCTTTGAGGGACATGCCGGGCTTTAAATCGAAGCGCCAATAAACGGGAGCGTTGGTGAGCTTACCCAATGCTGCATCATAAATCTTCCGTGTACGGAGGGGTTTTATGGTTTTGCGCTTCGCCACGGTTTTGGCAGTGGTTGGTTTTCCGACACGTGATGAACAGGTGAGTGACCATGTTATGGCTTCGGCTTGTTGGTTTGGAATGGTGAGGCCGTAGATCGAGGCGTAGGTTTTTTCAAACATGGCTTTAAGTTTTGCGCCGTCGGCTTTGGTGAGGGCGCGGATGGGGATGGTGACTTGAATTTCATGGCCTTGGCCCACGTATCTGCAATCGGCAACAATGGTGAGAAAGGGTTTTTCGTTTTTGAGTGCGGGTTTGACCACAGTTTCGGCATCGCGCGTCATTTGCTTGATGAGTGCGTTCACATGAGCCGGGTTGAAATTGTCGAGATTGACGGCGGCGGATTTGGTGATTTCATAAGCGACTGGCGCTTGCAGGAAGCCAATGGCTGAACCTACGCCAGCGCCGCCGGGCACGATGATTTTTGTGACCCCGACTTTTTCAGCCAAGCGACAAGCATGGAGTGGTGCGCCGCCGCCGAAGGCCACCATGGTGCATTTGGCGATATCTTTGCCGCGCTCAATGGCGTGAACGCGGGCCGCGTTGGCCATGTTTTCCTCCACGATTTCGGCCACGCCGACGGCGGGCCAAAAATCTTTGAGATTTAATGTGTCGCCGATGTGGGTCTTGAACGCGGCTGCGGCTGCGGCTTCATCGAGTGGAACTTTGCCGCCTGCAAAGAATGCGGGGTCGATTTTGCCGAGGCTGACATTTGCATCAGTGACTGTGGGCATGGTTCCGCCACGGCCATAACAAACGGGGCCGGGGGTGGAGCCTGCGCTATCTGGGCCGACCGTGAGGCGACCTAATTTATCAACGCGTGCGATAGAACCGCCGCCAGCGCCGATCTCTACCATTTCAATGACTGGAATGCGCACTGGGATGCCGGAGCCTTTCATATCCTTATAAGCTCTGGCAATTTCAAAACGATGGGCGCGGGCTGGCTCGGCATTGCTGAGCAGGCAGATTTTGGCCGTTGTGCCGCCCATGTCAAATGAGAGCACTTCGGGAAGTTTGCAACTTTGTGCAATGCGCGATGCGAGGATTGCGCCGCCTGCTGGGCCGGACTCGACGAGACGAATAGGGAAGCGGCTGGCGGTTTCTAATGTGGTCAGACCGCCACCGGACATCATTAAGTAAAGTGGCCCGTTCAGACCCATTTTACCGAGTGCTGTTTGCAGACGTTTCAAATAGCCCGCCATCAAGGGCCGCACATAGGCATTGGCGACAGTGGTGGAAAAGCGCTCATATTCTCGGATTTCAGGGGCGACTTCCGACGAGAGACAAATGGTGACATGTGCGGGCAGCAGAGGCTTCAGCAATTCTGCGATGCGTTGTTCATGTTTGGGATGGGCGTAAGCATGTAGCAATCCGATGGCGACTGCGCCTACATTTTCTTCTCGGATAATTTTGGCGAGTCCGGGGATTTGGGATTCGTCTAATTGTATGAGAACATCGCCGTTCACGGCTAGGCGCTCATTTATGGTCAGGCGCAAATGGCGATCAACTAAGGGTTTAGCGCTTTCGATCATCAGATCATAATGATCAAAGCGCTTTTCATAGCCTTGTTCAATCACATCGCGGAAGCCTTCGGTGGTGATGAAGGCGGTCTTGGCACCTTTGCGTTCAATCAACGCGTTGGTGGCCAGTGTTGTGCCGTGGATGAAAACAGAAATATCTTTGGCTAACATTTTTGAATCTTCAAGAATGAGTTTGATGCCTTCCAGCACGCCGAGCTCTGGCGCTTGGATGGTTGTCAGGATTTTTCCGCTCCAGCGTTTGGGGCCTTGTTCAAGAACAATGTCGGTGAAGGTTCCACCTATATCGGCGGCTAGTTTGAGTTGATGGGCCATGGTCGAGAATTGCCCTAGCCGCAACTATTTGACAAGTGGCCAGCCATCCGCTTCAAACAGGCCATGGCAAAGATTACGATTCAAGATGTGGCCCAAAAGGCTGGAGTTAGCGTTGCGACGATTGACCGGGTTTTGAACCACAGGCCGGGGGTGAAGACGCGCACGGTTGAAAAAGTGGAATCAGCTATTCGTGAGTTGAATTATCAGCCCGACCGGATTGCGGCCAGACTGGCACGAGGGCGCGAATATCGGTTTTGGTTTGTGCTGCCCAATACGTCTGGCGAGTTTATGCAGCGAGTGGGAGAAGAAGTCGAAGCTGCAGCTTCGCGCATGGCGGGCGAGCGGGTTTCGATTATGGTGAAGCGTGTGGACGTGTTTGACGGGCCGTTGCTGGCTAAGGTTTTGGATGAATTGGAAGAGGGTATTGATGGCGTTGCGGTGGTGGCTCTTGATCATCCTGCAGTGCGCGAGTCAATCAACGCACTAGTCGCCAAAGGTGTGACTGTGGTCACGCTGGTTTCAGATGTGCCGGGCTCAAAGCGTTCTCATTATTCTGGGATTGATAATTCGTCAGCGGGGCGCACGGCGGCTGGATTGATGGGACGGTTTTTGGGAACGCGCAAAGGCAAGGTTGGACTATTTGCAGGTTCATTGGCGTTGCGCGATCATATTGAAAGGCAGTTCGGATTTGAGCAGGTGATGGCGCATGAATTTGCTGATTTGCAGATTTTGCCAGTGCGTGAATCGCGCGATAATATGGAGCGTTCTGAAGAGCTGGCCAAGCAATTGTTGAAAGAGCATCCTGATCTGCTGGGGATTTATAATGTGGGTGGTGGCACGGCGGGTATTGTGGCGGCTCTTGACGCAAGTCCAAGACCAAAGGATTTGGTTTTTGTTGCCCATGAGATTACGGACGGTTCTCGGCGTGCGCTGATCCGTGGAACTATTGATGTGATTATCAATCAAGATGCTGGGCATGAAGTGCGCAGTGCTGTGCGCGTGTTGATGGCCAAGGCCGATAACATGCCGCTGATTGAAGATCAGGAGCGCATCCGGATTGATATTTTTATGCGCGATAATTTGCCTTAACGTCCTCGCCCGCCTTTTGCGGGAGAGGAAAGGGGCCTGCTGAGCGCAAGCGAAGTGGGATAGGTGAGGGGAAATGAATATGGGAGCGCGTGGTCCCTCATCTTCCCCATTTTGCGAAGGTGCAAAATGGGTCCCCGTCTTCTCCCGCGAGCGGGAGAAGACATTAAGTGAGCTTCTTCAACTTTGCTTCGATGGCCGCGCGCTTGGGTTCCAAGAATGGTGGCAGAGATAGGGTTTCACCTAACTTGTCCATCGGTTCATCGGTGGCAAAGCCTGGGCCATCAGTTGCCAGTTCAAACAAGATGCCATTTGGTTCACGGAAGTAGAGGCTTTTGAACCAGAAGCGATCAACCGGGCCAGAGTTTGGCACGCGCATGGATTTGAGGCGGTCTGTCCACGCTTCATATTGGCCCATTTCAATGTTGAAGGCCACGTGATGCACAGCGCCAGCACCTTGTTGAGCCTGAGGTAAATTGGGTTCGACGCGCACATGAAGCTCGGCCACAGGGCCAGTGCCGTTCATGTGATAAACATGTGTGTCGCCAAAGCGCGCGGTGGGGATCATGCCCAAGATTTGCGTGAGAACCATATCAGTTGGTTTAAGATCAGGAACACTGAGCGTGATGGGGCCGAGGCCTCGGATTTGATGTTCGGCGGGCACTGGGCTCTGGGGCCATGTGTTGACAGCGATATCGCTTTCATCATCAACCAAACTCAGGCGCTGGCCTTCAAAATCTTCGAAGTGAATAACATTACGGCCGTTTTCTTCTGTGATGTTTTCGGCTTTCACATTGTTGGCTTTGAAATGTTCCTCCCACCATTTTAAAGCCGCTTCGCCCTTTATGCGCAAACCCGTGCGCACCACTTCATGGGTGCCACGACGCTGGGGGCCTGTGGGCCAATCAAAGAAAGTGATGTCGGTTCCAGCGCTGCCTTTTGCATCCGCATAAAACAAATGATAGGCTGTGGTATCGTCTTGGTTCACGGTTTTCTTGACCATGCGCATACCAAGGGTCTTGGTATAAAAAGCATGATTGCGTGGGGCGTCAGCAGTGACTGCGGTGAGATGGTGAAAACCATTGAGTTGCATTAGTTTTGTTCTTTCAAAAATTTTGTCGTGTGGGTGATATCAAATTGTGTGAGGCCATGGCCAGCTGGTATAATTTCGTGGATGAGTTTGGCGTTGCTCTTCGTTAATGTGTTCACCAGATTTTCGGTGGCGGACATTGTGATCATCTGATCTTGTGAGCCATTCAACAGGAGGATTGGCTTTTGGTTCAAATCAATATCTGGCATCTGCTTAAATGGAGCCATTGAGCGCAACAGAACTGCGCCACTCAAAATTTCTGGCTGCATGAACAGCATTGCCAGCGCGACATTCGCACCATTCGAATAACCAAGGGCTATAGGGGACTTTAAATTGTGAGCAGTGATGGCACCCGAAACGAATTGATTGAGTTCATTGCTGCGAAAGCGCACATCGTCTTCATCCAGAAGACCTTCGGCAAAGCGTCTAAAAAACCTTAGATTGCCATTTTCGCTGACTAGTCCACGCGGAGAAATGATGGAACGATCGGGAGCTAGTGCTTTGGCTAATTCGAGGAGTGAATGTTCATTGCCGCCTGTGCCGTGCAGCAATAAAAAGGGATGCTTTGCGGCGTCGCCTTGTTTGAAGATATGGATATATGGTGTTTGAAATTTCATTGACTGTACTTAAGAGACACAGATATGAAATTCAATAAGTTACATTAAGTCAAAGTGCCACAACTGGATCAGGCTGACCGAGGATGAAGTTCTTGCCGTCAAGTTTATAGACATCAGGGCGGAAATTCACGCGCCCATCTTCTGTCGCCCAAGCAGTCAGATACATAAAACGAACATCGGTTTGTTTTTGTACTTTGGTTTGAATGGTTTCGCCTGCCGCGGTGATTTCTTCGATGCGAGCGCCGTCAATGCCATCTTGGCCGCCTAGAATCCAGTTGATCATCACCGCTACTTGGTCAACGCGCACGCAGCCTGAGCTTTCAAAACGTGCATTGCCTGCAAATAATTCGCGGTGTGGCGTGTCGTGCATGTAGACCATGAACTTGTTTGGGAAATTGACCTTCATCGTGGCCAAAGCATTGTGCTCGCCGGGGTCTTGACGGAATTGGAAACGATCAGCAGCCGTGGTTTCCCAATCAACGCTGGATGGTTCAACTTCCATGCCGTTTTCACCGTCGATTACGCGGATGCCCATTTGATCCAAATAATTTGGATCTTTGAGATATTTTGGAATGATATCTTTGGCCACAATAGAAGCGGGCGCGTTCCAAAACGGATTAAACACGATATCACTGACTTTGCTTTTCAGTGATGGTGTTGGGCGTTCGAGCTTTCCTACAACAACGTTATGGCGCGAATAAATTTCACCAAGTTCAACGGTTTCTAATTGAGCTGCTGGAATGTTGACGGCAACATAGCGCGGTCCCAAATCTTTTAAATGTTCGACAACGCGAGGACGGTTTTCTTGAAGAGAATAAAGCCTTGCTTGCGCTGTGATGTTCATCTCCGCACGGGTACGGTCGTCCATCTTTCCACTGGGGTTGGAGCCATGATTGAATTGGAATGACTTAATGGCGGCGATGAGCGTGGTCTCAAATTGGCCCGATCCTTCCGATGCCAATGATTCAATTTCGAGATAACCCTCACGCACCAAACGCTGACGTAAACGGAAAATATCAGCGGGCTTTGATGTTTTATCATATTTCATTTTAGGCACATCAGGCCAGCCGCCGCCTGCTACAATTTCTTCATACATGCCGATGGCGTTGTCGAGGGCCGTCAGCGAGCCCAAGCTGAGCATTGGCGCTTGACCTTGGCCTTCTACGACTTCAGTTCGAGTTGCCAGTTTGCCTTGCATCGCGATGCGCGGTGCAATGGATGTGATGGAGCCAATATTTGCGGGATCTTCGGCGCGGGCCAAAACTGACAGGCCAAACGGCGCAAGAGCAAATAGCGACAGGGCCGAACGACGATTGAATTTTGAATTTAACACTTTTGAATTCCTATAGACCCAACTTAAGCCAGACTCTCCGATCTTGGTAAAGAGTGCCTTAATTATGGCAATCTGGCCGCGCTTTCACAAATATTTGTTGTGTTTAAGTTGGGCTTAGGCCGCCGAAACCGCTTCGGACTCATTTTCTTCCATGAGCGGCACTTCCATCACATCCTCAGCCTTGCGGCGGATAATGACGATTCGCGAAGGTTCTAATGTTGTGTCTGGGGCCGTTAAGGGTTGGATGGTTTGGAAAACGGGCTTTTCCTCCAGCGGAAGTGAGCTGGCTTCAGCCATTGTTTGCGGCGCAATTACAGTGGGGTTCAAATCAAGGTGTTGGATTACAAGCTTTGCCCCGCGTTGCGTGGACTCAACGACTTTCGTTGCCTTCACCGGTGCAATGGTTGGTGCGGCAGGTGCTGGCTCAAAGACATCTTCGTCTTGCTTAAAATATTGCGCGGCTGGCTTGGTGGTCGCCACCGGCATTGGCACCAACGCGGTGCCCAAATCTTGATCAAGATCTGCTACGAGGCGCAATGCGCGATCTACATTTCTGGCGATGCCAGGTTGTTCTATTCCGGGTTCAGAAAATGCTTTGCGCGAGAGTTCTGCGAGTTTTGCAAAGAGCTGGCCTTCGGCTGTAAGTGATGGTTGGCTTGGTTCTGATTTGGCGATTTCGGCACGCGCTTGCGCGATGTGGAGGCGGGCTTTTTGCAGCAGGGCTGCATCAGCGCTGTTGCCAATCATGGATTGCAAATTGGTTTCAAGTTTTCCGATTGCGGACAAAATTGTGGCTGTGCCACTGGTTTGAACTCGGTTGGTATAGGCTTCGATGAACCAGCGCCCGCGCGGCGTTTCCTTTACGACGTTTAAAATTTCATCAAGAGATTCTGGAAAACCCAGTTGTTGCCCACTCATTACGCTAACTCCACACACAACTTACCTAACCCTGCGCTTAACACATGCGCACCCTGTGTGGATATTCGTAGAAACTGGTGAATGTTTGGTTTAATTTCTAAAATAAATGACGGCACAGAGATTTAAGATTCGTTTTTCGGCTTGTTATGCCCTGCTGATGATAGGCAACGGTGTGCAACTTCCCTTTTTGCCGCTCTGGTTACATGCCAAAGGCCTGTCAGTTAGCCAAATTGCCAGTGTGATCGCGGGCATGATGGCGGTTCGGATTGTGGGTGCACCTGTTTTTGCAGTGCTTGCTGACCGAACCGGAAACCGCCGTTTGGTCATCCAATTTTGTGCAGTTTTGGCCTTGCTAGGTTACATGACCCTGCCATTTACCGATGGCTTTTATGAAATTTTGATGGTTTCGCTGTGGGGAGCTTTTTTCTTTGCGCCAGTTAATCCGTTGATAGAGGGGTTTGGGGTGGATTCAAGTGCTGCCCTTGGGCTTGATTTTGGGCGATTGCGGCTCTGGGCTTCGGTGAGTTTTTTGACCGGCAGTCTGGTGGCTGGCGCATTGCTGACAAGGCTTTCGGCACTTGAGACAGTTTGGCTGATTGCTGATGCGCAGGTATTTTCTGTCATCGCCACTTTCATGCTGCCGCAAGACCCGGAACGCAATGTTATTAAACACCATGCAAGTGCTTTGGAGTTTGGTGCAGCTTTAAAATTTTTATTTGGCTCGCATTTCACATTGTTTCTTTTGGCTGCGAGTATGGCCAATTCAAGCCACGCCATGCTTTATAGTTTTAGTTCAGTTTATTGGACAAGTCTGGGCTTTGGTACTTTCACGATTGGCTTGTTATGGGCAGCGGCGATTGTGGGCGAGGTTTTGTTTTTTGCAACTTCACAAAAGATTGTTGCGGCCATTGGCATTGAGCGATTGTTAATGGTTGGGCTTTGCGGTGGAATTATGCGTTGGTCTGGCACGGCATTTGTGACCAATGAATATTTGATGTTGATGTTACAATTGTTGCACGGTGTTTCGTTTGCCTGTGCGCATCTTGCACTCATGAACTTCATTCGCGCCCATGTTCCGACCAATTTGCGCAATACGGCGCAGGGGCTTTATGCGGCTCTGGCGGGCGGCGTTTTGCTGTCATCTGTGACGTGGATGTCGGGGCCGCTTTATGAGAATTTTGGCGGCAAGGGCTTTTTGGCAATGGCTGTTATTTCAGCGATTGGTTTGATTATTGCGATTTATTATATTCGCTCTAACCCCATAAATCAGGCGGTGGCGGAGATATGATACCGTTGTGATAGTTGATACCAGGCTCACGGTCTTTGGCGAGAAGAAGTGGGCCATCAAGATCAACATAGTCTGCCAACTGTGCCAGCAGAAATGCAGGTGCCATGGCGAGTGATGTGGCCAACATGCAACCGATCATTATTTTGAAATCTAGGTTCTGTGCAGCCTTTGCAAGGGCTAGGGCGTTGGTGAGGCCTCCAGTTTTATCGAGCTTTATATTTATCGCGTCATATTTGCCTCTGAGTTTGGCGAGGCCCGCAATGTCGTGGGCTGATTCATCTGCACAGATGATTGTTTTGCGAGGGAAATTTCTGAGTGCTTCGTCGTCATCAGCGGGCAAGGGTTGCTCGACCAATTCTACGCCGTATTTTTCGCAGGCTTCCAACATGGTTGGCAGGATTGAAGGCGACCAACCTTCATTCGCATCGACAATTAAACGGGCGTTTGGAACGGCAGTGCGAATGGCGGCGAGGCGGTCAATGTCGCCATCACGGCCGAATTTTAGTTTGAGCAAAGGATAATCTGCCGCATTAGCTGCGGCCTTGGCCATGGCTTCAGGGGTGTCGAGGCTCAGCGTGTAGGCTGTTATACTGGCTAATGGTTCATTCAGCTGCGCCAACTGCCACGCGCGATTCAGCGTTTTCTTGGCCTCTAAATCCCATAGTGCGCAATCCAGTGCGTTTTGTGCGGCTTTGGGCAAATTTAATGCAGCAAGTTCATTGCGTGATAGACCGCCTGCAATTTTATCTTTTGATGCTTCTAAAGCGGCCACACATTGGATGACGGTTTCGTTGTACCTACTGTAGGGTACGGATTCTCCCTGGCCCTTGAAACCGCTTTCAGTGAGCGTGACCACGACTGTTTCGGCCTTGGTTTTGCTGCCCCTTGCGATAGTAAAGCTGCCCGCGATCGGCCAGCTTTGGTTTTCGACTTCAAGCTTGCGCAAAGTTTACGACTGGCTTGGCATGCGGCCTGCGGCTTCGGCCAGCATCACATAGATGCGGCCTTGTTCCGAGGCTAAGACCTGTTCCATGATCGCTTCTCCGCCTTGTGTATCTGACAAAGTGTCGAGCAATTTTTCGAACAGGCGGTTGAAGGCTTGCACGCGGCCACGCAACAAACGTTCATCGGCATAGCGGTTTTCGATGGCCTTCACCAATTTACGGCTGCGACTTTCAAAAAGGCGCTGCGTGTAAACCGATTTATCTGAGCCAGCGAAACGCTTTTCCAGATCGCGGGGTAGAGTGCCTTCTATTGCTTCGACTAAATCACGAGCTGAAACATGAAGCTTTTGTGTAAAGGCATCCACTTCCTTGGCCAAAGTTGCCATGGCAGCTTGGACTTGCCTTGGTATTTCGGTTGTTTTGCGTGGTTGTTCAACAACGCGCGCTGGCGTTACACGTTCAACCTGACGCTCCACTTGGGCTTTAATGGCGCTCATCGTTCCAATCACTGGAGCTGCAAACGAGGCGCCATCAGATTTTCCCGAGGAGGACCCTCCGGAACTTCGCGGCGTTATGTAACCCGGCCCGGAATAATCAAGTCCGCCTGATTGTTTACGAACCACATCGGCCAATGCGTTCAGCGCACTGATTTGATCGGCCACAACGCGGCGCATGTTATCAGCGTTGGCACGGGTTTCTTCAGGCATGTCAATTACCGCGCGTTTGAGTTCAGCGCGCGCGGCATCAATATCCTTCACAACCTGCTGGGCGGTGATGCGCATGTCTTGTGCTGTTTGCTGGAAGTCACTTGCAGTTGACGACAGCATTTCATTCATGCTGGCCAGAGCGCGTTCGTGTTGATCACGCAACACGCGGGCGGCCTGTTGAGCTTGTCCTGATGAGTTGGTTTCGAGCTTCTTCAACTCTTCTTCCAAGCGTGCGAGGGCCGCAGATGTTTGATCCGACACAATGCGGTTAATGCCTTGTGCACGGGTTTCAGCTGTGGTGAGCGATTCTTCGATCAGGTTGATGTAACCAGACATTACACCATCAACTTCGGAAGCACGACGATTGGCATCGCTGACCAACAGATCCAGCGAGTCTTTGCGGTTCTGAAGCATTTGCTCCATTTCCGTGTTGAACTTGTCGATTGATTTTTCAACCAAAGCTGAAACATCATCTAAGCGTTCAGAAATGCGACTGCCCGTCATTTCCAATTTGCCTGTGAGCTTCATGGAAACACTCTCGAGGCGGCTATCAACATCGGTTGCAGCTGAAGCCAATTGGTCGGCCAAATAGGTGTTGGCCGTTTCAACGTGCTTGGCAAATTTCTTGCCTGCTTCGTCAAGCTTGCCGGACGATGAATTTGCTGCGCCATCAAATTCTTGAACAGCGCGGTCAATGCGACCAACAAGAAGTCCGGTTTCTTGCTCAAAGCGACCACTGATTTGCATGGTTGTTTCGCCCAAACCTTCTGAGAAGGCGTCACGGGCTTTGCCCAAATCAGTGAAGATTTGACCTGAGGCTTCGGCCAGAATTTCGGCAAAGCGGCGGCCGGTTCCGTCGAGACGCGTTGAGATGTCGCCAGTTACAGTTTCGAGGTGCTCTGTGGCAATGTCGAAGCGTTGGCCCAACTCGCGCGTCGTGCCGTCGAGTTTGCCAAACATCAATTGGCTGGCTTGTTCAATCTTTGTGGTGACATCATTGCTCGAGGCATTCAAAGCCTGCGCGGCACGCACCGCAGTGTTTGCGAATGTCAGGGTCACTGATGAAGAGCTTTGTTCCAATTGTTCAGTCATCATTCGTGTGTTCACATCAAACAGGGCTGCCAGTTCTGTCGTGGCCTGCTCAAGCTGATTGCCCATGCGTGATTCAGTGGTTGTGAGTAGTGCCCCCAATTGAGTTGAAGAACCATCGAGCTTGTTTGTGAGCTTTTCGGTAACTGACGAAACACGCTCGGTGACATCGCCTGCTTGATTGATGATGTGATCTGCAACTTTCAACGCCATTGTTTCAAGCTGATCGGTGATGTGCGACGACGCTTTGTCTACGCTTGTGAACATCAAAGACGTAGAGCTGTTGAGCTTGCCGCTCATTTGTTCTGCGCTCGTCGCGATGAATTGCGCTGCTGTTGATGTGGTGTCGTTCAACTCGGCGGCGATGCGATCGGCAACATCTGCCAGATGACCATTCATTTTTTCAAATTGGTCAGTAATTTGCAACGAGGCTTTATCGATGCTGCCGAACATCAAGGATGTTGAGTTGTTGAGCTTGCCACTCATCTGTTCGGCGCTTGTCGAGATAAACTGTGCTGCCGTTGACGTTGTGTCGTTCAACTCTGCGGCAATGCGTTCAGCGACGTCAGCTAAATGACCGTTCATTTCAACCGAAGCTGTTTGCAGCTTTGTTGTGAGTATGGTTGTGGTGCCTGAGATATGATCGGTTACGCGCCTTCCTGTGTCGTTCATCTGTGTATTAATGCGACCTGAAATTTCATCAAGCTGCGTGTACATATCAACTGTTGCGTCTTGAAGTTTTGTCGAAACTTCAGAGGTTTTGTCAGCAATATGCTCGGTGATGAATTTTGAGGTTTCATTCAATTGATGGGTCAGTTTTCCCGAAGCGCTGTCGATCTGGTCAAAAATTTGCGACGAAGTTGTTTCTAACTTGCCTGTCATTTCGCCTGACACGTTCAACAATGCGTTGAGCATGTTATCGCGGGTCATGTTGACTTTGTTCAAAAAATCACCGGACGCATTGATCAGGCGATCTGTTACCAAGCCGCCGGAGCTCTCGATATTCTGCGACAGCGCAAGCCCTGAATCCTGCATTTGACGTCCAACAATTTCAGATGTTTCTTTCAAATGAGCAGCGATTGTTCCGCTTGTGGCGACGAGCAAATCGTTCACATTAGCGCCCACAGCTTGCATCTGGCCTGTGACCAAACTTGATGCATTGTTCAGGCTGTTTGCGATGGTTGCAGCGGACGAGTCTATGCGCGAGCTGGTTTCATTCAAACCATTAAGCGCCTGGTTCAAGCTGCCATCCATGCCCATGGTGAAGGTTTGGGCTGTGTTGGCCAGGATAAGCCCGTGGCTTTCAGCGGTTTCTTTGATGGTGCTGCTGAGTTTTCCAGCATGGTGCTCTAACTGCGATGTCAAACGTGCGCTAACCGTGTCTAATGTGTTGCTTAATTGACCGCTGCCTTGATCAACTTGGGCTGCCAAGCGGCCACTTAATTCTTCAATGCTGGTGGTGAAGCGGTTTGAGTGATGACCAAGCTGGGCTGTAACCCGCCCACTGGTTTCGTCCAGAGCGCTGGTAATGAGATTTGCATTTTGATCAAGTTGAGATGCAATGCGCCCCGTCACTTCGTCGATGCGGCTGGCATAGCCTGCACTTGAACTGTTCATTTGAGATAGAAGTTGATTGCCTGACTGATCAAGGCCGGCCAGAATTTGTGCGCTGGTCTGATTGATGCGCTCATTAAATTGGCTGGCAACGCCGTCCACCGATTGTGCAAATTGGTTGCCGCTGTCACCCACAACATTCAACAGATCATTGCGTGAGGCATGAACTTTATTGATGAAATCGTTGGCCAGCGTTTGCAGACCTTGGGTCACCAAATTATTGCTCTGTTCAATACGACCCGCGGTATCAACACCTGAACGCTCGATGAGTGATGCGATTTCATTTGAAGTTGATTTCAAATGATAGGTTATGTTTTCTTCGATTATACCAAAACTCTGCGCAAGTTCTGCGGCAGTCTGTTTGACGTTGGCAACTGAACCGCTGCTTAGGCGCTCAATCGTTTGGCTGACTTCTGTGTTGGCCGTTGTTAGCTGATCAGTGCTTTGACGCAATAATTGCAACAAGTTGGTTTCCATGCCTTGCACTTCACCGCCGAATTTTCGCGTTTCATTGCCTAGATTGTTGGCCGTAAAGTTTAGAGTTTCAACATATTGTTGCAACTGACCAGAGAAGCCACGGAAGTCGTTTACCAGCGTAGTTGACATGCGTTCAAACTGCGCAGAGTGATCACCAATCTCTTGGCCCGTCATGGCGGCACGTGCGGCCACATCTTCAATTGTGCGAGCCAGTTCAGTGGTTGAGCCTTTCAAGCCGTCTTCCAAACGTGAGAAGGTGGAGAGGGCTAGATTTATTACTTGGCCCAAATTTTGTGTGTTGGATTCCAAGCGGTTGAGCATGGGTGCTGCGTCGCTGTTTACGAGAGCGCTGGTTTGTTGGAGAGCTAAGCGTTGGGTTTCCAGGCCGTTCACCAGACCGCGGATACGGTCCTCGTTGCCGCCAAAGGCGCGTTCAACAGCGGAGATTTCCTTGTGAACGATTTCTTCTAACGCCGTGGCGCGCTGAAAGGCGTGTTCAACACCGCCGACCAGAAGGTCAACTTCTTGGCGCACGGCTTGCGCAATCGATGTTAAACCATCGGTTGCTAAATCTTGAGGGCGGATAAGGCGCATTGCGGACTGCATGAGCACTTCAGACACTTGACGCGAGTGTTGGACGTGCCAATTTGAATAGGCGATTGAGAAAATTGCAATGATTGGCATGATCAAGACAGATGCCGCCTGTAATAAATCAATTGGCGGATTGTTGGCACCTGCCACCTGAGATGTGAGCAGCGCATTGTAAGCCATCAACCAAGCCACAAACCACAGAGCAGATATACCTATGGCAAAATAATAGACGCTCATTGATGGCTTTTTGCGTAAGCGCGCAGCAAGGTTGGCAGTGGTGCGATCATTCTCATTGGCAGGGCTCGTCCGAAATGCCGCCGGAGCTGCATCTTGGATTTGCTCGGCCATATCGAAAGCCGGAGTCTTGCCTTTGCGACGATTATCTGTTGGTTTAGTTGCCATACCTTGTACCCGCTTCTATGGGACGATTACGCGCCCAATTATTGGTTCTTCGTCACATCTCATTTTGGGTTGCACCAATTTGAGGGCCCACAGGACTCGGAACTCTACAAATATCATATTAACCTAATTTTGACGGTTTTTGAACCCGTAATCAGGGTTGCCCACTGGCTAAATGAAGAAATGGTTAAAATTGTGGATCAACTTGAATCGACTCAATAAATTAAACTTTAGGGGTGTTTGTTCAGCGCATGGTATCAAGTTCTTGCTAGCCTAGACCGATCGATATGGGGACTTAGTGGTGAGCAGACAAGACTTACAACACGGCCAAGTTGCGGCGGGTTTGGCCCTCGAGCACATCGTCTTTAGCCGCGAACGCTTGGCCTACAGCACGATGAACGATGCTGCTTTGCAACGTGAGGTGCTGGGACTATTTATGGCACAACTCAAAGAAACACGTGAGCAATTGAAAGCCAAGCTGATCTCAATGCAAGACCGTAAATTTTTGAGTCACAACTTGCGAGGTGCGGCTTCGGCTGTTGGCGCTTTGCAAATTGAGGAATTGGCTAAGAGCTGGGAAAGCGTCAACTTTGATCCTTTGGTTCTTGATGCCCTTTTAGAAGAGGCAGAATCCTCATTTAGAACCGAAACCAGCGTCATTTTGCACATGAGCTAAGCGGTTGCCTTTCCTAGTCTCTTCTCTTAAAAAGCGGGCTCGTTTTAAAGGGACTGCTGCATAAATGGCTAAGATCACTTTCATTCAACACAATGGCAATGAAATCATTGCTGATGGCATTGCCGGCATGACTGTTATGGAAACGGCTGTGAAGCATCAAGTGCCCGGAATTGATGCTGATTGTGGCGGGGCCTGTGCCTGCGCCACCTGTCATGTTTATGTTGAGCCTGAGTGGCAAGACAAGACCGGAAAGCGCAATCCCATGGAAGAAGACATGCTGGATTTTGCGTTTGATGTGCGCGACAACAGCCGTCTTTCCTGCCAGATTAAAGTTTCTGATGCGCTAGACGGCCTGCGTGTTAAAGTTCCAGAAAAGCAATTCTAAGAAAGTCCAACTGATGTCTGACATGATCACCACTGATGTTGTTGTTATCGGGGCGGGCCCTTGTGGTTTGTTTACGGTATTTGAATTGGGCCTCTTGGACATCAAGTGTCATGTTCTGGATATTCTGGATCGCCCGGGCGGACAATGCGCCGAACTTTATCCTGAAAAGCCAATCTATGACATTCCGGCGTTGCCGCTGGTAACAGGCGCTGATCTGACAGCGCGGTTGATGGAGCAGGCCGCACCATTTAAGCCGCAGTTTCATTTCAACCAGATGGTCACTTCGTTGGAAAAGCGCGGTGACACGGATTTTGTGTTGAAGACGGACGGTGATTTGGTTTTCAATTGTAAGGTTGTGGTGATTGCCGCAGGTGGCGGATCCTTCATGCCAAAGAAGCCGCCGATTCCAGGCATTGACGCCTATGAAGGCAAATCGGTTTTCTATTCTGTGAAAAAGATGGAGTCGTTTCGCGGCAAGGATGTTCTGATTGTTGGCGGAGGAGACTCAGCACTTGATTGGGTGAACAATTTACAACCGATCACCAGGAGCATGACACTGCTGCACCGGCGCGATGAATTTCGAGCGGCACCTGACTCGGTCAATAAAATGCGTGAGCTTGTGTCGGACGACAAAATGAATTTGGTAATTGGTCAGGTGACGGGTCTTGGCGGCGCCGATGGCATGTTATCAGCGGCTACTGTTAAAGGCACGGATGGCACTTCATTTGACGTTGCATGCAACACCATGTTACCGTTCTTTGGTTTGACGATGAAGCTTGGCCCCGTTGCAGATTGGGGCTTGAACCTGACTGAAAATTTGATTGCGGTTGATACCGAAAAATTTGAAACCAATGTGCCCGGCATTTTTGCGGTTGGCGACATCAACACTTATCCCGGAAAATTGAAGTTGATCCTTTCGGGATTTCACGAGGCTGCATTGATGGCGCAGCAGGCCTTCCGCTATATTAATCCGGGTGAACGATTGTTGTTTCAATACACAACCAGCAGCACAAATTTACAAAAGAAGTTGGGTGTTGCCTAACTTCTGATGCGGTCACGCAATGATTTTTGGGTGTTTGCTAAAATTTCTTTGCGATTTGGACGACCCAGTAATTTTCGAAGGCCATCGCGGCGTTCGTGAACTGAAGCAATGGCAAGCCCCATGGGCACACCCGTTTCGACTAGTAAGGCTTCGCCCAATTGCAAGCTGGCCTCAATTGTTTCAGGCACAGCTTCGGTTGCACCTGCTTCATATAATTTTATCGCATGAGCTTCATCACGGGCGCGCGCTATAATTTTGAGTTCGGGATGTTCGGTCCTCGAATTGCGCACGATTTCTTCGGCCCGTTCTGGGTTGTCCATCGTGACAGCCAAGGCTCTTGCATTGTCTAAACCACATTTTTGTAAAAATGCTGGATTGCTGGCATCGCCATAATATGCCTGTAGGCCAGATTTTTTTGCATTGGTTATGACCGCAACGTTTGAGTCCAAAACGATAAATGGAATTTTATGCTCGTCCAACATGGATGCTATCAGTACGCCTACGCGACCATATCCAACGATGATGACATGCGCTTCCAAATTCTCTGGAATGTCCTGTTGTTCGAATGCGACCTGCGCGCGAGCATTTTGCTTCTTGCGCAAAACTGACTTGCTGACTTTAGCCATAAGTGGAATTGCAATCATCGTGATTGCTACGGCGAGTAAAATATTTTCAGTTTCAGGATTGTTGAAAAGTCCAACGGCTTTTGCGGCAGCTATGACGACGAATGCAAACTCCCCACAAGGCCCAAGAAGAGCTGCACTTTCGAAGGAGACTGCGGTGCTTTGCTTGAACAATCGGCTGAGACCGAAAATAATGCTGGCCTTAATCGCAATAAACGAAGCCGCCAGTGTTAAGATATATAATGGGTTGTGAAAGAAGGCTGTGGTTGACATGCCAAGGCCAACGAGTAGAAAAAATGCGCCCAGCAAAAGCCCTTTGAATGGTTCAATCAGTGTTTCAATGGCGCGGCGATATTCGGTTTCAGCTAACATCAATCCACCCGTGAAAGCACCAAGTGACATAGATAGGCCTGCACTGGTGGCCAAAGCGCCCGTGCCCACAGCGATAAACAATACGGCAGCCATGAAGAGATCGGAACTATTGGTGTTTGCGACGAGACGCAGGAAAGGCTGCAATGCAAATTTGCCGAGTATAACTATGGCAGCAATTGCCAAAATAGCTTGGCCCAAAACGATGCCCAAGTCAGTTAAAATGAAGTTGTCTGAGCCCGTGCTTGAAACTTTGAGCAAAAGCAAAATGGGGATTACTGCTAAATCCTGCATCAATAAGACCGCAAAGGACAAGCGCCCTGCGCCACTGTTGAGACGCTTTTCATCAGCGAAGAGCTGAATGACAATTGCAGTTGAAGAAAGCGACAGAGCAAGCGCCAAGATCAGCGCTTCGCGATCTGAATATCCTAGCCAACTCATCAATAGTGTGAGGGCTGCAGTACAAACTAGAACTTGCAATCCGCCCAAACCAAATACGAGCCTTTTCATGAGCAAGAGGCGTTGTGGCGAAATTTCAAGGCCAATGAGAAACATCAAAAACACAACGCCATATTCGGCGAATGCCGAAATTTCCTCCGGCTTGGTGAGCAAGAAAAAATCTAAGAAATGTGCTTGCGTTGCAGCTTGTCCCAATAACCCAGGGCTCAAGACAATGCCCACAAGCAAGAAGCCCAAAATTGAATTGATGCCGAGGCGGCGCAGAAGCGGCACAACAAGGCCCGCCGCGCCCAGCACGATCAACGCATCTTGGTAGTGAGTGGTGGCTGTTGCCATTCACAATCCCTTCTGGTTTGTTTGAACTTATCCTAGACCGAATTTTCTGATTTGTAAGGAACCTGTCTGCACATGACTGTTGAACAAAATGCAAAGCTAAAGCAACGCGGCCGGACACAGGGTTTGCCGTTTTCTGGCAGGACTGGAAACTCCAATGCGATTACTGATGTGGCGGGTGTTCAGGTTGGTACTGTGACATTGATTTCGGGAGAGGGGCCGTTGGTTGTGGGGCAGGGCCCTGTGCGAACAGGTGTTACCGCTATTTTACCGCGGGGCCGCAATAACGCAGTGCCATGTGCGGCAGGTTCGTATTCTTTCAACGGTAATGGTGAGATGACGGGGCTGGCTTGGATTGAAGAAGCTGGAGAGCTGCAAACGCCGATTACCATAACCAACACCAGCTCGTGTGGCGTGGCGCGTGATGCAACTTTGCAGCCACACCAACTCAAACGTTTGGCGCGGCGCGTGCCCTTAGGACTGGAGCGTACGGGCACAGTGGGCAATAATAGTTCGGGTGATATTTTTCTAGCTTTCTCAACAGCCAATGAAGCTGCGTTGAGTTCAACTTCTAAACTACGTCATGCTGACTCTCTTGCGAATAGCGCCTTTGATGGTTTGTTTCGTGCGGTTGTTGAGGCCACCGAAGAGGCAGTTCTCGATTCCATGATCTGCAACGAAACGATGTTGGGCCGCGATGGCAACACAGCAATCGCATTACCTATCGATCAAATGTTACACCATCAAATGTCGGGACCAAACACCTAGTCCAACTTTGAAGATATGGGGATGAAGCGTATCAGCAATGTTCCTGCAATCATTGCGGCTACAAAAATGAAACTCTGTTGATAGCCAAACACCAAACTGGCCAATGCAGGGCCTGGGCAAAAGCCAGATAGTCCCCAACCTAATCCAAATAGTGTTGCCCCGGCAATTAACTTGGCATCGATGATGTCTGAAGTTGGTAAATGGAAGCTGGAAGCTAAAAACGGTTTGCCGCGTTTAAAGATAAGTTGGTAGCCGATTGTCGTTACTGTTAAACCCGCGCCCATCACAAAAATCAAAGTGGCATCGAATTGCCCAGTCAAATCAAGAAAATTTAAAATCTTCGCAGGATTGACCATGCCTGAAATTGTAAGACCTGCGCCAAACAGCAAACCAGAAATGAGCACAGAGAACTTTTGCATTATGCAATTCCTAAGATATGTCGAACGAAGAAAACACTGATGATGGCAACAATCATGAATATGCAAGTGGCAACAATTGAACGTTTCGAAAATCGTGAAATGCCGCATATGCCGTGGCCTGAAGTGCAGCCGTTGCTGAGTGTTGTGC
>JAYTUV010000099.1:0-20689 GCA_043744395.1 Aestuariivirga sp.
GCAACAGCAATTTTGGCGGCATCTAACATGGTTGCTCAATAGGCACATTCTGGCCCTTTCGCAAACGCTGCAAAAAATTTAAAACGAAAAAATGACAAACAAGCCACTCCCGCCTGTAGGGCCCATCGTTAATTCATTGCCCTCGGGCAAATTGCCGGATCTCAGCCCCATTACGGGGCTCTGGATGCGGCTTGATCCGCTCGATGCTCCCCGCCATGTAGCAGACTTATATGACTCAATCAGCGGCGAGAACGCTGATGACGGCATGTGGAGTTATATGGCGTTTGGGCCGTTTCCAATGCTGGAAAATTTCACCGAATGGTTGAAGCAGCGCCAAGTTTTGCGCGATCCTTGGTTTTATAGTTTTGTGAATATCCAAACCGGAAAAGCCATGGGCATGGGCGCGTTCATGCGCGCTGACCCTGCCAATGGTGCAATTGAAATTGGCAGCATCTGGCTTGCGCCAGCGCTTCAAAGAACGCGCGAAGGCACGGAAGCGCTTTACCTAATGATGCGACATGCCTTTGATATTCTGGGTGTGCGGCGGTTGGAGTGGAAATGCGATGCCCTCAATGCGCCGTCGCGCCGCGCCGCGCTGCGCTATGGTTTTACATTTGAAGGCATCTTTCGCCAGCACTACATCATTAAAGGCCATAACCGCGACACTGCATGGTTCTCCATGATCGACAAGGAATGGCCTGCCATCAACGCTTCATTTAAAGCTTGGCTATCACCTGATAATTTTGATGAACAGGCCCAAGAGAACGCAAAGTTGCAGCTGCGCTAAACTCTTGCTAGGAAGCGCTCAAAGAACTTGAGGGTGTTTCATGTCGGTTGATGAAAAAACAGTGCGGCGCGTGGCGCGTCTGGCACGCATAAAAGTGGCGGATGTTGATCTGCCAAAGCTTGCTGGTGAGTTGAACGTTATTCTTAACTTTGTTGAGCAACTTAATGAAGTGAATGTAGAAAACGTCGAACCGCTGACCTCGGTGGTCGAGCAGAATATGAAAAAGCGCAAAGACGTGGTGAACGACGGTCATTACCCCAAAGCCATCATCCAAAATGCAGCCACCAGCGAAGATGATTTCTTCATGGTTCCGAAAGTTGTCGAATGACCAACATCACAAATCTCACCATCGCTGAAGCCCGCGCCAAATTGAAGGCCCGCGAATTCTCGG
Organism: Aestuariivirga sp.; assembly: GCA_043744395.1. Classification (GTDB taxonomy): domain Bacteria; phylum Pseudomonadota; class Alphaproteobacteria; order Rhizobiales; family Aestuariivirgaceae; genus Aestuariivirga. The sequence continues at coordinate 1,179 of JAYTUV010000099.1, forward strand.
CCCTTGAACTGACCGAAGCCTATATCTCGGCCATCGAGAAAGCCAAGATTCTGAATGCATATGTCGCCGAAACACCCGACCAAGCCCGCGCCATGGCACGCGCCTCGGACGCAAAACTTGCCAAGGGCGATGGCGGGGCATTGGAAGGCATTCCGCTGGGCATCAAAGATTTGTTCGCCACCAAAGGCGTGCACACCCAAGCTTGCAGCCACATCCTCGATGGTTTCAAACCTGGCTATGAATCCACCGTCACGCAAAACTTATGGGATGCTGGTGCGGTTATGCTTGGCAAGCTCAACATGGATGAGTTCGCCATGGGGTCATCAAACGAAACCTCATACTACGGCGGGGTCACCAACCCTTGGCGGCGCAACAATTCAAACGCGGTTTTAGTTCCGGGCGGTTCGTCCGGCGGTTCAGCCACTGCGGTTGCCGCACATATTTGCGCCGCTGCCACGGCGACCGACACGGGTGGCTCCATTCGCCAGCCTGCGGCCTTCACAGGCACAGTCGGCATCAAGCCAACTTACGGCCGCGTGTCGCGCTGGGGCACAGTGGCCTTCGCGTCATCTCTTGATCAAGCGGGCCCCATCACCCGTGATGTTCGCGATGCCGCGATTATGCTCAAAGCCATGGCATCGGTGGACGACAAAGACACGACTTCGGTTGATCTGCCTGTGCCTGATTATGAAAAAGCCATTGGCAAATCGATCAAGGGACTTCGCATCGGCATTCCAAAAGAATATCGCCCCGATGGTCTCTCGTCGGAAATCAATGCCGTTTGGGATAAGGGTGCGCAGTGGCTGAAAGAGCAGGGCGCTGAGATCGTTGAAATCTCGCTGCCGCATACAAAATATGCATTGCCTGCTTATTACATTGTTGCCCCCGCCGAAGCCTCCTCAAACCTCGCGCGTTATGATGGCGTGCGATACGGCCTGCGTGTTCCCGGTGACGACCTGATCGACACCTACGAAAAAACCCGTGCCGCAGGCTTTGGAAAAGAAGTACAGCGCCGTGTCATGATCGGCACTTATGTGCTATCCGCTGGCTATTATGATGCTTACTATGTGAAGGCCCAAAAAGTCCGTACACTGATTAAACAGGATTTTGATACGGCCTGGGCAAAGGTTGACGTGGTTCTCACACCTGCCACGCCAAGTGCCGCCTTTGCTCCGGGTGAAATCACCGATCCTGTTCAAATGTATTTGAACGACATTTTCACCGTCACTGTAAACATGGCAGGCTTGCCCGGCATCGCAGTGCCAGCTGGACTTTCATCGGAAGGTTTGCCGCTCGGTTTGCAACTCATTGGCAAACCTTTCGACGAAGAAACATTGTTCCAGACGGCGCATGTAATCGAGCAAGCAGCAGGAAAATTCACGGCGAAGAACTGGTGGTAAACTAATCCCTCCCCTAATTCAGGGGAGGGCAGTCCGTAAAACGGACGGGAGGGGCCTGAGTCATGAATAACGGCCCCCTCCTGTCACGCTCAAGTGCGTGACGTCCTCCCCTAGAGCAGGGGAGGAATAGCTATCCCAGCTTCACCAATCTCAAATAAGGCTTCAACGTTTTCCAGCCTTGAGGGAATTTTTCTTTCGCAGCTTCATCTGAAACTGAGGCCAGAATAATAACATCCTCGCCCTGTTTCCAATTTGCAGGTGTTGCCACAGATTTCGTCGCCGTTAATTGTAACGAGTCAATCACGCGCAGAATTTCATGAAAGTTGCGTCCCGTGGTCATGGGGTAGGTGAGGATCAATTTAATTTTCTTATCCGGCCCAATAATCATAACATTGCGCACAGTCGCGTTGTCGGCGGCAGTGCGGCTTTTGGCATCGCCAGACGCGTTGGGATGGATCATGCCGTAAAGCTTGGCAACAGTCAGTTGATTGTCGCCAATCATGGGATAGTTCACTTCTGAACCAGTCACATCCTTGATGTCATTCTTCCAGCGCAAATGATCATCCACGCTATCAACCGAAATGCCAATCATCTTCACGCCGCGCTTGTCAAAATCAGGTTTCAACTGCGCCATAGAGCCAAGCTCAGTCGTGCAAACGGGCGTGAAATCCTTGGGGTGAGACACAATCATGGCCCACGAGCCTTCAATATAATCATGAAAGTGTATGCGGCCTTCTGTTGTGTCCGCTTCGAAATCTGGAGCAATATCACCAAGTTGCAATGCCATCATGGGCCTCCTGTTGTGGTTATTATTTGATATAGTGCAACCATCGTTCTTTTTAAAGAACAAAATTACAAAATACCGAACACTCTATTCTAAGCTTTTATCCGCTCACCCTTGGGATCATAAAAACTGCCAAGCTGAACTTTCGCTTCATATCGCTTCCAAGCCAATTCAACTTCCCATGTGCCGCTTTCAATCCAGTCCTTAGAAACACCCTCCACATGTTTCACATAGCCAAGACCCAATGACTTGTTCACACGGTGCCCCCAAGCGCCAGACGTGGTGGAGCCCACATTCACGCCATTCCGGTAAATCGGTTCTTCGTGATAGATCATGGGGGCAGCCGCGCTGTCGTCGTTCAATGCAATACAGATCAAACGCTTCGGCAACACGGGCAGGGCTTTCTGTTTCAGCAATGCCTCACGCCCGATAAATCCACCGGGCTTATCCCAAGCAATCGCAAAACCAAGGCCCGCTTCCAAAACAGTTTCCTCGTCCGACATATCATGTCCCCAATGGCGGTAAGCCTTTTCCATGCGGGCGTTATTCATCGTATGCATGCCAGCAGGGGTCAGACTAAATTCTGCGCCAGCCGCTTGTATAGTCTCAAACACATGGCCTGCAAATTCAGCAGGCATGTAAAGCTCCCAGCCCAATTCACCCACATAAGTAATCCGGCTGGCGCGAACCCGCGCATAACCGACTTCAATTTCCTTAGACGTGCCAAATGGAAACGCCGCGTTCGATAAATCAGCGCCAGAAACTTTCTGTAACAATGCGCGTGATTTCGGCCCCATGATGGAAAGCATTGGCAATCCCGATGTCACATCGGTTGAAATGCAATGAGCATCCGCTGGTGTGTGCTTCTTCAACCAAGCCATATCGCGCGTTTGTGGAACAGCGCCCGTCACCACCAAAAACTTGTCTTCCGCCAGGCGCGTCACCGTTAAGTCGGCCTCAATGCCACCCCGCGCGTTCGTCCACTGCGTGTAAACAATCTTGCCCGGTTCAACGTCAATGTTATTGGCGCTGATAGTGTCCAGCACCTTACAAGCATCGCGCCCCGCCACTTCAAACTTGGCAAATGATGATTGATCAAAAAACACCACATCATTCATCAGCGCATTGGCTTCATGCTCAGCACAGGCAAACCAGTTTTGCCGCCCATATGAATATTCATATTCGCGCTTCACGCCGCCGCGCGCGTACCAGTTTGGCCGTTCCCAGCCATTCACTTCACCAAACACAGCCCCCAATTTATCCGTGTACTGATAAAATGGCGAACGCCTAATACCGCGCGCAGTTTCGGCTTGGCGGTAAGGCCAATGCATGGCGTAAAGCAGGCCAAGCGTTTCCGTCACACGGTCACGCATATAATTTGTGTTGGATTGAAATGGATGGATACGTCTTATATCTATGCCGTTCAAATCCACAGGCGCATGGCCGTTCTTGATCCAATCCGCCAACATCAACCCAGCACCACCCGATGATTGAATGCCGATTGAGTTAAACCCAGTGGCCACAAACAGGTTCTTGACCTCAGGTGCTTCGCCCAAATAATAGCGATTGTCGGGCGTAAAACTTTCCGGCCCGTTGAAGAAAAGTTGAATGCCCGCCGTTTCAAGCAAAGGCACACGGTTGATCGCTTTCTCTAAAATCGGCTCAAAATGGTCCATGTCTTCAGGCAGCGTTACGTAGGCATGTTCATCATCAATGCCACCACCGCCCCAGGGTTTGGCAATGGGTTCAAACGCACCCACCATCAATTTCCCAGCGTCTTCCTTGTAATAAGTGCATTCATCAGGCACGCGAACCACAGGCATGTTGCGCGGCAGTTCAGCAATCGGTTCCGATACAATGTAAAAATGTTCGCAAGCATGAAGCGGAATATTCACACCAATTGATCGGCCTAATTCGCGGCTCCACATGCCCGTTGCCATCACAACCTTATCAGCCATGATCGTGCCGTCAGTGGTTTCAACACCCGTCGCAGCACCCTTATTGGTCAAAATGCGCGTTACCTTCACATTTTCAAAAACTTGAGCTCCCCGGCTTCTAGCACCTGTCGCCAAGGCTTGCGTCACATCAATGGGGTTAACTTGGCCATCTTTCGGCAAAAACACGCCGCCCTTTACCCTGTCTAAATTATAGTGCGGAACACGCGCTCCAATTTCTTCTTTAGAAATCACTTGAACATCAAGGCCAAAATTCCTCGCCATCGAAGCGCCGCGCAGCAATTCCTCATGCCGACCTTCAGTCAGCGCAATCGAGATAGAGCCATTTTGTTTAAAGCCAGTGGCCTGCCCAGTTTCTTTTTCCAAGCCTTCAAAAAGCCCAGCCGTATATTTTGCCAGCTCCGTTAAATTGCGCGATGCGCGAAGCTGCCCAACCAACCCGGCCGCATGCCAAGTCGTTCCTGATGTCAGCTGCTTGCGCTCCAACACCACAACATTGGTAATGCCGATCTTGGTTAGATGGTAAGCAATTGAACAGCCCACAATCCCACCGCCAATAATTACAACATCAGCTTGTTTTGGCAGCGGCTTTGACATTCTCAAGTTCCTCGAAAGACTTTGTTATAATAACTATAGCAGCCGGTCTATCAAACTTGAAAGCGCCAGTACATTCACCTCACGAGGTCAGAAATTCACGCCAAATAAATCACTGACACCAAGCTTCAATTTCCTTTGCGACAGCAGCGTCGGTTCGCTATGATGCATTGAGCAATTGAGGTTTTAAAATGTATCAAGGCGATATTCCACCCACCGAGGCGCATCAGCGTTTAAAGGGTAATTCTGCGGCTGTGCTGATTGATGTGCGCACGCAACCGGAATGGACTTTTGTGGGTGTGCCAATGGTAGACCGCCTTGTGCGCCTGTCTTGGCAAGTTTACCCAACCATGGAAGTGAACGCCCATTTCGTTGAGGAAGTGCAAGCCATGGGCCTGCCCAAAGATGCCGAGATCATGTGCATCTGTCGTTCGGGAGCGCGGTCGGCTTCTGCTGCTAATGCCTTAACGGTTGCTGGCTTCACCAATTGTTGGAACGTCGCTCAAGGTTTTGAAGGCGACAAAGATGCAAGCGGCCACCGCGCCCTCACCAATGGTTGGAAGGCGTCTGGCCTTCCTTGGGTTCAAAGTTAAGAGATTTCTGAAATGGGCAAATATACCAAGAAGCAAAACCCTGTTGGCTGGGGCGATTCAACCAAGTTAGTACGCGGCGGAACCTCACGCTCGGAACATGGTGAAACATCTGAAGCCATCTATCTCACATCGGGTTATGTCTATGACGATCCTGAAACTGCCGAGCGCCGCTTCAACGGTGAAGAAGATGGCTATGTTTATGGCCGATATGGTAACCCCACGGTTACAATGTTGGAAGAACGCTTTCGTCTCTTGGAGGGTGCCGAGGCTGCCTATGCAGTAGCATCGGGAATGTCAGCCGCCTGGAGTTCACTTGCTTGCCAGCTTAAAATGGGCGACCACGTTGTTGCTTCCAAATCTCTGTTCGGTTCAAATTATCAGGTGATCACTAACATTTTGCCACGCTTTGGCATAACCCACACATTGGTCGACGGTCTGGATCCCGCCGCATGGAAGGCCGCAATGCGCAATGAAACCAAAGTGGTTTTCTTTGAGACGCCGTCCAACCCGCTGCTCGAAGTTCTCGACATCGCCATGATTTGCGACATCGCTCACAAAGCAGGCGCAAAAGCGATTGTCGATAATGTCTTCGCCACGCCAATCTTGCAAAAGCCAATGGAACTGGGCGCAGACATCGTGTTTTATTCCAACACGAAACACACGGACGGGCAGGGCCGTGTGTTTGGCGGTATGATACTTTCAACATCAAAATTCAAAGAAGAAGTGTTGAAGCCGTTTTTACGTCACACAGGTCCAACGCTTTCGCCGTTCAACGCCTGGGTATTGCTCAAGGGCATGGAAACGATGAAGTTGCGCGTTGAGGCCGCCTGCAAAACAGCTGCTGAATTGGCTCATGCGATTTCGAGCGTGGTCGGCGTAGAACGGGTTTACTATCCACACCATAAATCCCATGCCCAATATAAATTGGCCAAAGCCCAAATGAAAATGGGTGGCACGATGGTAGCATTTGATGTGAAGGGCGGAAAAGCCGAAGCATTCGATGTTTTGCGCAAACTCAAAATAATCGACATTTCAAACAACTTGGGTGATTCAAAATCCTTGATCACCCATCCCGCAACAACCACGCACAAAAACATTGGCCCTGAAGCCCGCGCAATGATGGGCATCAAAGACGGCAACTTGCGTCTTTCAGTTGGGCTGGAAGATGCTGCCGATTTGATCGGTGATTTAAAGCAGGCGTTTGGTTCAAATCATTAGAGCGTTTTGATGTTTCAAAGAAACATCAAAAGCGCTTAGCTTGTTGTGTATCTGTAGACTGCAATAGCAATAGCTAACAATCCAACCAGAATTGTAAGCTCTCGCCGTGGAGCAATTTTTGAAAGCCAGCCGCCGATCATTGCTGCTGGCAAGCCGCCAATCACCAAACCCAACACTGGCAAGAATACTGTGTGCCATTCTGCGCCGCCCTGCCAATGCCCAACCAAAAAAGCAAACACGAATGATAAGAACACGGCCAAGCTAACGGCAAATTCCGCAATGTTGGTTGAGCCAATCGCAAAACGTGATTCAACGCCAGCGCCAAGCAAACCTGTCGTGACAATTGGACCCCAGCTTCCGCCAATGCCTTCAACCAACCCGCCCAAAAACCCAACAGCTCGCGCAAACCACTTGGGCAACACATGGGGCGCTACATCACGAAGACCACGGTAGATAATCAATGCACCAACGCTCACAAGATAAACGTTTACCAAATTGGCTAACAGCTTACCTTTCAAGCTTGTCAGCAACATCGCCCCCAAAAACCCTCCAAGTGACCCGAAGATGCAAAGTGCAATGACCAGAGATTTGGTCATGTTGCGGTGATGAAAATGTGAAAATGCAGCAACCGCAGTGGTTGGTAATTTGGCAGCGTTGACGCTGGCCGAGGCCAGAGCGGGCGGAACGCCTTGTGCCAAAAGCACGGAAGATGAGATGATGCCAAAACCCATTCCAAGAGTGCCGTCAACCAATTGTGCGAACAGCCCGACGAGGGCGAAAACCCAAAATTCAGACATTTTTAAGTTTCATCGGCTGCGAGATTAAGTTTCTTCAAACCAAAGCGACTATGCGCCCAGGCACGTTCATGAAAGTAATAAAGCGCAATCTTTGTTATGATTTCGAAAGCTGCGATTGAACCAGCGATTTTAAACGAGCCTGTAAAAAACCAGCCCCAGAAGGCGGTATCAAGGGATCCTAAAACGCGCCAACTGATAGCTTTAACGATTGAGCGTTTTGGGTTTGAATTAGCATTCTTAGCAATGATGGCAGCGGCCATGGTGCACTCCTGAGGTTAAGTTTAGATATTCGCGCCGCGATTCTCGGTGCGAATAATTTTACCGTTTGCCGTGAAGTGAATTCCACATTCAGTTTTATCGCTGCCCATCCATCGGCCTTCGCGTGGGTTATTGTCAGTGCCGCCGGGACTGGTGCATTGCAATGGCACACAGCCGATTGACCGATACCCTTGAAGTCTCAAAGGGTGAGAGGGAAGCTGATGATTGACCATGTAAGTACGCAGATCGAGCGCTGTGAAACCAGCCAGCGGCTCCACCTTTAGGCGGTCACCATCAATCGAAACAAATTGCAAATCTGTGCGGCCGGCACCATGAAAGCGCTTGCGACCAGAAAGCATAACTTCAAATCCCGCAAAGGCCTTTTCCATCGGCAGAGATTTGCGAATGTGACAGCACTGATCGGGGCTTGTGGCGTGCAGATCGCCATTCGAGTCTTGCTGTGTAATGTCAAAAGGATCAGGCTTCACAACACGCACGTCAGTAAGCTCAAGTTCTTCGACCAGCAGATCGCGATAAGCAATCGTTTCAGGAAACAGCTTTTCAGTGTCTAAAAAAATCACTGGCAGCGAAGGATCAATTTCAGAAATCATATGCAACAATACGGATGACTCAGCACCAAACGAAGACAGCAGTGCAATGCGCCCCTTATAGTCACGCGCCATCGTGCGGATCAGATCGCGACCTTCAAGGCCAGCATAGGCCTCAAGAATGTCGTTTACATTATTGAGAACAGGTTCAACTTTAGCCAGCATGAGGTTGCTCTTCCCAAGGGGCAAACCCTTGATGGCGTTGCGACCACACTTCGCGTTCGCCCGCAGCGCGATAGAGACCACGCTGATAGGCCAATGACATTTGCCGAGATGCAGATTGCCACTGTTGCAGCGAGAAACGATCGTTCACAGCAAACGAGTCAAAGCCAACTTGGTGCATGAATTGAAATTGATCGAGAAGCAGATTGCCTTCTGCGCGCAATTCACCGCGAAAGCCATCAAGCCTCAAATCTTTGGCCTGAGAATAGGCACGGCCATCTGTGTAAGCCGGAAAGCTTAAAACCACCAGACTCAGTTGCGAAAGATAAGGCTCTAGAATTTCAACGCGCTCATGATTAGCCAAACTGACGCCCAATAGACCTGTGTATTTCGCCAGTAAATCCCAGTCTTGGATTAGCCGCGCTGAAGTGACGATGATCTTAGCGCCCTCAGGAAGCACCTCGTCATCAGCAATTTTCGTCCATTCATCAGTGGCAAATTGGTTATTCTTAAGCAGCGGCATAAAGCGCCTCCTTAAATGGTTTGGGGCCGAGACGGCGGTAAGCACCGAGAAATTCTTCGCCTGGTTCGCGCAGTTTCACATAAGTATTCAAAATTGTTTCAATAGCATCAGGCACTTCATGCGCTGCAAATCCCGGCCCTAAGATTGTGCCGATAGAAGCATTCTCGGAGGACGAACCACCAAGCGTAATCTGATAAAATTCTTCGCCTTTTTTATCGAGGCCAAGAATGCCGATATGTCCCACATGATGATGACCGCAAGCATTAATGCAGCCTGATATATTCAGTTTAACAGGCCCATATTCTTCCTGCTTCTTCACATCCGCAAATTTGCGCGATATTGCTTGTGCAATTGGAATAGAGCGCGCCGTGGCTAATGCGCAATAATCAAGGCCGGGGCAGGCGATAATATCACCGATCAATCCATAGTTTGCAGCAGCCAGATCATTGGCTTTCAACACCTGCCAAACGGCGTAAGCATCTTCCAATTTTACATGGGGCAACACAATGTTTTGGGCGTGGCTGACGCGCAATTCGTCAAATGAATAACGCTCGGCCAGTGTGGCCATCACACGCATTTGCTCAGCAGTTGCATCGCCCGGAATGCCGCCTTCGGGTTTCAGTGAAATATTAACAATGGTGTATCCAACAGTTTGGTGCGTCGCCAAATTGTTTTTCGTCCATCGTGCAAACTCAACATTTTCGCGCTTTGCATTTTCAAAATGCGGCGCGAAGCGGGACATGGTCTCGAAAGAGGGTTGCGCAAAATATTTTTCAATACGCGCTAATTCGCGCTGCTCCACCTCGGTGGTTTGCGCAGGGTGTTTTGCATATTCGGATTCAACTTCAGCTTTAAATTTTTCAGCGCCAAGTTCATGCACCAAAATTTTAATGCGAGCCTTATATTTGTTATCGCGACGACCATAAAGGTTATACACCCGCATGATCGCTTCCATATAGGCAATGACTTCTTTTTCGGGGAGAAACTCGCGAACTGTCACTGCAATCATCGGCGTGCGGCCTTGACCACCACCAACCATCACTTCCCAGCCGGTTTCGCCCTTATCGTTCTTGTGCGCGCGCAGACCAATATCATGCACTTTCACAGCAGCGCGGTCATGCGGCGCACCAGTAATAGCAAATTTAAATTTGCGCGGCAAAAAAGAAAACTCAGGATGCAGCGATGACCATTGGCGAATAAGTTCGCCAATCGGCCGCGGATCGAGCAACTCATCTGCGGCGGCACCAGCCCAATGATCGGTCGTCACATTGCGGATGCAATTGCCGGATGTTTGAATGGCGTGCATTTCAACATCGGCAAGTGCCTGCAAAATGTCAGCGGTTTCTTCGAGCTTAATCCAATTATATTGAATGTTTTGACGCGTTGTAAAATGGCCATAACCACGATCATATTTATCGGCAATATAAGCCAATTGGCGCATTTGTTTGCCAGACAAAGTTCCATAAGGAATGGCCACACGCAGCATATAAGCGTGCAACTGCAGATATAGACCGTTCATCAAACGAAGTGGCCGGAACTCATCTTCAGTCAACGCGCCAGACAGGCGTCGGTCAGCTTGGTCGCGAAATTGCGCTGTGCGTTCCGCTACAAACTTGTGATCAAATTCATCATAGCGATACATGTTTATGCCTCCACAGCGGCGAATGCGCCTGCTTTGCCGTCTGCTTGTTTGCCCAAATCCAAACGCACGCTTGGCCCCAAAGTGCGAATGCGTTCACGCGTTAGGGTGGCTCGAATTTTCCCGCCAACACGTTCGGCATCAATCAAATATTGTCCTGTTATCAAATTGGAAATAACGTCGTCAGTGGCGCGTGCCTCCAGAGCAGCTGTTGCCTGTGGTTCTTGCACCAAAGCGGCATCATCAATTTTCTCGCTCCAAATTCCGGCGCGCGTTAAAAACACGGCATCACCATCGCGCAATCGATTGGCGGTCATAACTTGGCCTTTTTCAACATCGCTCATGACGCGTTCCTCAGAATAGAATTTTGTATGTCTTCATCAATCGGAAAAGGATTATTATTTTGAATATGAAGCGGCAAAACCCCTTGCACCACATCCGCAGCAACGCCTTGTGTGCGCAGCATCACATATTCATCATGCGCTTGAATGTTTTGTTCAGCACCCGCAATTAACCGCACCACCAGCTTTCCGGCGCGGGCTTGAGCAACCAACATTTTTTCCAATTCGGAGGAGCGCATCGGCGCAACAATGCGCGTTGCATCGCGCCTCGCCATTTCCATAACCAGGGCTGGAACGCTACCGTCAAATACAATGACATCAGCTTCCATCATTTTGCGTTGGGCTTTTAAAGTAATCAATTCCGCGTCGCCCGGGCCGATGCCGACGAGTGTAACAATACCCTCAGCAGGTGTCGCAGCCTTGCGGATCGCAAGTTTGATGGCGCTTGCAAATCCGCTTTTATCGCCAGCAAAAAGAGTCTCGCGCGGCGCTCCAAAAAAATAATTTTGCCAAAAGCTACGACGCGCGTTGCCAGAAGGCACCGCTTTAGAAACGCGGTTGCGCAACGTGCTTGCCACGGAAGCGAGCTCGCCTAATTTGTCAGGCAGTAAAGCGTCAATTTTGGCGCGAATGCCTTGGCCCAGAACAGGTGCTGTGCCCTCGGTGCCAATTGCAATCACAACAGGATCACGATCAACGATTGAAGGCACGATGAATGTTGAAATCGAAGCTTGATCAACTGCGTTGACAGGAATGCCGCGTTCCTGCGCCGCTTTGCTCACCGCTACATTCAATTCAGGGTCAGCGGAATAAACCAGCGCCGCACCATCAAGCAATTCTGGTTTAAACTCCGTGGCCAGCCAAAGAATGCGTAAGTCTGTTTTAATCTCGTCGTGCAAATCGGTTGCGATCACGTGGATTTGGGCAGGTGTTTTAAGTAACAAACGGATCTTTCGCACAGCTTCTTCACCACCGCCAACGACGATGACTTTACGATCCTGAAGATCGAAAAATATGGGGAAATAGCGCATAATAAAGTCTCCGTTCTTTCATCCGCACGATTAGCGATCTTTAACCAGAACCCAGATTTTCGTTGTATTATCGAGAAAATAAGCTCAAAATAAAGTCAGAAACAAAATCGTTCGTTATACAGAACAGCAGTTCTAAACAAAGGACAAGCAAATGTCAACGCGTCGCAGCCCCAAATCTGCTCCATCAAATAATGGTGAATCCGGCGCCGAATTGGGCAAAACCATCCAGCGTTTGCGCAAGGCCTATAATCTCTCACTTGGTGAGTTGTCTGAGCAATCAGGCGTGGCCAAATCCATTATTTCACAGATTGAACGCAACGAAACCAACCCCACACTTTCGACCGTCATCCGCCTTTCGCGCGCACTCGATACCACAGTCGACGAAGTCTTGCGCGGTGAAACCAGTTCACTCTTTATTGAACATCAAACCAAATCGGGCATTCCGATGCTGGAAAGCCAAGACGGCTTATGCCGTTTGGCCATCGTCGGCCCGCTGAGCTTGGTCGATAGTTTCCAGTGGTATGATTTCCACGCCAAGCCAAAGGGCGTGTTAGAGTCTGAGCCCCATCCGCAAGGCACAATCGAACATCTTTATATTGTTTCAGGGGAGCTTGAAATCACAACAGGCACCGAAACCAAAACCGGCAAAACGGGCGAAGCCTTGCGTTACCGTGCCGATGTTCCACATAGAATCGTAAATGTGGGGCAGGGCGAGGCCCATGCCGTTATGGTGCTGGCATTGAGGCAAATGGGCTAAAGAAGTGGTCAATCTCCATGAGAGTTGGAAAGGGCCATTGCAGCCCCAGTTTGACTCCGCATACATGGTGGCGCTCAAAGCTTTTTTAATCGCTGAAAAAGCGGCGGGCAAACCCATCTATCCGAAAGGCTTGGAATGGTTTGCAGCCTTGGACGCCACTCCGCTTGAAAACGTGCGCGTCGTGATCCTCGGCCAAGATCCCTATCACGGCGAAGGCCAGGCCCATGGGCTTTGCTTTTCAGTGCAACACGGCGTGCGCCCGCCGCCCTCACTCATCAATATCTATAAGGAAATGAAAACCGATCTGGGTGAGGATCCCCCGAACCACGGTAACCTTAAATCTTGGGCAGAGCAGGGCGTGCTTTTGCTCAATTCAGTTTTGACGGTTGAAGCAAACAAAGCAGCCTCGCACCAAGGCAAAGGTTGGGAGCGGTTTACTGATGCAATCATCCAATTGGTCAATGACCAGCCGTACCCTGTGGTTTTCATCCTTTGGGGCAGCTACGCCCAGAAGAAGGCGGCGTTTGTAGATCATACAAAACACCTTGTCTTAAAGTCGGTTCATCCCTCGCCACTTTCGGCCTATAATGGCTTTTTTGGCTCCAAGCCGTTTTCGCAGGCGAATGCTTTTCTTAAATCCAAAGGCCGTGGCGAAATTGATTGGCGCTTGGCCTCAACATAATTTGCTTTTTTAGTGTCCAAGAATTACACCATGAACATGAAACCTTTTTACACGGCATTCGGCGTTTTATTGATTTGGCTGTGCTTGGCCAATTTGGCTTATGCCCAAGATGCAACTGCATTTGCCACGAAAGCCTCCCAAGCCATTTTGATTGATGCAAAATCGGGTGCTGTTCTTTTTGAGAAAGATGCCGACACCGCCATTTCGCCCGCCAGTATGAGCAAACTTGTCACTCAAACAATTGTGTTTGATATGTTGAAAAGTGGCCAGCTGAAACTTGATCAAGAATTTATCGTCAGCACCGACGCGTGGAAACGCGGCGGCGGAGGTGCAGGTGGCTCCACCATGTATGCGGAAGTCAATTCACGCATTAAAATAGACGATCTGCTCCACGCCGCCATCATCCAATCTGCAAATGACGCATGTATTGTATTGGCTGAAGGCATTGCAGGTTCGGAAGAAGCTTTTGCTCAGCGCATGGCGGCCAAGGCTGCTGAATTGGGTTTGAAAAACAGCACATTCGCGAATGCCACTGGCTTGCCCGACCCCAACCATAAAATGAGCGTCCGCGATCTTTCGGTCGTCGCCCGCTACATCCAAAATAATCATCCTGATTATTATAAATACTATGGTCAGCCTGAGTTTCTTTGGAATAATATCAACCAGCAAAACCGCAATCCCTTGCTGAAGGAATATCCCGGCGCCGACGGCATGAAAACGGGCTACACCAAAGAAGCTGGTTATGGCTTAGTGGGTTCAGCACAGCGCGATGGCAGACGCCTGATAATGGTGGTTGCTGGCTTGCAGTCGATAAATGACCGTAAGATCGAAGCTCAAAAACTGTTGGATTGGGGCTTTGGGCAATTCAAAGTCACAAGCCTCTATGAGGCGGGTGAAACCGTGTCGCGCGCCCGTGTTTGGGGCGGCTCCGACAATTGGGTTAATCTCATTGTGAAAGACAACATGAAGGTCTCGCTGTCCTCCAAGGAACAGGACGGCGTTGAAGTCAAAATGACTTACAAAGGCCCATTGATGGCCCCCGTGAAAGCGGGCCAAGTGGTTGGCACGGTGCGCATGTTGATTGATGGCAAACCCGTAACCGAAGCGCCGCTGGAAACCGCAGAAGATGTTTCGGCCGTCGATTCCATGTGGCAGAAAGCGTGGGACAGCGTCTTAATAATGACGTTTGGCGGCTAATGTTTATCACCTTTGAAGGCGGTGAAGGCAGCGGAAAATCCACGCAAATCAAGCTGTTGGCTGAAAGATTTGAAAGTTTGAATAAGCCCGTGGTGTCAACACGAGAGCCAGGCGGAACGCCCGATGGCGAGGCGGTTCGCGCATTGCTGGTAACAGGCGAAGCAGGGCGCTGGTCTGCTGAAGCAGAGACACTGTTAAACTATGCTGCGCGCGACAATCATTTGAACAATATCATCCGGCCAGCATTGCGAGAAGGCAAAGCTGTTGTCTGTGATCGTTTTATGGATTCAACCCGGGCTTATCAAGGCTATGCGGGCGCTTGCACCTTTCATTTGATTGACGAATTGGAACACTCGATCGTTGGCGCAACGCGGCCCAACATCACGTTCATTTTTGACCTTGACCCCGTCATCGGATTGGAACGTGCAACCAAGCAAGGCAAAGGCAAAGAAGATCGTTTTGAGCGCATGGGGCTCGCCTTCCATCAACGTCTCCGTCACGGGTTTCTCGAGATAGCCAAACAAAACCCTGAGCGTTGCCGCGTGATTAATGCGGCTGATTCTATTGAAAATGTAGCTAAAGTCATTTGGAAACACATCAATGGCTGAGGTCAGCGAAGACCCGCGCGAAGTCGCATGGCATCCGCGATTTGCGCCAAAAGTGATCGGTCACGAAGCTGCACAAACTCATTTCGCGCAAGCCTTTACCGGAGGCAAATTGCATCATGCGTGGTTGATGACCGGAGCCAAAGGCATCGGTAAAGCCAGCCTCGCTTATAAATTTGCGGGCCAAGTTTTGGGCCAAAAAAACTTGACCCAAAGCGAACGCTGGATTGCAGCCCGTGCGCATCCAGATTTATTTGTGCTTGAGCGCCAGTTAAACGACTCCAAGCCACGCAAATTAAAGGCCGAAATTTCAGTTGAAAATGCACGCGGACTATCAGAGTTTTTCTCTCACACATCGTCGGGCGGTTGGCGTGTTGGGATCGTGGATTCAGCAGATGATTTGAGCGGGGAGTCTGCCAACGCACTTCTGAAATTGGTTGAGGAACCGCCTGCTAACTGCTTGTTATTATTGGTGTGTCATAACCCAGGGCGACTTCTGCGCACCGTGAAATCACGCTGCACAAGGTTAGCCCTCAAAGGCATCACCGGGCCCCAAGTTCTTCAAGTGGTTTCAAGCTTGCCACTTGAAAAGCTACCAGAGCACGATGCCTTAGAAATGGCGGTAGGACTAAGCGATGGAAGTCCGGGCAGGGCGCTGCAACTCTTGTCCTCCGACGGTGCCAAAGCGTTTGACACCTATCTAAAAATCACCAAATGGAACAGCTCTGCCATTGCAGGGCTCGGCAGTCGGTTTGGTGGCCGTGCAGCAACGATTGATGATTTCAATTTGTTTGCCGATTTATTGCTGAATTGGGTGGGTGAACAAGCCGCCGCCAAAGCCCATGCCAAGCTGGCCGAGGCTCATGCCAAGATTGCCGAAAACATTCGCCTCACCAACGCCTTTAACCTTGATCGCCGCCAAGCCGTGATTGCGGCCATTAGCCTTGTGAATGATGCCTTGAAGGCGGCGTGATTCCTTGGCATTGAATGCCCATGAGCAAACAACCCTATTTGATTTCGACCGCCATTCCTTATGCTAATGGCGCGCCTCACATTGGTCACGCCTATGAACGCATCGCCACGGATGTTCTGGCTCGTTTTAAACGCCTAGACGGTGCTGACGTTTTGTTCATTACCGGCATGGACGAGCACGGCCAAAAGATGCAGCAAACGGCGGCACGCGAAAGCATGACACCGCAAGCATTGGCTGACCGTACCGCCGCGCAATTTGAAGCCATGGGTGCACAACTCAATGCTGTCACAGACGACATCGTACGCACGACATCGGAACGCCATAAAGCGTCCGTCACTGAAATGTGGAAACGCATGGAGGCCAACGGCGATATTTATCTGTCGAAATATGCGGGTTGGTATTCGGTGCGCGACGAAGCCTATTATGACGAAGATGAAACCGAGGAACGCGAGGGCAGGCGGTTTTCGATTAAAACCTCAACGCTGGTAGAATGGGTGGAAGAAGAAAGTTATTTCTTCCGCCTCTCGGCTTACGAAAAGCCATTGCTTGATTATTACGAAGCCAATCCTGATTTCATTGTACCGGATCAATATCGCAGTGAAACGCTTTCCTTTGTAAAACGTGGCCTCAAAGATTTTTCCATCAGCCGCACCACATTTGATTGGGGCATTCCCGTGCCCGGCAATCCAAAACATGTCATGTATGTGTGGGTTGATGCTTTGACCAACTATATCACAGCCACAGGATTTCCCGACACCACAGGCCCC
The DNA here is from genome assembly GCA_043744395.1 of Aestuariivirga sp. GTDB lineage: Bacteria > Pseudomonadota > Alphaproteobacteria > Rhizobiales > Aestuariivirgaceae > Aestuariivirga. The sequence goes on from JAYTUV010000099.1 coordinate 18,063, forward strand.
AAATCTCATTACTGGCCAGCCTCGGCCCATGTCATCGGCAAAGACATAACGCGCTTCCACGCCATCTATTGGCCAGCCTTTTTAATGTCCGCCAAACTGCCTTTACCAAAGCATATTGTGGTGCATGGTTTCTTGTTCAACAAAGGCGAGAAGATGTCAAAGTCCACAGGCAATGTGGTGGGCCACACCGATTTGATTGAGCGCTACGGCCTCGATGCCGTGCGTTATTTCATGATGCGCGAAGTGCCATTTGGACAAGATGGCAGCTTCACCCATGAAACCATCGTCGCCCGCATGAATGCTGATCTTTCAAATGATCTCGGCAATCTGGCGCAACGTTCGCTTTCCATGGTCAATAAAAATTGCGGTGGCATGGTTCCAAAATGCGGCGCGCTTTCCGAAGCTGATAAGGCAATGCTGGCACAAGCCGACGCGATGCTCGGCGAAGTGCGTGCGCACCATGATGGCTATGCTATCACCAAAGCCATGGATGTCATCTGGCGCTGTGTGGCCGAGGCCAATCGTTATTTCGCAGGGCAGGAGCCTTGGGCGTTGAAGAAGACTAATCCTGCGCGCATGGAAACGGTGCTTTATATGACGGCAGAAGTCGTGCGCATGATTGGCATATTGATTCAGCCATATGTGCCGCAGTCGGCTGCCAAACTTCTTGATGTGCTGTCTATTCCCGCTGATCAGCGCGACTTTGCATCATTCGGCAGTCGTCTCACTTCAGGCACAAGCCTACCAGCACCCACGCCAATTTTTCCACGCTTTGTAGAAGAAGCGGACAAAGCCTGATGCACAAAATCGTTGATAGCCATTGCCATCTTGATTACGAAGGCTTGGCCGAAGATTTGCCAGCCATGCTCCAGCGCTGCGATGATGCAGGCGTTGGTTTGATGTTATCAATCTCGTCGCGCGTGAAAAATTTCCCGGGCCTGCTGGCCATTGCCGAAAAATATGAAAATGTGTTTTGCACAGTGGGCACCCATCCACATAACGCGCACGAAGAACTCGACATCACAACTGCTGATTTGGTGAAGCTCACCCATCATCCCAAAGTCGTCGGCATCGGTGAAGTGGGCCTTGATTATCATTACGATAACAGCCCCCGCGAGGCCCAAGCGCATGGCTTTCGCACCCACATTGCTGCCGCCCGCGAAACGGGATTGCCACTGGTCATTCACACGCGCGAGGCCGAGGACGATACAATAAGCATATTGGAAGATGAAATGGGGAAGGGCGCTTTCAAAGCCCTGCTCCATTGTTTCACTTCAAAACAATATCTGGCGACGCGTGCCACAGAGCTTGGCCTCACAGTATCCTTCTCAGGCATCCTCACCTACAAATCGGCAGAAGAATTGCGCGTCACAGCCAAGGCTTTGCCACAAGACCGTTTGCTCGTCGAAACCGATGCTCCTTTCTTAGCGCCTGTTCCATATCGCGGCAAATCCAATGAACCCAGCTTCGTCGTAAAGACTCTTGAAACACTGGCAAACACGCGCGGCGTTTCAGCGGACGACATGGCTAAAATCACCAGCGATAATTTTTTCAATCTGTTCAGCAAAGTGCCGCGTCCAGCGGCTTTTGCATGACAGTGAAATTTACCATATTGGGCTGCGGCTCATCCGGCGGTGTTCCGCGCATCGGCAATGACTGGGGCATGTGCGACCCCACCAACTCCAAAAACCGTCGCCGCCGCTGTTCTATCATGGTCGAAAAAATTGCACCCACAGGCACAACACGTGTGGTCATCGACACATCGCCAGATCTCCGCGAACAGATGCTGTCTAACAACGTCAGCGAAATCGACGCCGTCTGGTACACCCATGAACACGCCGACCACACGCATGGCATTGACGAGCTGCGCGTTTTTTTTCTACGCCAGCGCAAGCGCGTTCCCATTTATGCCGACATACCTACGGCTGAGATGTTGATGAATAGATTTTCTTATTGCTTCGTCTCGCCCCAAGGCAGCGATTATCCACCCATTGTCGAGCACCGCTTGATCACGCCTGAAACTGAAATTGGAACCCAAGGGCAGGGCGGCGCCCTATCCTCTTTGCCGTTCAAAGTTCACCACGGCAACATCGACGCGCTGGGCTTTAGGATTGGCAATGTGGCCTATACGCCCGACGTGAACGGCATTCCCGATGCCAGTCTCAACCACCTCGAAAACCTCGACATCTGGATCATCGACGCTTTGCGCCACAAACCGCACCCCAGCCATTTTTCATTGGCCGAGACGCTGGAATGGATCGCAGGCATGAAACCCAAGCAAGCCATTATCACCAACATGCACGTCGATCTTGACTATGAGACCTTGCGCCAAGACCTACCAACCAATGTCACACCAGCCTACGACGACATGACATTCACAGCCTAACGCCATGGTGATGCAAAGCATCACCAAAGCGCCACAACACATTGATGGGGGAAACATTTCAGCCACCCACCACGAAACCCCAGTGTCATATTATGGAGATATTTTCTTACAGAAATATTCCATAATATATATTATGCGAATGTAGGATGTGATGCATATGCTCCCTCAGCCGCGATCAATCTCTGCCTGCGTCACGGTATAGACATAGGTAAACGTGACCGCTGCACCGGGCGCCAATGTT
>JAYTUV010000100.1:0-20641 GCA_043744395.1 Aestuariivirga sp.
TGATCTGGTGAACCTCGGTTCAGTCCTCGTGGTTGCCACCGACACCGATGGCGACTTCGTCACCGGCACTGTCAACGTGGCGGTGTCGGACGATGTTCCGACAGCGGTTGTTCCTGATCGCGCGATTGTTGAAAATGGGAATTCTGCTCCGGCGACTTTCCATCTTGATGCGGATATTTCGACACTCAACAATTATGGCGCAGATGGCGGTACGGTTATTTTCCCTGCGAGTTTGGCATCGACCCCAACGGGTCTTACTTCTAATGGCTTGGCCATCACATATGCAATATCAGTGGATGGCCATACGTTGACAGCGAGTTCGACTGCGGGATTGGTGTTCACAGTAACATTGGATCCAGCCACCGCACATTACACTGTTGATATGAACGGCGTGGTTGACAGTCTGATGACGATTGATTTTTCGAGCGGCAATTATACATTCAATGGTGGTAACTTGGCATGGGTCGGATTCACTGGCGTGGGCGAGACAATTACTACGCCAATTGATAACAATAGCCGTGATTTGTTAGTAACTCCGCAGGTCAACGGCGCAGATGCAAGCACCATGAACACGAGCTCAAATTCTGGCGGTGTTGGCTCAGGGGCATCGGTTGATTTGAATGAAGCTGTTCGCGTAGATTTTGTTGTCGATCTGAGAGGGGACAATGCGGGACCAGGAGGTTATGGCGTCGCTGGCAATCGCGACTTCATATTTGATAGTCACTATCAGGCAAATGGGGCATCGGCGGTATTTACGGCCAGGGGTGGATCGACAGTTCACATTGCAACTTATGATGATCCAGACGGAAATAATGTTGTCGGTGATGGTGTATTGGATCACATCACATCTGTTGTCATCAGTTATAATGGAATTTCACAAATCATCGTGCCAACTTCGATTACGACTGGTTATACAATAAATGGAATTAATTATACCGTTCACCTGAATGTGGACGGAACCGTAGATGTGGGTGGAGTTTTTGGAACATCTGGTGCGGGAGCTATTGGCACGGTAATTGCCGTTTACACTGCGGATCAATACGATAGCATCCAATACACAAATATTGGTGGTTCTGGTTTCAAAATTGGCGGGTTTGGTGCGGCCGTCCAGACCACCAACCCCGTCAACATTAATATTCCCATCCAGGTTGTTGATGGCGATGGCGATATTGCAACCAGCTCGCTTTCAATCACCGCTGCGCAGGCAGGAACCGGAATCACCGATCATTCCAACGACACAGTTCTTATGTCCCACATCTATACCGCAGGTGCTGGCCACGAAAATATAATTGGCTCAGACTTTGCTGACACCATTACAGGCGACAGCGCAAACAATGTGCTCTATGGCGGCCTTGGTAATGATATTCTGAATGGCCTCGGTGGTAATGACTTGCTGATTGGCGGAGCTGGCACTGACATCATCAACCTGTCAATTGATGGAGCGCGCGACACGATCCTGTTTGATGCCACAGCATTCAGCGGCGTCGATACGATAAACAGTTTCCTTGTTGGAGCTACCTCGACGAGCGATGTTATTGATCTTTCCGAATTGTTTAATGTGCAGAACGGAACGATTGCTGATTACGCCCACATGACTGGCACCGTGCTACAGGTGGATTTGGACGGAACCTTGAATGGTGCTAATTTTGTACAAATCGCCACAATAACGGGATTTGTCGATGGGACGCAAACGGTCTCCATCCTCTACACCGACCATGGCACAGACAATACTTCAGGCACTATTGCATAACTGATCCTGCATGAATTGCAGACTACACCCGGCCGATCTAGCCGGGTGTTCTTTATTGTTGTTTCAGCGACGATCTTCTTGAAAATCAGGCTCCAAGCCAATTGCCACTTTCTGATCATCATGGGCAAATCCCAAGATCTCCGCTTCCGCAAAACTGGGGCGGAGGTTTTCTGTTAGGGAGTAAAGTTTGGTGGAGTTCAAATCGCTAACGTTGGAGATGTCGCTCTCTGCAAAGCTTGGGCGCAAATCAGAAAGTTTCATGGCCTTGACCAGATGCCTATCAGGAACTGCGGCCTCGCCTGCAGCCACTTGCGAGTCGTTGTTGAGGGTCTTAATGCGACGTGTTGCAATGTTGATCCAGCGCGCCGAAGCATTGATAGAGTACACAGGCGCATAGTAAGTGATCTGCGAATCCAGCATGGGTGCTGCGTTTTGATTATCCAGAATATAATTGCCGCTGCTCGTGCGCACCGATAAAACTGCATGGCCAAGGTTTTTACGCGTGTCGTTCACAACAATAATGCGCATATCACTATCGGAAAACCCCAAAGACAAAAGCGAAACATATTTGGCAATTGCATAATCTTCACAATCGCCACGGCCTTTCAGGGATTGCGCGGGGCTGGCCCAAAAATCACTTTTCCCGAACGCGACGCGGTCGTCGGTGTAGCGAATATGCTGGTTCACCCAACTGTTAATTTGAGCAAGTTTAGTATTTTCACTACTCGCTGCAACAGCTTTAATTTTATTACGCCATTGAGCAAGATAAGTAGGGCAGGGGGAGCTACCACTGTCGCATTGTTGGTAGAGTGCGCGCTCGCTTGAGACTTGCACCATAACACGGCGCCATTCGCCGACGCCAGTCGTGGCATTTGTCCGAAATTCAAGTGAACCAAAAACACCAAGCGGCATGGCTTGCGGTTTTGTTTTTGTCACGAGCTCATTATCTGTGGCTAACGCATTTGCATTTGTGCTGGCAATGAAAATGCTAAAAAATAATACGATGAAAGGCAGTAAATATTTGGAAAATCTTGATAGTGAATGATCGGTTGATAATTGAGTTAGATTTTTATCTTTCTCTAAGTGCTTCGGCTCTCGCTTTGTTGATTGGCTTGAGTAAATAATCCAGAACACTTTTTTTCCCCGTTAAAATGTCGACTGACGCGACCATTCCAGGGATGATAGGCAACTCTTCTTTTTTTGATTTTAACTGATTCCGTAAAGTTTTAACGGTTACGAGATAAAAACTCTCGCGAGTCTGTTCGTCATAGACACTGTCGGCGGAAATGCGTTCAACTTCACCTTCGAGTCCGCCGTAAATTGAAAAATCATAAGCTGTGATTTTTACAACAACTGGCTGCTTAGGACGCACAAAAGCTATATCACTGGGCCTTATTTTCGCTTCTATGAAAAGTGAATCTTCAATTGGAACAATCTCCATCAAAGTCTGACCCGCTTGAACAACTCCTCCTACCGTGTTGCTATTTATTTTGTTAACCACACCTTCAACTGGTGACTTTATGTCAGCACGAAATACTCGGTCTTTGGCCCCGCGGAGAGTTTCTTCGACAACAGCGAGTTGAGCCTCGGACTCTGAAAGGTCTGTGCGTGCGTCTTGGCGAAATTTGTTTTCTTGCTCTTTGACTTGGCCTTCTGCTTCTCGAATTGCAGCTTCAAGTTTGGGAACTGTTTGGTTGTTGATTGCAATTTGCCCAGTGGCATCGGCAATATCTCGTTCCAATTTGATCATGTCTGTACGAGGAACAACGCCTTGGGCGGCCAAGGGCTTTTTGAGCTTAAAGTCTTCGTTCGCCAAACGTAAATTAACCTGCAGTCTGATCAAGGCCGCTTTGACTTCACCAAGCTCCCGGCTACGTTGCTCAACGCGCTCGTTCAATATTTGAAGTTGAGTTTGTAAACTTTTGCGGCGAGCGTGAAAAAAATTCAATTCATTATTTGCCAGTGCAGGAGATGCTGTCATCAGGTCTGGTGGAAAAACGGGATCAGTATTTATGTCTTCATTGGCTTCATGTCGCAAACGTGTGGTTCGCGCTTCAAGTGTCAAAAGTTTAGCATTCACTTCTCCCAAGTTTGAAGAAAATCCAGTATCGTCGATGCGGGCGAGTACGTCGCCTTTCTTCACAGTATCGCCGGTATGCACCAGCAGTTCTTTGATAATCCCGCCCTCGAGGCTTTGGACGAGCTGCGTTTTGCTCGACGCAATAACTCGGCCTTCACCTCGTGTCACTTCATCTAGCTTTGCCCAGTTAGCCCAACCAAAAAAAACAATAAATAGTAGGCCGATTAACATGACACCAAAAACAGCCCCGCGCGGAGGCCCACGCAGCAGCGCGGCATTATATTCAGACGCAAATTGAAGGTCTTCTGTATTCTTGGCCATAACAACTATTCGGAGGTCTCAATTGAAGCATCTTCAGATTAACGCTACTTCTGCTGATGTCCATGGCTAAAGTCTGGATTTGTGCTATATTATGACTATAAATACTCGTACTGGTGAAGCACATGGTTGTCACGGTGGCATCTTCTGCAAATCCAAAGTTGGAAAAGAGGATAGACTCTGCTTCAATTTCGGTAAGTTATATCATGCAAGCGCTGATTTTTTCGGCGATGATCGGGCTGCTTGGCGGCTGCAGTACAATGGGCATTGAAAGTGTGATGGCACCCATGTCGCCTAACGAAAGATCAAATGGAAACAATCTGACCCTTCCTCCGGCAGATAATCTTTCTTTAGCAACGGCAGAACCTGAAAATAATCTAGCAGCAAAGGTTGCTCCTCCTGCGGAAACTGTTTCAGCCGATGCAAGTAAGTCTGCACAAGTTGACCAAGTCGCCATCGCGCAAGGAACTGAATATAAACCACCAATGGCACTTTCACCAGTATTACAAGCTGAACAGGACGACACGCTTTTTACCAAAGGGATAAATTGGGTAGCAATCGCTTCATCTGACGGATATGATGTCACCGAAAGTTCAGGACGGCGATGTGCCGGAAGATCCGCTTCGGAACGTGTTAAATTTAGTAAAGGCTTGCATATAGTTCTTGCATGTAGTGATGGTGCTAGTGCGACATTAGTCGTCAATAACTTCAGTGCCCGGGGTGGAATGGGAACGATGACTATTGATAAAGTGAGCCAACCAGCGATGTTAAAGGCTGAAATTAAAGGCTGAAATTAAAGGCGCCGATTTGTTGTTCTGAAGGCCGTGCAATGAGGCGGTGGGTCGCGTCTAGTTGGTTAGGCGTAAATAAATCGAAGATTTTAAAATGACCCGTAATGCTGCAAAAATATGTTCCGAGCTTTTAAAAAACCCCATAAATCAATCTATACGGCACATTTTCAGCATAGGTGCGGTAAGCTGAATCTTGCATCAAGAATTTTTCTTCTTGGAATATGCGGTAGAGTTGAGCAGCATAGACTGTGGCTAGAACCACAGCGTTTTGGATGTTGAAGTTTGACATCATAAATGCACCATAGAGTATGGCGCGACCCGCGTAGATTGGATGTCGCACGAACCTGTAGGCACCGCTGTCGACGACGACGCGCAAGGAGGCTGGCTTTACAGTGGCGCGGCTCAGAGTTCGCCTTGCTGCAATCACCCAAAGTGCTGCAACAACTTCCAGACATTGGGCAACATGTTCTGGGATGAGCTGGGTCACGGAATTCAAATCAATCAGGGATGCCCATAAGACCGTCGTATAGATCATTGCTGCGAGTGTCAGTGGGTTTGCGTTAACGCGATCTGACCTGAATGATTGAAGTGTTACTTCGATCTTAGAAACTATCGTTGTCGACAGAGACTGATATATTCTGGTGAGTGAATGTACGGGTGACGGCCAACTTGTTCCGATCCAGCTTAGTGGCCGAGAAGGAACGGGGGCAGAATTGCTGCGCCAGTCATTGTAGTTGAATTCAGTCAGCGCCGTCATGGATGAGTAAACCCAAGCCATGATGCGCACTTCAAAGCGACCCTGAAGCCAAGATCGTGTTGGCGTGGGTACTTTATTGACCTGTCAGGCCTCTTCTTGTCCATCTCGCTACTATGGCGGAAAGTTTTTAAAGCCGTGTTAATTGAAAGCTTTGTTAATGTGATGCGCTTGCGAATTTATATTTTGCCGACCCAAAAGCTGGCTGCACCTCTAACTCTTGGTTAAACGGACGTTGCAACTCGTTCCAATTTCCACTGGCTTCGGGCACAGACTTTAACTTAGAATATACCATAGATCAGGCGGTAAGGAACATTGGCTGCATAGGCGCGGTAGGCGGCATCTTGCATCAAGAATTTTTCTTCTTGCAGAATGCGGTAGATTTGGGCGACATAAACTGCCGCTAAAACCAACGTGTTTTGGATGTTGAAGTTTGCAAGCAAAAATCCAATGTGACTGAGCGCATATCCAAAATAGATCGGATGACGGATTACCCTATAGACACCCGAGTCAACTATGCCGCGATTTGCTGGCAGCCAGCCGAATGAACGACCCAGAGTAATTTTAGCATTGATCACCCACAGAACTGCAAGAATTTGTAATGCCAGAGAGACAGTCTCAGGCAAAAGGTGACTAACTGAAGTAACTGTAATCAAAGGCAAATAAAGAATGCCAGCAAAGGCCGTGGCAGCTACCGCAAGCGGGCTCCAATCACGCGACATTGGCCGACGCGAAAGCAAGGACACGATAATGGTGGCAATTTCCGAGAAAATTGCAGCAATGAGAGTTACGCGCGTCTTATCCCCAACATAAGCTACGAGCAATCCGTAAACGAAATACCCGACGCAAACGCATGATACCAATCGCCACAATAAGTCGAGTAGAATATCCTTGTTGATTTTGAACATGTATCGAAGTCTTTCAATAGATCTTAGCTATTACACTTGGGATTAAGATAAGTGCGGCAATGGCTGCTGGCAGGCCATAGGGTATCGTGCGCTGCTTAACTTTTGAGATCAGGTTGAGAATTATGTTTGGCAAAGGTCGCTTGAGATATAATAAACTAATATCCGGTAGTGACTTCAATACAAATACCATCAGCAATGAGATGACCGACATCAAAATGACAAAAATGAGAACGTAGTCCAGCCCCATGAACAATGAGATGGCGCTCACAAATTTTACGTCGCCGCCACCCACCCAGCCCACTTTCCAAAATACAATAAAAAACACAAATACCACCAAACCCAATAAAACATTGATCGCAATTGGCGGTATGTGAAGTTCGCCATTATGCATTTGCGGAAAATATATTTCGGGTGTGTTGAGCCATACCAAAAAGCCATAGATGACAAACAACCCCACCAACCCATAAGAGACACGGTTAGGAATTGTGAACGTTCTTACATCACAAGCCGCTCCGTAAACAACTGCGAGGCAAAACAAAAACAGTGTGAATGTAAGAGCAAAGTGAACCATGATCTACGCCAGTCGCCTCAATTGGATCGGATATAATGATCGGGATATTGAATGAGAGTTGGAAAAACCAAGTTCAGCGCGAACCCTGCACATAAGCCGAGCCTTCTGCAATAAATAACAACAGAAAAAGGCAAGTGGCTAATCCGTTTTGCACAGCGTAAATCGCGTGGCTTATCTGAATTTTTTTTCCCATAACCAATATTGAGTCTGATCCTGTTAAATCTTGGTTAATTGATTAGCTTTTCGACTGTCAGCTAAGGTGCAACAAGTTCCAACTTGGGAAATAAGAGGCGCGAAACATATAATAAACAACCTATAAATTGGATTAATCGTCAAAATTAACCAGAGGTAGAGATTTTACTCTTCTTAAATGCGATGATTTACACGTTTATTCGGAACGTTTGCATAGGCTAATATATTGATATTCATAGATTTTTTATCAGTATAACTCTTTAATTTGCAGCACGACGCACGAATCTCGTGATTTGACTTACAAATATGTTAATGATACGTTAAAAGTATGGCGAAGGATTAAATTACTTTTTATTTGTCAACGCCTTGACGGCAAAATTGGGAGCATCTCATTTTTGCTTTTCTAAAAAAGTTATGAGTAACCCAAGAGAGGAATATCAAAATGACGAAATTTATTCGCGATCTACATGAAGACAAGAGCGGCGCAGCTTTCATTGAATACACAGCTTTGCTCGGTGTGATTTTGGCTGTTGGCATAGCTGTTTTGACAGCAGTTGGCGGTTGGGCAAACACAACATGGCGCACACTTTGCACCAGCCTCGGCGCCGGTTGCGTGATTGCAAGTTAATCAGATTGCGGAAGCGATCATCACTGCGGTCATCTGAGTCTTTATCGGGTGACCGTCAGTGATGTCTCACGGAGTGCGTTAAAATGAAAATGTTTTTCGAACTTCACCAAGATGAAGACGGTGCGGCGTTTATCGAATATACTGCACTTCTGGGTGTGATATTAGCAGTTGGTTTGGCTGTTTTGACTGCCGTTGGTGGTTGGGCCCAAACAACTTGGACTGCGCTTTGCACCAGCCTCGGCGCTGGTTGCGTAATTGCCGGATAACTTACTCAAACAATAAAGCTGGAGCCGGATTTGCGTTCGACTTCAGCGACTAGATAGAATGGGGCTGGCTCCTATCGGGGGCAAATGGAGACTGGATGCGCGGTAATACAATAGTGATGCTTATTATCGCGCTGGTCTTTGGTGCGATTTCGGTGTTTATGGCTAATATCTGGTTGAGCAACCGGGCAAATCCGCCGGTTCAGCAGTCGGTGGTGGCCCCGGCGGCGGTTGAGACCAGCACCATTGTCGTGGCCTCGCGCGATTTGGCCTTTGGCGAATTGTTGACGTCTGACGTGCTGCGTGAAATTCCTTGGCCTAAATCAAGCATTCCTGATGGTTCTTATGCCAAGGTTGCCACATTGATCGGCGATGGCGACCACATTGTTCTGACATCAATCAGCCCTAATGAACCAATTCTCAAATGGAAAATTTCTGGAGCAGGGGCCAGGGCTTCGCTTTCTGCAATCATCAAGCCAGGCATGCGCGCCGTTGCTGTGCGCATCAATGATGTGGCTGGCGTGGCTGGCTTTGTTTTACCCGGTGATAGAGTTGACGTTTTATATACAAAAAATAGCAACAATGGCAGCGGTAACGATGGTTCGACCACCGATATTTTGATCCAAAATGTGCGGATCTTGGCCATTGACCAAGTTGCTGACCAGAAAAAGAGCGATCCCCTTCTTGCCAAAGTCGCAACCGTTGAAGTGTCGGCCCTTGACGGTCAAAAAATTGCGTTGGCGCAGACCACGGGTTCTTTGTCGCTGACGCTGCGTTCGGCAGGGTCGGTTGATGAGGCTCCTGCACGGCGTGTGGTTGAGCAAGAGTTGGTGTCATCGCCAAGTGTTTATCAAACTGCAATAGATGCCCAAAACGCATCGCAGGCCCTGCTCGATGCAAAGCTTAATTCCACACAGGCCCAGCTTGACGCAAAAATCAAGAGTTTGGATGATGCAGTAAAGCAAGCCTTGAAGGCCACAGGACAAGGAGATGAAGAGTTGCGCACGAAGCTTGCGGCACTTCAAGCGGCTGTCCAAAATGCTGGAAATTCGAATAAAGGTGACGATGCCTTGCGTGCCAAATTGGCGGAGTTTGAAGCCAATCTCCGCGCGCTTGCCACGAACAAACCATTGGTGATTGCAGAAAAAGTGGTTGTTGCGAAAGCCCCAACAATGCTGTCGATCGGAGTAACTCGCGGAACCAAGCGAGAAGTTACCGAAGTCCCAGCAGAAAGATTTAATTGACCGCTATTGGATGAATTGAAGAAATGAAACTGTTCAAACAACTGGAACTGCTAAGATGCGCGGCGATGATCGCGGGCAGCTTGTTGTTTGCTTGTGCAACGACATTGTTGGTCAATCATGCCGATGCCGGTGCAAAAATTATAAGGCTGTCAGACAGTGAACGTGTTGGCAAATTGACCGTTGTGTTGGGTCGTTCCGACACCATCCGCGTCGGCATGGCTTTTTCGGAAATCGTGGTGGGCGATCCGGAAACGGCTGATGTCAACGCTTTGACCAACAAAACACTTTATGTGCTTGGTCGCAAATTGGGCACAACAAACGTAACCCTCTTTGACGTAAACAAGAAACTGATCGCCGTTATTGATGTTCAAGTGACCCAAGATTTGGAAGGTATGCGCCAAGCGTTGCGTCAATCGCTGCCGAACGGTTCGGTCAAGGTAAGGTCAGTTGGCGGTCGTGTGTTGTTGGAAGGCCATGTTGCTAATTCGCCCGCGGCCGAAAAAGCCATGTCCATTGCGCGCGACTTTGCGGGCGACCAGGTGACCAATTCGTTGAACATCGAGGCCAACCAACAGGTGAACCTTGAGGTTCGCATGGTGGAAGTGAACCGCCTTGCAGGCAAGGATTTTGGCATCAACTGGAAGGTCACAAATGGAAGTGGAGGAAGTTATAACACGGGCAGTGGTGTTTCTGGCGTACTGACGCCTGTTCTTTCCGGCGCTGTGCCATTTGGAACAATAATCGCACATATTCTTGGAGCTGGAACTAGTCCCGATGTACTAATTAGCGCCCTTGAGCAAAAGAATTTGGCGCGCCGCTTGGCCGAGCCAAATCTCACCACGATGTCTGGACAACCGGCAAGCTTCCACGCAGGTGGTGAAGTTCCTGTACAAACGTGCACGACATCGGATGCGGGGAAGCGAGAATGCAGCACCACTTACAAAGAATTTGGTGTGCAGCTCAATTTCACGCCTATCGTTCTTGAGGATGGTTTGATCAATTTGAGCATCAATCCGGAAGTCAGCGAGATTGATGCTTCTAACAGCAGCAATGGCAGTTTTGCTTTCACCAACCGCAAGGCCAACACCTCGGTTGAACTGCGCAATGGCCAAAGCTTTGCCATTGCTGGCTTGCTGCAAACCGTGAATGCCAAAACTATCAGCCAAGTTCCTATGCTCGGCGATGTGCCGATCCTTGGTGCTCTGTTCCGTTCTTCGTCATTCCAGAAAAAGGAATCCGACCTCGTTATTATCGTCACGCCTCGTCTTGCGGTTCCGGTGGGCAATAAACAAGAACTTCATGATCCATTGCAGAATCCAGTTTCTTCCAATGAGCAAGAATTTTTCCTGTTTGGCAAAGAAGAAGTTTCGAAAAAAGACCTCGATCTTCGCTTCAAAGGCAAATATGGCCACATTATTGATATTCGGAAGGTGAATTGATGGCATTGTTTCAAAAGGGACTTCTTTCTATCTTTGTTATCCTGTTAGCGGCCTCAGCTTCAGCGCATGCCCAAGACTATGATGCGATGAGCCGCAGTGATGGCATCTCGCTTTCGGGCGGCGATGCAAACCGCGCCAACATCGCCATACAAACGCCAACTCCTTGGCCCAGATATTTGAATGATTTTGATTTTGATATGCCAGGCCAGCAGGGCGTGGACATAATGGAAAATTATTTGAAGAAGTTCGCAGCGCCCGCAGCCGCAGCGGGCACAACGATCAACATTAACACTCCAACGAAGTGAGTATTGGAGGTCAAATTTGCGAAGATTATTTAGTTGCCGATTGAAAAAATTCTGGACGGATTTGCACGCTGATAAATCGGGCATTGCTGTTGCTTACATTGGCATTGCTATTCCGGTATTGATTGGCTTCAGCCTGCTGGCAATTGATGTGGGCCGTATGTCAACTTTGCAGTCGTCATTGCAACACGGTGCCGATGCCTTGGCACTGGCTGGTGCAGGCGAGTTAGATCGCAGCCCCACGGCGATTACGAGGGCCAATAGGGCAATCGCTAATCTGGTGACGACAAACCAAAGCCTATTTGCCACAACAGTGGTGACGATCAATGCCAGCAACGTAGGCACCTGTTTCCTCGAAAAACTTCCCCCGCTTGATGCTACCCCAGTCGGTTTGGATACAGGAGCGGTTTCACCCTACACCTGTCTTCCCACAGCAACTCCGGCCAATGTCATAGCTTCATCCGAAATTGCCCGTTACGTGCAGGTGAAGGTGAATGCTACAACATTCAATACTATTTTTCCCGCTACATTCCTCGGCGCATCCTCCAATTCCAGCAGTTCAAGCGCTGAAGCCGTAGCTGGCTTCGATGCCGCAGTGTGCAATTTCACGCCCATGTTTCTCTGCAACCCTTATGAAGCGAATGGCAACATCGACATAATGGATTCAGTCGAGTTGATGAAACATTTCGATCGCACGAATTATCCTGATAGGATTGGCCGTCAGATCGACCTGAAACAAACGGGCGGGAACTCCGCGCAATATTTCCCGGGCAACTTTGGATTTTTGCAGCCACCGTCACCTTACGGTTCGGGAGCAGCGGATTTGAGGGAACTTGTTGGTATCGACAGTCCCCCTGCCTGTTACATCGCCAATGGTGTACAGTTCCGCACTGGTGCAATTGAATCGGTTCGGTTTGGCTTTAACACGCGGTTTGACATGTATGAAGGGCCGATGAACAATCCGGCAAAATACCAGAACAATGAATCGTTCCGGCCAGCACTCGATACTCGCAAGGGAATGGCGACGGACAAGAACGGCAATGGTCAAGGCAGTGCATGTAACCCCACTGATCCAGTTCCGACCACAAATGCTTCGAAACTTTTGCAGGATACCTGTTTCAACAGTACTTGCCCAAACATGGGCGGACGGATGGGCGATGGAGTGTGGGATAAAACCACATATTGGAGCCGCAGTCACAACGGTGCGGCGCTCCCGGGCCCGCTGCAGGGACAATACGTTACACGCTATGATGTTTATCAGTATGAAATCGGCCAAGGGGTTGCGGACCTGAATATCGATTCGAACGGCAATCCACCAGGCGGAGAAAAAGGCACGCCTTCATGTTATGGCGGGCCTACGACAAAGACTACGCCGCCGCCCGTGATAACAAATCCAGATAGGCGCATTTTTCATGCGGCAGTGTTGAATTGTAAAGCGTTGGTAGCAAGCAATACATACAAGCTCAGTGGCAGCAACGGCGGACCTTACCCCGTAGTGGCTTTCGTGAGATTTTTCATGACAGAGCCTATGGGTGGCGGAAACGGAAGCAATAACACCCAGGCAAACAGGATCAACACAAACAATACAGATGGTGACTTGTGGGCCGAGATGGTGGGAATAGATCAACCTGGCGACAGCACAAATACGGCGCGTGACCGCGTGCAGCTTTATCGGTGATGGGGTGCCGCATGTGGCTTGGCAAACAAATCAACAAATTGGCAGCAGACAAATCGGGTGCTGCCTTGTTGGAAGTGGCAGTGGTTATACCCGTGGTGTTGTCTATTGGCCTTGGCGTGGTTGAATTTGGCAATGCGATTTACAATGAGCATTTGATTTTCAATGGCGTGCGCGATGCGGCGCGCTATGCCGCAGGCCTGCCATATAGCTCGTTAAATCCTGCACTTTCGATCCCCACACAAAAGACTGCAGCCTGTATTGCCTTGACCGGACAAACTAATAACACAACTGCGTGCAACGCGGCAGCCAACCCCAGTTGCACCGCTGCCTATTGCCGCGTGTTATGGTGGAACAACGCATCGGGTGCAACAGTTGCTGGCTCGCAAGTGTCGGTTCTATACAATTCCTTGCTAGACGATGGCACGCTTTGTGGCACAGTAGCAAACCACGCCGATTGCCGTGGGCGCGATTACAAAACGGGCAACGTTTACACGGTAACCGTAACTGCAACTGTTCCTTACCAATCCCTCGGATTTATGTCATATTTTAACCTTGCGGTTCCCGTCTTCAGTTTGTCGCATACAGAGAGGCTTTTTGGTGTCAGGTAAGCGCCCAAATTTGTGGAGTGATGAAAGCGGCGCTGCGATGCTGGAGTTTACGGCTGCCGCGTTTACGTTTTTCATCATCCTGTTCGGCACCATTGATTTTGCGCAAATCTATTTCAAGTGGAACCTTGCAACCAAGGCCACGCAACTTGGTGCGCGCCTTGCGACGGTGTCAAATCCAATTGCAGGTGTTTTGCCTACTCTGACAGGCGTTGGTGGCGCTGTGTTACCGGGTGATCCGATGCCAACATTTGATTATACTTGCACCACGACCAGCGCAACAGGTGCCACAGGAACTTGCACCAACACTGGAAATTATATTGCCGCCGCCATGCAGACGATTTTTTTCGGTCGTGGCAATGGCACAACTTGCAACGGCACTGGCTTGAATATCGGCATGTGCAACATCCTCGGCGGGATGAGTGACCAGAACGGGGCGGCTCTAACCCCCATAAACGTGAAAGTGCGCTATCAATACACGGGTCTTGGCTATGCGGGCAGGCCCGGCGGCCCAGTGCCTACCATCACAGTGAGCTTGACTGGCTTGAGCCATAATTTCACGCTTGTTGGTGGCCTTGCGGGCATTACTTCAATCAGCCTTCCCACCTTTGCCACCACAATTACGGGCGAAGATCTATCGGCGGTTGGAAGCTAACATGCTTCAGATTTTCAATCGATCCGGCAAAAAAGGCAAGCGCATATTGCAAATCGCTCTTGTCACCCAAGACCCCGAAATGAGCAAACAGCTGAAAGAGTTTGTGGCGAAGCGCGACGGCGTTGAACTTCTTTTGATAAAAAGCTCCACGGTCACCCCAAATACTTTAAGCAAAGACGTGAGCATATTTGTTTATGATCTCAATGCTACAGGCGAAGTTTCGCTCAAAGAATTCGACCGGTTTATGCTTGATCGTCCGCAAGATATTCCAGTTATTGTTCTGTCGCCATCGGTTGAAGATGCTTTGTTGCGGTGGTTTTTGCGTTTGCATGTTTCAGATTGGCTCAAGACGCCGCTGAGCCCGGGAGAACTTATCTCAGCCTGTGGTCGGGTGATCAGCCAAGCGGATTCCAAGCGTCAAGAGGTGAAATGTTTGACCTTCGTAGGTGCGCGCGGTGGCGTTGGCACAACGACGGTTGCGATCCACGCGGCATTACATCAGGCCCGTGGTGGGATTGCGCCAGCCTCCACGTGTCTGGTCGATCTTGATCTCGTCGCTGGGGCCTGTTCCGATTACCTCGATCTGGTTGCTAACTGGCAACTCGACGAACTCACTTCGGATCCCAATCGGCTGGACAGCCACATGCTTGATACGATGACGGCCACTCATAAAAGCGGAGTCAGTGTCATTTCTGCGCACCGGAAATTTGCCGAGCAATTTAATTTTAGCGCCGACATAATCACCCGAACGCTTGATCTTGCGACTCAGAAATACCAGAGCTTGATCGTAGATCTGCCGAACCATGCTGAAAGCTGGAGCGACAGCGTCATCCTTGGCTCAAGTCAGGTTTATATAGTGACGGACTTTACAGTTCCCGGCCTTAAATCTGCACGCCGCATCGTGGATGACATTGCGGCCCACTATGAAGGTGAAGTCGTTCCAAAGGTGATCGTCAATAAATACAGCAAGTCTTTTTTTGCTGGGCGCCTATCCGCCAGTGAGGCCAAGACATTATTACGTGATTCTCTAGCAGGCTTCATTCGGAGTGATGATAGTCTGGTGCGTGAGGCCATTGATCGTGGGGTGCCTACGACTGACATCAAGAAGAACAATTGCATCGTTGTCGATCTCGCGAAAATAATTGGAAAATAATTGTGGTAATGGGTCGCTTTTCACTTCGTAGAACGACCGCTGGGGTGCCAGACACTTCGTCGCGCGCAGATGCAATGGCAGCACCATTGGAGGTTTCAAAATCACGTTCTGCGCCTGAGGGTGAGCAGTCTTCGGTTCCTCAACGGCTGCTTGAAGCAAAACTACGAATTCACCGTAGGTTAATTGATGAGATTAACCTTGCCGCTGCGGATCGGCTGTCTGAAAAAGAAATGCGGCCCCAAATCCATGAGTTGGTTTCGCAGCATGTGGTGACTGAGAAGATCATCCTCAATGCGCAAGAACTTGAAACGTTCGTTGACGATATTCTTCACGAAATGACTGGTCTGGGGCCCATTGAACCACTGCTCAAAGATGATTCAATCAATGATATTTTGATCAACACACACCGTCAGATTTATGTCGAGCGGCGCGGGCAACTTGAGCTTACTACGGCACGCTTCAAAGACGAAGATCACCTGCTGCGGATCATCAATAAAATTGTTTCGACTGTGGGGCGGCGTGTTGATGAAAGTCAGCCTATGTGTGATGCGCGCTTGCTTGATGGTTCGCGCGTTAATGTTGCCATAAAGCCGATCGCTGTGGACGGTCCTTTGGTGTCGATCCGTAAATTTTCAAAACGACCTTATTCAATGGATAAGCTTGTAGACATCAACAGTCTATCAAAAGAAATGGCAGCTTTACTTGCCGCTGCTGTGGCGGGCCGTATCTCTATTGTTGTCTCTGGCGGAACTGGCTCAGGCAAGACGACTATGCTGAATGCCCTTTCTTCTTTTATTGCGCCTGAAGATCGGCTGATCACGATTGAAGATGCGGCTGAATTGCAATTGCAACAGCCTCACGTGGGCCGTATGGAAACTCGCCCTCCAAACATCGAAGGCAAGGGAGAAATTCGGCAGCGTGAACTTCTAAAAAATGCACTTCGCATGCGGCCCGACCGTATCATTGTCGGTGAGTGCCGAGGTGAGGAAGCATTTGATATGCTGCAGGCGATGAACACAGGCCATGAAGGTTCGATGACCACCGTTCACGCAAATACCACACGTGACGCGCTTTCTCGCCTCGAGCAAATGATCGGCATGGCGGGTTATCCAATGACCATTCAAAGCATTCGCTCACAAGTGTCAGCAGCTATTAAGTTGGTGGTACAATTGCAACGACTGAGTGATGGCAAACGCCGTGTCGTAAGCATCAGTGAAATCAGTGGAATCGAGGGTGACGTGATACAAATGCAGGAAATATTCCGCTTTAACCGCGTTTCAACCTCGGCTGATGGAGAAATCGTAGGTTATTTTCAGGCCAGTGGTATTCGACCTAAATTTTTAGGTGAGCTGGCCTCGCGCGGACTTCATGTTCCGGCTTCGCATTTTGATCCGAGCAAACAGCTATAAAAATGGATAATATTGCACTCACAAAACTGATTTTTTTGGTCTGTGTTGCAACGGCAGCTATTTTTTTTGTCGAAGCAATTTATTTGGCTTTTGTGGCGCCGGTGTCGCGCACGCGGAGTGTCAATCGCCGCTTGAAGGTTATGTCTGAGGGTTTCGTTGGCGAGCAGGCGATGGTTCGGTTGAAAGAGCAACGTGGAATATTGGACCGCAATTTTGATGTTACAGGTCGGTTTGCAAAGCTGTTAATTCAGTCTGGCCTACGCATCACGACAGGTAAATTTGTAGTCATAATGATGGGTGTTTTCTCAGCATTTTTTTTAATATTGAGGACTTTCACTTCGTTCCATGTGTTAATTGATTTTTGTGCAGCAATTTTCTTGGGTATTTTTCTACCCATTCGTATCGTTGGCTTTATTAGATCAAGGCGCCACGCGACTTTCACCCAACAACTACCAGATGCCCTTGATGTAATTGTCCGAAGTCTGAAAGCTGGCCACCCTGTTCCAACGGCGCTTGGTCTTGTGGGACGAGAAATGCCAGACCCTGTGGGTACCGAATTTGGTTTAACAGTTGATGAAATGACCTATGGGCTAGAAATGCCGCGCGCACTTGGCAACTTGGCGAACCGCGTAGGAGTAGCAGACTTGTCGCTATTGGTAACTGCAGTTTCCATTCAGTCCGGATCAGGCGGTAATTTGAGTGAGGTTTTGCAAAATCTGTCAAAAGTTCTTCGAGATCGATTTCAATTGCGTCGCAAAGTGCGCTCGCTTTCTGCCGAAGGACGATTTTCTGCATATGGGTTGATCATTCTCCCGATTCTCATTTTCGCTTCAATCTATTTCCCTAACCCCCAATACTATACCGATGCTTGGCAAGACCCGCTGTTCAAAGTGACGATAGTGGGCCTTTGTGTTTGGTCGTTTATTGGAAACGTCATC
This sequence comes from Aestuariivirga sp., assembly GCA_043744395.1. Lineage (GTDB taxonomy): Bacteria > Pseudomonadota > Alphaproteobacteria > Rhizobiales > Aestuariivirgaceae > Aestuariivirga. Next base: position 17,679 of record JAYTUV010000100.1, read on the forward strand.
ATGTATAAGATGATAAACTTTAAATTCTGAGTTCAAATTTATGCAACAGTTCATTCAATTGATATTAGCCAGAGGTGATTTGATATTCCTTGTCGCTGTTTTCTGCAGTGTTGTTTTGCTAACAATTGCAATTGCGAGCATGACGACAGGCTGGTCTGCTGTGCGCCGCAGGACATTGGCGGCCGCCGGCTCAAATTTACCGGAAAAAAATAGCGAAATCGACAGGTTAATTGACAGCCACAGTAGGACATCCGCCCTCGCAAGATTTATGCCTCAAGATGAAGCGCGAAAAAGCGAATTGAAGATATTTCTGAACGGTGCCGGATATTATGGAAACCGTACGGTCATAATTTATCAATTATTGCGAATAGCAACCGCGATCATATTTGGCATTTTGACCGCCAGCACTTACGGTCGGCTTTATCCCAAACATGCGTTTTTTGTTTTGGTGATCGCCAGTCTCGTTATGACCTTGTTGGGCTATATGCTACCACGCGTGATAGTTAGCTTACGCCGAGACAGATTGTGCGAAGAGCATCGTCAGGGGTTCCCCGATTTTCTCGATTTGCTCGTCATTTGCGTTGAGGCGGGTATTGGTATCGACGGAGCAATTGACCGTGTGGGTCGTGAGTTGGCTCGCAGTTTTCCCTCTTTGTCACGGAATTTAGGATTCATGTCGCTAGAACTTCGTGCTGGGCGGTCAACTCGCGATGCATTGGAAAACTTAGGAGGGAGACTTGGGATTGAAGAAGCGAAATCGTTTACGACCCTCATTCAGCAATCGGAGGAATTGGGAACTAGTTTAATTCAGTTTTTGCGTGTTTTCAGTGACGAAATGCGGGCGAAGCGTCTTTCGAGGGCAGAAGAGAAGGCTCAATCCTTGCCGGTCAAACTTGTGTTGCCGCTTGCGTTTTTTATCTTCCCGGTTATTTTGGGAATTACCTTGATGCCCGTTGCTATTAAGCTATTCGCCGCGCTAAATGCGCATTAACGATAGGATTGGAAAGTGAAAATGAAAATAACCATGAGGCTAAATTTTTGTTTGGCTTTTTCGCTTTCAGCACTGTTAGGAGCTTGTCAGCCTTCTTCCGAAAATCGACTACTGCAAGAATCAAATTTGAAAACAGAAGATCCTCAGTTTTATCCTTCTGATAGCTTTCTCCGAACCGCAAAAGTTGGCTTTCACAATGGAGATTATGGTCTGGCTGAAATCAATTTTCGCAAAGCTGTGGAGCTCGAACCCAAAGATCTTGAAGCTTGGCTTGGGCTGGCCGCGACCTACGACCAATTGCGCAGGTTTGATCTCGCTGATGGCGCGTATCAGAAAGTCTTGATGCTGTCACCGACAAATGCAACGGTATATAACAACGCCGGCTATTCACAACTTCTGCGAGGCGATATAAAAAGGGCAAAATTCCTCTTATTGAAGGCTCATGAACTTGATCCCGAAAATCCTTACATTGCAAGCAATCTAGAGCTGCTGGGCCAAAGTGAAAAATCGATAAAACGGACGCTTCTTTGAACCGACATAGGTCAGAGAAACTACATCTTACCTCGGCTAGCAGAAGGCGAACAATCGGTCGTTCATTATTTTGGTTCGCATTGTTCAATCTAATAGCGGTAGAATATTTGTTGGGAAATCGGAAGGATTTTGACTTTTTGAGTCGCTTTAATTTGTCTCGACAAAGTGCTTATCTGATCAACGACGCAAAATCTGATTTACCTACTCAACCTCAATTCCAATCCAAGGTCGCAACTGCTGTTGATGCGAATACCACTGATGGTCAAAAAGGAAGTCTCAACGTTACTCGCGTACCGATATCGCCAATAGTAGAGTTTCCCAAGCCAGCAGATGCCCAAGGCACTCTGAAAGCCGACGACATCCCTGCTAGCGCCTTCGGCACGCCAGACGGTTTTAATCCTGCAGAGTCTTTGGTTAAAGAGGAAAACGCGACCGAGCCCGTCCTGCGCAAAGATCCTACTACGGGAGCGATATCAATTGGAACCTATAAATCTCTGACACTTTCAGGACGCCAAAGTAGTTGCGTTGAACTTGCTCGATCAATGCTGACTGATATTGGAGCATCTGTTGATAAATTATCTGTGTTGATGAGTACCGTTCAAATATCGATAGTAAAAATATGCGCGAATAACGGTTTAGTTGTAATAACCTGCCGTGGTGGAAAAATAGTCGTAAGTCCGCGTCACGCCCGACCAGATGACAAGTGTATTAGAGCGGAATGACTTTACACGGAACCATATCCTGAATTTTTGAAATAGTTGGCACATTCTGCTCTTGGTAATGTTTTGAGAATTGCTCCTATACGCTGCCAGGTGGTTTCGACGGTTCGTTCTTCAGCTTTGCGTAGATGGTGTTTGAGCTTTGAAAAGAATTGCTCGATGGGATTGAGATCAGGACTGTAGAGCCTGCCCCCGCGAAGGCGGGGGGTGGCAGAAAGATCAGCCTCGCGCCTGCGGCTTTGATGGCTTGGCTTGTGGCTTCGGCCTTGTGGCTGCCAAGATTGTCCATGATCACAATATCGCCGGACTTGAGTGTGGGAACCAAAATCTGCTGCACGTAGAGCAGAAAGCTTTCGCCATTGATTGGGCCATCAAAGACGCAAGGTGCTGGTATACTGTCGCAGCGCAAAGCGGCAAGAAAAGTGAGCGTTTTCCAATGGCCATGGGGCACGTTAGCGATCAAGCGTTTGCCCCGTGTTCCCCAACCTCGCAGTGGAGCCATATTGGTTTTGGTCCAAGTCTCATCAATGAACACGAGGCGAGAAGGATCAATCCGGCCTTGATATTTGCGCCATCTGTCACGTCGTATTGTAACATCGGGGCGGGTTTGCTCATCGCCATAAACGGGAGTGTCAGGAATCTTGTGCGCGGGGCCATAGTGATAACAAGGAGAGAATCACATGGCTATCGAGAAAGAACTATTGGATCAGCTTTTGGCTGGT
>JAYTUV010000101.1:0-56664 GCA_043744395.1 Aestuariivirga sp.
TGGTAAAGCACGTGTGTTTTATTCGGCGCTTGGCCATACAGCAGATGAATTTGCAGTGCCGCAAATGAAAGAAATTGTGCGGCGCGGACTACTTTGGGCAGCGCGTTAGATCACGCCATTTGCGGCCCGATTTCTTTCAGCAGTTTCTGTGCCATCGCCTCTTTGAAGGCTGATGAGTTTGCAGCAGGCATAACAAATGAGCCCGGGCCGCCGATGACGCGGTATCGATAATAGGCTTCAATGAAATGCGAACCGTCAAGGATAGGCAAGCCGTTGATTGAAATGCCTTGAACGAGCGCTGCATCGCGCGAATATGGCACGTCACCACCATCATTGTCTTCGCCATCGCCTGACACATCGATCACGCGACGTTCGGCTTGGCCGGGTAACTTTGCATGCAGCGCCACACAGAAATCAATTGCTGCCGCCAATCCCGTTCCGCCGATCAACCATTGGCGCTCGGCTTTTTCAATGTTTGCGGCGGTTTCAAAAAGGTCAACCTCGGTCTCCAACTTTCGCCATTTTATAGCGATGTGCTGGCTCAGTTTTGTTGACCAGTGAACGAGCGAAAAAACGATGCGTTGATTAGCACCTGATTGGATGGCATCTAAAATCTGCGGTTGGCGCAGCGCATCGGCAATGCCAAACATTTGCAAATGAAAATCGCCTGCGTCCACACTGGACGAACAATCGACTGCCAATATTAATGCAAGATCAACGTCCACTTTGCGCAGTGCCTCAGGTCTTGTGCATCCCGCCCCATGTTGACACGGCAACGCCCAAGGCCACAACCCCTGCTCCAACCCAAACCAAGAGTGGGTAAGATTCGCCGAAATAGCCCACGCCAATAAGGAGACCAACAGCAGCGGCAACATAACCGATCTGACTTAAATAGGTTGGGCCGCCAATTTGCTGCAAACGAAAGAACATTAAGAACATTGAGGTTGAAACTAATATTTGTACGGCCACGAGTGCGGGGATTTGAAGAAGCGGCTTCAGATCAAATCCGTTAAACATCGAAATTCCAATCAAAAAGGGAACCGCTGCCAGATTAGTATAAGCTGCTAAAAAATGCGGCGATGCATCCTTTGGCCAAGCCAAAGTTCGGTAGACATTTCCTAACCCTAAAAACACAGGAATAAGCAAAGCTAAAACGATCCAAAGCGAGCTGCTGGTTTCCAAGTTCGCATTTCGACCAAAAACTATGATCAAAGCCCCAACGAGGCCACAGGCAATTCCAATCATGCCCCAGACATTGGGCGGACGCACGCGCATGACGATAGATAACATTGCAGTGGCAACCGGCGAAAGCGCAAACATAACAGCGGCCAATCCACTACCAATTTTGGTGATGACCATGAAGGTCAGTAAATTCGGCATTACATAAGACAAGAAGCCAGACACAAATGCATATTTGATTGGAAACTTTCCGCGTTCATTGGCTTGATTAAAAAAATAGGCCAACATCAACATTGCAATACCAGCACCAAGCGAAATCATCGCCGCCCACAAGGCGGGATTGACGCCATTGGACATTGCCATTTTGCCGATTGGAAAATTGAGGCCAAGCATCGTGCCAGTGCCAATCAGCAAAAGCAGCGGGCTTGGCCCTTTCATCAATGCGCGACTTTAACCGCAGCGCCCTTTGGCTGGCCGATGTCTTTTAACAATTTTTCAAACCATTTGGTCTTGGTATCAAATTCCTTGCCGCCTTTGATGCGCGGGAATTCGATGGTGCGGAGAACATTTTTCTTGTCATCATCATGGCCCACAACACCGCTCTCGCCTTTCAGTCCAGATTTAACGGCATGCTTCACCATCAACTTGATCAAAACCAAATCCTCTTTGTTGGCTTTGGCTGAACGCGCAAAATAACCCGATTTTTGCACCAACGTTTTTTCTGCATCTACCATGTCGGCAAAGCGTTTGGCGAACCATGCGCCGGGGTTGATCTTATCGATCTTTACGTGGCCGAAAGCATCGCGCTCGGCTTCTTCACCACGCGCCTTCATTTCTGCCACGATGTCGTTCACGCCAGCTCCTTCCGACAAGAAAATTGTGACGCAATCTTTCTTGTCCATGATCTTTTTCAAACGCTTGGCTTCGGATTCAAGGTCGATTGCAATTTCGGGAATATACACTGCGTCAATATCTTTGTGCGCCATAGACAAATTGAAATCGGGAACGAACTTCAGTTTATTTAAGCGCTTGCGATATGTTTCGGCGGTGGCAGCAGTCAACCAACCACAGTTTCGGCCCATAACTTCATGGATCAGCAACATGCGCGGATTGGTGGATTGTTCATTGATGCAGTTTTCAAAAAAGATTGCACCCTGCTCTGCAGCCGTCACCGCACCCAGAGTTTGCTTGATTGGGATCACGTCATTATCAACAGTTTTGGGAAGTCCAACCACAGTGAGATTATAATTGTTGGCAGCGAGATATGCCGCCAAATCAGCTGCCGTTGTGTTGGTGTCATCGCCACCAATGGTGTGCAGAATAGTAATGCCGTCTTTGACCAACTGTTCAGCGGCCACATGCAAGGGGTTCTGGCCTTCTTGAACCAGACCACGCTTGATGCAATCTTTCACGTTCGTCAATTTCACCCGGCTGTTGCCGATGGGTGAACCACCGTGTTCCAGCAATGTTAAAGCCTGACGGCGGGCGGCGGGTGTAACTTTAACCGACCAGCCTTTGAGCAATCCCATATATCCATTGCGATAGCCGATGATGTCGGCTTTGGGAAGTTTTTTGGAATATTCATTGATCAAACCACCAACAGCTGCCGACAAACAAGGGGCCAAGCCACCGGCCGTCAGCAAAGCAATTTTATGTTTTTTCGTTGCGGGTTTGGCCATGATTTGCGCTCCTCAGAATTGGGTTTGAGGCTTACTAGATGAGTCACTTCCAAATTACCAGCAAGTATAGCCCCCATCAACACTCACGATTGACCCTGTCATCAAGCTTGAAGCATTGCTCGCGAGAAATAATATGACGGATGCAATTTCTGACGGCTGGCCAAAGCGGCCCATTGGTGTTCCATCTAACCAGTGCTTACTGACTTCCGAATTTTTGATAAATTCGCGTGTGAGTTCGGTTTCGATATAAGTCGGCGCTACGGCGTTCACCCGCACTCCGCGCGCTGCCCATTCAGCAGCAAGAGACCTCGTTAAGTGATGTACCCCAGCCTTGGACGCGTTGTAGTTTGATTGCTCTTGCGGATAGTTCACAATATCAGCCGACATTGAACCGAGATTGATAATGTTTCCGGCACCCCGTTCCAGCATCGATTTCCCGAATGTGCGGCAACACCAGAATACGCCGTTGAGATTTACATCGATGACTTTCAACCAAGATGCGTCTTCCATAGTTTCGGCAGGCTTAAAGGCGATTGCAATTCCTGCGTTGTTGACAAGCACATCTACTTGCCCATGAATTTTCATTATCTCTTCATGCACGCGTTCAACTGCGCGGGGGTCAGTGACGTCCAAAATTATGCTGCTCGATTTTCGTCCTTTGTTCGTCAAAACGCCGCTTGCTTTTGCAGCTGCGGGGCCGTCCATATCGGCAATGACAACTGTTGCACCCGCCTCCGATAATGCATCAGCGGCAGCAAAACCAATGCCACGCGCTGCACCAGTGATCACCGCCACTTTGCCATCAAGCCTAAACATTTCTAGATACATTAGGTTTCTCCATTTTATGGGCCACAAACTAGGCGCTTAGAGCTAACTTGCAACTCCGATTGCCATCATTAAATTGCATAATTATTGAGCAGACTGCTTTATAACTAATCAAACATAGAGTCGCTATTTGTTGGAAACTGTATCAACCCATTGATATTACATATGATAATAACTGGCACGAGCCGTGCATCTTCGCCCGTAACTGAAAAGAGGCCCAACCTACATGAAAAAAATCGAAGCCATTATCAAGCCTTTCAAGCTTGATGAAGTTAAGGAAGCTCTTCAAGAAGTAGGTATTCAAGGTATTACCGTGACAGAAGCCAAAGGCTTTGGCCGACAAAAGGGACACACAGAGCTTTACCGGGGCGCTGAATATGTTGTCGATTTCTTGCCCAAGGTTAAACTTGAAATCGTGGTCGCCGACGATCTTGTCGAAAAAGCCATCGAAGCAATCAAAAAAGCAGCTTACACAGGCCGCATTGGTGACGGGAAAATCTTTATTTCCACGATCGAACAAGCTATCCGCATTCGCACCAGTGAGTCAGGCAACGACGCGCTATAACAATTTTCATTAAACAGACGCCAATCAGAGGAACTTAAACCAAATGGCTAAAGAAGCTAACCCAATCGCCGCAGCATTGAAGATGATCAAAGACAAGGATGTCAAATATGTTGACCTGCGCTTCACTGATCCGCGCGGCAAGATGCAACATCTGACCATGGATGTGAGCCAAATGCATGAAGAGGCTTGGACAGAAGGTTTGATGTTTGACGGATCGTCGATTGCGGGCTGGAAGGCCATCAACGAGTCAGACATGATCTTGATGCCAGATGCAACATCGATCCACATGGATCCATTTTATGCGCAAACAACAATGGCTGTGTTCTGTGACATCATCGATCCTGGCACAGGCCAAGGCTATGACCGCGACCCACGCGGCATTGCCAAGCGCCTCGAATCCTATTTGAAGTCAACCAAGCTGGGTGACACAATTTTCGTTGGCCCAGAAGCTGAATTCTTTATCTTCGACGATGTGAAGTTTGCCACATCCCCTTACAACACGGGCTTCAAGCTTGACGGCATCGAATTGCCAACAAACTCCGACCGTGATTATGAAGGCGGCAATATGGGCCACCGCATGCGCACCAAGGGCGGCTATTTCCCGATGAACCCGATGGACAGCGCCCAAGACATGCGCGGCGAAATGCTTTCCGTCATGGGCGAGATGGGCCTTAGCGTTGAAAAGCATCACCATGAAGTTGCATCATCGCAGCATGAGCTTGGCACCAAATATCAACCGCTCACCATGGCTGCTGATCATATGCAGATTTACAAATATGTGATCCACAATGTGGCTCATGCTTATGGCAAAACCGCAACCTTTATGCCCAAGCCCATCATGGGCGATAACGGTTCTGGCATGCATTGTCACTTCTCGATTTGGAAGGACGGCAAGCCACAAATGGCTGGCAATCAATATGCTGATTTGTCGGAACTCTGCCTTTATTTCATCGGCGGCGTGATCAAGCATGCCAAGGCTTTGAACGCCTTCACCAACCCATCAACAAACTCATACAAGCGTTTGGTGCCGGGTTATGAAGCGCCCGTGTTGCTGGCTTATTCATCACGCAACCGTTCAGCTTCGTGCCGTATCCCGTTCACATCCAACCCAAAGGCCAAGCGCGTGGAAGTGCGATTCCCTGACCCAACGGCGAACCCTTATTTGTGCTTTGCATCAGTGGTGATGGCTGGCCTTGACGGCATCTTGAACAAAATCCACCCCGGCCCAGCAATGGACAAAAACTTGTACGATCTGCCACCCGCGGAATTGGCGAAAGTTCCAACCGTTTGCGGTTCTTTGCAAGAAGCAATTGACTCACTCAAGGCCGATCATGAGTTCCTGCTGAAAGGCGGCGTATTCACCAAGGATCAAATCGAAAGCTATCTTGAACTAAAACAAGAAGAACAAGACCGCTACCGCATGACCCCGCATCCGGTTGAGTTTGATATGTATTACAGCTGCTAATCGGCAGTTGACTGAAATTGAAAACCCGGTGCAAAAGCGCCGGGTTTTTTATTGGAAATTTAGTTGTTCGGGTGGCATCGGCTTGAAGGTATCCACTTCAAACCTAAAGTCCTTCCGGACAATACTTATTATTTTTGAATTATCGGTTTCAAAGTCGAGCACTGTGAACGTGTGGTCTTCGTCAAAGTCTACCGCGCAACAGCTGCCAGCAACCAAAACTTTGCAATCTGTATGGTCAATTCTCGTTCTTTTATGAATGTGCCCGCAAAGAATTAATTGGATCCCGTGAATACCAGCTTCGTGCCTTATTTGCTGCCAATTTAAGAGCGCTAAATTATCATCTTCAACTAATCCAACAGGGAAATGAATCGCCCAAACAAAGGCTGCGTTCGAGTGCTTAAGTTTCAGCGATGAAGTTAATTGAACTAAATCCTGCAGCACATCAGCATGTGTTAAACCGCGCCCAAGTATCCGACCAAGACGTTTTAATCCACGCTCTTTAATGTCTTGGTTTGATTTCAAACTGAAATCTGCACCTATAATTAAAAGAGCATCATCACGCCCTACGCCCTCCCAAGTAACGCGCCCAGTGACAGAGGGTATGGTCTGCCAAAATCCATTAAACGAAAGATCAAAATTGGTTCCCCCAGCGGTTCCTATACCATCCTTGTATCTGTCATGATTACCCGGAATTACCAAAGAGGGAACGGAATCACGTAAAGGGGGCCGATAGTGGTTTGCACTACCTTCACCCAACCAATTCGGATTGATCTTAAACCTATTTTCCGCCAGCGCTAAATCGGTAGCCATGCCGGTAGTCGCCATATCACCAGTAAGAACCAGCAAATCTATTTCTGCTTCATTAAAATGTATAAATCTAGCGAATTGTTCATACACCTCTGGTCTATAGCTGGAAAAATAGAAGTCCTCAAAATAGCGCTGGTATGGCCCAACCGCCAAACCTCCGCCAGAAACTATTTGTCCAATTCCCTTCAACTGAAAGTTTCTAAATGTGGTCTGGGCAAACCCTTCAAGAGAATCCTGTTTTCCTTCTCTGAAAAGGGCAAATCGATTTTTTCTATTGGGCTCAATACACAAATGAAAGTCAGTTGCATGAAGAAGTGAATAACTACCCAACCAAACCCCCTATTTACCGAGGCAATCGAGGTGCTTTGGTTTTGGGCCTTCCATTTCCAAGCTTCGCAACAGTGTTTTCGAAATAGATTGTGGACAATTCATCGTTCTCAACAACAAGCTTGCCCCAAGTACCTTCGTATTTGCCGCCCTGCACAAGATGCTTGATCAAATCGGATCGAAGCGTCGACTGGAATTCAGGTAAATCTGTCGGCCAGAATGGAAATACGTCTCCAAACGCAGAGAGGTAGATGCTGTTAAATTCACCATCAACAGTCATGGCCAATTTAGGCTCCAGATCATCACCTTGTCTGAATGCTATTGTTGAAATTAGATTTTTTAACTTTTTGGCAATCAGTTGCCCACGATTTGATTTATGACCATCACTAAGAAATTCTTGTAACGCGCCAGAGCGAATTTCGGGTTTTAATTCATTGGCAAATTTAGAAATCCCAAGTTCGACGATTGAAATGAGATACTTGCTGGGCGCAAACTCCAAAACTGAAGAAAGCTTCGGTTTTACGTTTGCAAATGGCTCAGCAGATGGCATATTCAATTTGACGGAACTTGCAAATAAGTCTCCGCTATCATTCGGAGGAACTGCTTTTTCTAGAATTTTTTCAACACGTTTTAAGAGTAAACCCGTAGTCTCAGTGCTGAATTGGTTCCAAATATTATTATTGAGTTGCGAAATAGCATTTGACGAACCGAGGCAATCAATTAATCGATCCGAATAAACTAATTCATTTTGGACGACGCCTGCCATTTCCATCACCGTTGCGACTGCAGGGCGAAAAGAATTTGTTGAAATCCTTGCGATATATCTTCGTCTAGATCTGTCAATATCTACTGGCCGAACAGCGTGTTCCAAAAATTCTTTTTGCTTAGTTTCAGACGAGACGAAGCCTTGAGCGAAAACATATGCTGCTGCTTCAGTCTTTTTTTCTTCATGCTGCTTTAACAACTCAGCTGTTCTCCCTATCGGAGTACACTAAATCCTTCAATTCTTCTCGATTCGCCAGAGCCTTCATTTTCAATTTTATATCTTCAATGGTTTCTGCCAATTCATCAATTGCTTTTGAATCCAAATGAAAAACAGTATTCTGCTTCGAAGCATCATCAGAATCTGTAGATATTCGAAGCTGAACAATTGGAAGATAACCTACAATTTTCTTTCGATCATCAGTGTAATTTGGTCGCAAATCTACAAAACTCGAAAATGTAACGGCTCCATCGAGAAAACCTTTGCGGAGTCTGTTGAGTTTTTCCGCTTCGTCCAAAGACTCACTTTTTTGGAACAACTTGCTTAATCTAACTACTAATTGATTTGAATTATCTGGCGTTTCAAGCTCAACTTTGTCTTGCCCCAACCCTTCTTTTACGAAAGACCCAAAAAGGTCGTCAAATGAAGCACCACGTTTTTCGAGAGAGCGAAACCGAATGTAAATCCCGCGTAAAACATTGAGCAAGATACCCACGTCTGATGAGGATATATCCAAAATTTTAGAGAGCTCGTCGCAACGTTTGTCCTCATCTCGGAAACCCTTTCGAGAATTAACAGCTGCCAGAAAATTTGCAAATTGCTCTTCTGATGCTGCCGCTATCGGGGCAAACAAACCTTCAAAAGAAGACGGAGGCACAAGGCCGTAGCTATGCAATACCATTTTTCAAACTCAAATACATAAAAGAGTAACACATTAGAATTTAATCTCAAGTTAACAGAAATCAACAGGCTTATTATTATTATCCATATATTTCATATGCTTATTTGATTGTAGCCTACATATCATATGTGAGTCAAATTACGGCATTAAAAGAGGCTTTTCGCCGCAATCCAATAAATAATAGATGCGCACCAGGTGGCTATTTCCCGATGAACCCGATGGACCTTGCACAAGACATGCATTGCTAATGCAAGATTTGTTCGAGGAACAATCTCGTTCTGGGGCTTTTCGGATTCAAAAAGAATTCGTTCGGCTCGTTCTGCTCAACGATCTGGCCTTGATCCATAAAGATAACGCGGTTGGCCACTTGGCGGGCGAAGGCCATTTCGTGGGTCACACACAGCATGGTCATGCCGCCTTGCGCGAGATCGACCATCACGTCGAGAACTTCTTTGATCATTTCAGGATCAAGCGCTGATGTTGGTTCATCAAACAGCATGATTTTGGGGTTCATACACAATGCCCGCGCGATGGCCACGCGCTGTTGTTGGCCACCGGAAAGTTGGCCGGGATATTTCAAGGCTTGTTCAGGAATCTTTACGCGCTTCAGAAACTTCATGGCCGTTTCCTCAGCTTGGGCTTTTGGTTCTTTGCGCACCCAAATTGGCGCAAGCGTGCAATTTTCCAAAACAGTCAAATGCGGGAACAGATTAAAATGTTGAAACACCATGCCCACTTCGCGGCGCACATCATCAATGTTTTTGAGATTTGTGGTGAGTGGAATGCCGTCCACAATAATATCGCCTTGTTGATGTTCTTCCAACCGATTGATGCAGCGGATCATGGTGGATTTACCTGAGCCTGACGGCCCGCAAATAACAATGCGTTCGCCCTTTTTGACATCAAGATTGATGTCGCGCAGCACATGGAATTGGCCATACCATTTGTTGACGCTATTCAGAACAACTGCGGATTCAGACATGATTACCTCGTGTGACCAGTGTTGAGCTTGCGCTCAATGAATTGTGAATAACGCGACATAGAAAAACAGAAAACCCAATAGATCAAGGCCAATGCAAAATAGCCTGTATTGCCAGTTTGAGCGGAAGCCCATTTCGCATCGTTGAAGCCAGATTGCACAATGTTGAACAGATCGAAAATACCAATGATGGAAACAAGGCTGGTGTCTTTAAACAGGCTGATGAAGCTGTTGACGATGCCGGGGATAACGACTTTCAACGCTTGCGGCATGACCACCAATAGCATCATGCGCCAGTATGAAAGACCGACCGCCATGGAAGCTTCATATTGTCCCTTTGGTATGGCCTGCAAACCGCCGCGCACAACTTCGGCCATGTATGCTGCTGAGAACAGCCCAACACCGATCAACGCTTTCAACAATTTGTCGGGGTTGATGCCTGGAGGCATGAACAGCGGGAACATAACGCTGGCCATGAACAGCACAGTGATCAAAGGCACGCCGCGCACAATTTCAATGAAGCCTGTGCATAGTGTTCTGACGACTGGCATTTCTGAGCGCCGGCCCAAGGCGAGCATAATGCCGAGTGGCACAGAAGCTACGATGCCGGTGATCGCCACAATCAAAGTAACCAAAAGGCCGCCCCATTGTTCTGTCCCAACGGCGTCAAGGCCGAACCTGCCACCAGTCAACAGAACATAAGATATGATAGGAAACACGAGGAAAAAGAACAAAGCGTTCCAACCTTTAAATGGAATTCTGGGAATAAGCAGCCCGGCCATTGAAAGGCCGCCCAGCAGGAACACAGTGTTGGCACGCCAGCGGTCTTCAATGGGGTAAAAACCGTAAACCCATTGCAATGCTTTGGCTTGCACGAACGGCCAGCACGCCCCTGCCCCAACAGCATTGCAGGGTTCGCGGTCAACGGCTGTCCATACAGCGTGAACGACTGCCCATTGGAAAATCGACCAAAAGGCCCACGCTAACAATAGTGCTATAATAATCGTGCCGAGACCGCTAAATGGAGTCGGCGCAAATCGATCTATCAGTTTGGCCAAAAAACCTGCGCTGCTTGCGGGCGCAGGCAATTTGGGCGCATCTTGGGTTCTGACATAGCTCAGTGTCATGGCTCAGCGCTCCACCAATTTCATACGAGAATTAAACCAATTCATGAAAAGTGCTGTGAGCAAACTCAGACTTAGGTAGACAACCATAAGGATGAAAACCACTTCAATGGCTTTGCCGGATTGGTTGTTCACCGTGCCGCCCGCATACATCAGATCCGGATAGCCAACAGCTATGGCGAGGGACGAGTTTTTAGTGAGGTTAAGATATTGGCTGGCTAACGGCGGAATGATAACGCGCATGGCCTGCGGGATGACGACCAGACGCAGAGCATTGCCTCGGCTTAAACCTAAAGCGCTGGATGCTTCAGATTGGCCATGGCTTACAGCTTGAATTCCGCTTCGCACGGTTTCTGCAATGAAGGTGGCGCTGTAAACAATGAGTGCAATTAACAGCGCTGCCATTTCTGGAACCATGGTCATGCCGCCAGAAAAATTGAAACCTTTCAATTCTGGAAAATCAAAACTTAACGGCCATCCGGTGACCAAGAGCCCGATAAATGGCGAAAGTATAATGATGGGAATTGAAATCAACCACACAGGTATTATACGACCTGTCGCCTCTTGTTGTTTTCGGGCCCATTTACGAAACGCCCATGTGCCCAAAAGGCCGATGGCTAAAAACAGCAATCCAACCCACGCACCCGGGCCAAAATTTGGATGCGGCATAACAATGCCTTTCTTACTCAGAAAGACACTGCCAAACAAACTATAAGCATCTTTCACGCCGGGCAAAGGCTTTAGCACAAGCGCGTACCACATGAAAATTTGCAGCAGCAGCGGCACATTGCGAATGAGTTCAATGTAGAGAGTGGCCGCGCCGGATATCACGCGGTTTTTGGATAGCCTTGCAACACCCACGACAAACCCAATAATCGTCGCGAAGATAATGCCTAACACTGCAACGAGAATTGTGTTCAAGAGCCCCGCAATAATGGCGCGGCCATAAGTAGAACTTGACGAATATTCGATCAATGACGTGCTGAGATCAAAGCCCGCAGCTTGCGTTAGAAAATCAAAACCAAAATTCTGGTTCAGTTTTTTCAGGTTGGCTTGGGTATTGCCAATAATTTCATAAAGGCCCCAGAGAAGCAGGAGCACAACAATAACTTGCGAGGCATAACCTCTCACTTTTGGGTCATAAAACCAACCCACGCCACCAGCCGAACTGGGTGGCGGTGCAGAATTAGATTCTGGAATTTTAACCGTCATGCGCGTAGATTGCCAAAAAAAGAGCCCGCGCAATGCGCAGGCCCTTCGTTTCTGATGTTAGCGAATTGGTGGAGCGTATTGCAAACCACCAGCACTCCAAAGCGCATTTTTGCCACGGGCAATTTTCAATTGGGCCAGATTGCGATCAAAAATTTCGCCGTAGTTGCCCACTTGCTTTACAATGTTATAGGCCCAATCTGGGCCAAGGCCGAGGCCTTTGCCGAAATCATTGTCGGCATCAGTGCCGTCTGGGTTTTTAACGCTGACTGAAAGCAAACGCTGAATTTCAGGATTTGCTGACTTTTTCATTTCATCGACATTCGCTGTCGTTACACCAAGCTCTTCAGCATTCAGTGTTGCATAATAGGTCCACTTTACAATCGAGAACCATTGATCATCGCCTTGACGAACAACAGGACCCAGTGGCTCTTTTGAAATGATTTCCGGCAAAACCATATGGTCGGCTGGATTGGCGAACTTTAGAATTTCAGAATAAAGTCCCGACTGGTCAGTCGTGAACACATCACAACGGCCTTCTTGATAGGCTTTCAGAACTTCTTCGTTCTTTTCAAAAGCTACAATCTTGTATTCCATCTTATTGTTCTTGAAATAGTCAGCGAGGTTTAATTCGGTCGTCGTACCTGTTTGCGTGCAAACTGATGCTCCGTTCAATTCTAAAGCCGATTTAATGCCAAGTTTCTTTGGAACCATAAAACCTTGACCATCGTA
Organism: Aestuariivirga sp.; assembly: GCA_043744395.1. Lineage (GTDB taxonomy): Bacteria > Pseudomonadota > Alphaproteobacteria > Rhizobiales > Aestuariivirgaceae > Aestuariivirga. Next base: position 12,556 of record JAYTUV010000101.1, read on the forward strand.
GTAAGTCACACCAGCAAACAACAGACCCAGCGATGTATCGCGGCTCATTGTCCAAGTGGAGTTGCGCGACAACATATCGATAGCGCCAGATTGCAAAGCTGTGAAACGCTCCTTTGCTGACAGCGGCGAATACTTTACCTTCGTGGCGTCGCCCAATACGGCGGCTGCTACGGCTTTGCAGAAATCGACATCAAGGCCAGTCCAATTGTTTTTATCGTCTGGATTGGAAAAGCCGATCAAGCCTTGGCTCACGCCACATTGTACAAAGCCTTTGGCTTTCACATCGGCAAGTGTTGTGGCATTGGCGGCAACGGCAGAAACGCCGAAGACAGAAGCCAAAACCAGTGCTTTAAAAAATTTCATATTCAATTCTCCCTAAGCGCTATGTGGTAATGTATCTATTGTTTGCTGCACTTCGTCAGCTTTGGATTAGTAGAGCTTCTATTTTAGTTGTGGTCAAGTCAAACCGCTTTGGTTGATAGCTAAAATGAAAAACCCCGATGCAAGCACCGGGGTTTTATTTCAATTATTTAGAACAATCGATTGGATATTAGATCAATCTGACTTTTGACGGAATTGTCAAAAGTCAGGAAAATTGATCGACAATAAAGACTTAGAGCGAGAATGACTTTTCCATGAAAAGTCATTCCGCTCTAGTAATCCATGCAATCAGCGTATGCAGCACGGTAAACGCGGGCTTTCTTGCTGTTACCAGATATGCCACCAACAACTGCACCACCAACACCACCAGCGATTACGCCCGTGATAATGTTGCTGCCTGCACCATTGCCAGTTATGCCGCCAAACAGGCCGCCTATTCCTGCACCAATTGCGGCGCCTTCACCAACACTGCGATCGCCAAAATTTGCTGCTTCTTGGCGGGCATAGCGACGGCACTGCTTAGATTTGCGGCTTTCAGCGAAGCTTTCATCAACGGTCAAAGCCATAAAGCTTGCTGCAAGGCCAAGGCTCATCAAAACTTTAAATGTACGATTCATGTTATATTTCCTTTCTGTAATCTTTGTTCGCTCGATATTGAGGCGTTTATAAGACGCCAAACCTGAACGCAGGATGAACTAAACTAGACGCGCAGGAAATCCTTCGGCGCGTAAATCAGTTTTTAGCATGTCTTCGAGCAATTTGGCAATTTGGGTCGATTGAGCAGCCCCACCATAAGCAGCCTTACCCTTCATAAAAGTCTGATTCGTTAGCGACGCCAGATCAAGCGGAACACCAAACTCTTTGCCAAAATTCATTGCAAAACCTAAATCTTTCAAGGCCAAATCCATGCTGAAGGCAATGTTATAGCTGCCGTTGAGGATAAGCTGGCCTTCAGTTTCGTGAACAAAGCTGGTGCCGGAACTGGCGGTAATTGCCTGCCATGCCTGCCCCAGATCAATGCCGCCACGTTTGGCCAACATCAGAGCTTCTGCATCGGCCACCAAATGAATGAAGGCCAACATATTGGTGATAACTTTGATTACTGCAGCAGAACCGATTGGCCCCATGTGGAAAATCTTGTTTCCGATTGCTTCCAGTGCTTTGTGATGAAAATCAAATAAGTCTTTGTCGCCGGCTGCTAAAACCGTAATTTCACCCCGCGCCGCCAAGTGCACACCGCCCGTAACGGGGGCCTCCAGGGTGCGGATGTTTTTAGCTTTTGCCATTTCCGAAAGGCGGATAATTTCATCGCGCCCATTGGTCGAATTCTCAATCCACGTCGCGCCAGGTTTCAAGCCTAGAAGAAGTTGGACGAGAACTTTTTCTGAAACAACGGGAGATGGGAGGCAAGTGAAGACATGATCCACCTGTTCTGCCAATTCTTTTGGCGTAGCGGCCCATGTGGCGCCAGCTGCAATGAGTCGGTCAGCCAACAATTTATCTAAATCATAAACTGTCACGTCAAAACCATGACGGATCAAGCTTGCTGCAATATGTCCACCGAGATTTCCAAGTCCTACATAGCCATATTTCATTAGCGCACCACTGTGTTGGTCATTTCAAGATGAAGCTTGTCGCCTGTGTAGGGGTGAGCCAGCGCCACCTCCTCATTCAGTTCAACGCCAAGGCCAGGTTCGGTTGACGGGATCACATAGCCCTGCTCCCACTTGATCGGCTTCTTCAACAGTTTGGCATGGAAGCCATCGAATTGTTCGATGCTTTCGAGGATCAAGAAGTTTGGCAACGAAGCGCCATATTGAATATTTGCAGCAGCTTCAATTGGGCCTGCATAAAGATGCGGTGCAATTTGCGCGTAGTTCACCTCTGCCATCGCCGCAATCTTCTTGGCCTCCCAAATACCGCCCACTCGACCAAGAGCCATTTGAAGGATGGAAGCAGCGCGGTTTTCAAGCACACGGCCAAATTCATATTTGGTGGTCAGGCGTTCGCCCGTCGCAATGGGGATCGATGTGCCACGCGCTACCAGCGCCATTTCTTCCGGGCGATCTGGCGGTGTTGGTTCCTCGAACCATAGAGGGTCGTATTGTTCAATTTTCTTTGCAAACCGAATAGCACCAGATGCCGTGAATTGGCCATGCGTTCCAAACAACAAATCTGCCTTCGTGCCCACTGCCTCGCGGATGAGCCGGCAAAACCTTGTGCACAGCTCAATACTTTCAAGTGATGGTTGACGCGGATCGAACGCAGAATAAGGTGCTGCCGGATCAAACTTTAACGCTGTGAAACCTTGTTTTACATAATCGACGGCGCGTTCGGCAGATTGCTCCGCATTCCAGTAAATCGAGTCGTCTTGGCCCTTTGCGAGGTTGGGATAAATATAAGTGTAGGAGCGAAGTTTGTCTTGAACCTTGCCACCGATCAGTTCGTAAATCGGCTTGTTCACGGATTTGCCAATAATGTCCCACAAGGCGATTTCGATACCGGATAAGACGCCCATCAAAGACACATCTGGGCGCTGCGTATAGCCAGAGCCATAAACCTTGCGCCACAGATCCTCGATGTGGAATGGATCCATGCCTTCAACATAGCGACCGAATGTATCTTCGATCATCGCCGTCATGGCCTTGGGGCCGAATGTTGCGCAATAACATTCACCATAACCCATAATGCCATTGTCAGTCGTTAGCTTCACAAAAATGAAATAGCGCCCGCCCCAGCCCGGCGGTGGATTGCCGACGATAAACACTTTGAGATCTTTGATCTTCATTTTTGGAATCTCCCTTGGTGGTGAGTATTGCAGATCATCCTTTACGACGATACGGGCACAAATTTTGAGTTGTCAAAAATTATTCACCACTCTGGATGCTTGCCAAAGCAGGACAAAATGGGCCACAGAACATCTATGAATTTTGACTATATCATTGTTGGTGCTGGTGCAGCGGGTTGTGTTTTGGCTGAACGCCTTACCGCCAATGGAAAACACCGAGTTCTGGTTTTGGAGGCCGGCGGGAGTGACCGTCGCTTTTTCATCCAAATGCCCCTTGGCTATGGGAAAACCTTTTATGATCCCAAAGTAAACTGGGGTTACCATGCCGAGCCTGATCAAGGCTTGGGCGGGCAAACTGACTATTGGCCGCGTGGCAAAGTTCTTGGAGGCTCTACTTCTATCAATGCAATGGTTTACGTCCGAGGTGACGCTTCTGATTTTGATGATTGGAAAGCTGCAGGCAATATGGGCTGGGGTTGGGACGATGTTTTGCCAGCCTATAAACAGCTTGAAGATAATGAGGCGAGTGCTGATGCATATCGCGGCAAAGGCGGCCCGTTTTTTGTTTCTGCCAATTTGAAGGATCGACATTGGCTTTGCAAAAGCTACGAGGCAGCCGCGCAGTCAGCAGGACTGCCATACAACGCGGATTTTAATGGCGCGACTCAAGAAGGCGTAGGCCATTTTCAAATGGCGATCAAAAATGGCATACGCAATTCTGCGGCACGAGCATTCTTGCGACCTGCTATGAAACGCAAAAACTTGGCTTTGATTTCTAACGCCCAAGTCACTCGTGTGGTCATGGCGGGCAAGCGGGCGATTGGCGTCGAATATATGAAAGATGGTCAGCGCCAAGTGGCTCATGCTGCAAGCGAAGTCATCCTATCTGGAGGTGCCGTGAATTCGCCGCAACTCTTGCAGCTCTCAGGTATTGGCCCTGCTCATATTTTAAAGTCGGTGGGGATTGACATCGTTTCTCATAATTCCAACGTTGGTCAACATCTGCAAGACCATATAGGGATCAATTATACTTACCGGATGAATGTCCCAACACTGAATGATGCGCTGCGTCCTTGGTGGGGCAAGTTGCGCTTTGGAATGCAATATTTGTTAGCAAGGCGCGGGCCGATGAGCTTGAGCATCAACCAAGGCGGTGGCTTTTTCCGAACAAGCCCCAGTCGAACTCGCCCGAATATGCAACTCTATTTTCAGGCATTCTCGACGCTCATTCCAAAAGCCGGTGAGCGGCCACTGCTGACACCCGATCCATTTTCTGGTGCGTCCATTGGATTGTCAAATTGTCGCCCGACAAGCCGTGGGGAGATAGCAATTAAGTCCGCCGACCCATTGGCCAAGCCTCGTATTGTGGCCAATGCATATAGTACGGATCATGATGTTCTCGAAATGTTGGAGGCTGTTAAGTTCATTCGAACTATTGCAAAGCAACCGCAACTTGCTGAATTTATTGCAGAAGAACTACGTCCAGGACCTGCTGTTCAAAGCGACGGTGAATTGATTGCAGACATACGACAACGCAGCGGAACGGTGTATCACCCATCATGCACCTGTCGTATGGGGCCGTCAGCTTCAGATGCAGTCGTTGATCCACAACTTCGCGTTCACGGTGTTGATGGTTTGCGCGTGGTAGATGCTTCTGCATTTCCGTCTATCATCAGCGGCAATCTCAATGCGCCAACAATGATGTTAGCTTGGAAAGCCGCAGAGATGATCGCGCGCGGTTAAGGCTTGGAAACAACACACTTACGGTCGATCCCTGTGTGAGAAAGATACATTCCCGTTCTCACGTTAAATGAAGTGTATTTTTTGGCGCAATAGGCATTCCATTCATCAGTGCCAGCTTCCATTCGCAGTTTTGTGAATGTTGGTTCGGGCGGAACCATTTCGGCAATTTTCTTCTCGGCAGGCAGTGGCTTTTTGGTAGATTTTTCAGATGGCGTTGATTTGGCAATCACTGGATTTGAAACGACCAAACAAGACTGCAAAGCGATTTCATATTTATGCTGCCATAGCGGCTTGTCTTTTGTCTGCGCATTTGCAAAATCTGTTGCATAGGCCGCGCAATAAGATTGCTGGTCGGCCATCACCGGAGTTGCAATCAACAGGAGTATTGTCGATGTCGAAAGTAGTTTTGCAAACATGCCATTCATCCCTCTTCCGGCGAACTGCACCGTTTTAAGAGGTAAAATGTGGCGGAGAAGGGGTTTAAGGCATGTTGTTTTTAAGGCAATCTTTGGCGGCGGCGACGGCGGATGAAAAGCAGGCTTGCAGCAAATAGCCACCTGTGGGCGCTTCCCAATCGACCATTTCGCCAATGCAATAGACGTTGTTCATTGCCTTCAACTTGAAATTCTCATTCAATTCATCCAACGCAACACCACCTGCGGATGAGATGGCACGCGCCAAACTTGCAGGGCGCAATATTTTAATCGGGACGGTCTTGATATTTTCGGCAGTGATTGCAACTTTTGATTCATAAATCAATGAAATGCCCACAGGCGAAAGCCCTGCGACTTTGCGCAAAAAATTCGTGTTGCTTTGTTTACCACGTGGTTTTGCCAATCGTTCCGCTAGTTGTTCAACTGAAAGATCTGGGCGCAAATCAACTTGCAATTCCTCACCCGGCATTTCTCGCATGAAGCGAGAAAGAGCATAGATTGCGCCGCCTTCAATACCCTCGGAGGAAATCATGATCTCGCCACGCACTTTTTGGCCAGCGTAATTCAGTGCAACGTTTTTGACTGGCGATCCTGCGTGTTTATCTCGGAACAGTTTTGTCCAGTTCACGAGAAAGCGACTGTTAGCGGGTTTAAAACCATTCACACGAATATTAGCGGCACGAAGCGTTGGCACCCACGCCGCGTCGGAGCCAAGCTGTGGCCAGCTCGCGCCACCCATAGCCAAAATTGTAGCCGTGCCGTCCAGACCTTGCCATTCAGTATTCGACTTTAGAACCACCCCAAGTGATTCTAATCGGCGAAGCCAAGCGCGCAACAATGGCGAGGCTTTCATTTGTTTTGGAAATATACGGCCTGAAGAACCGACAAATGTTTCGATGCCTAAACCGTTTGCCCACTCAATCAAAGCAGCGGGCGGAAAATCACGAATGGCAGGCGAGACAAAGTCTTTCGCTTCGCCATAGCGCTCAAGCATGGCCTCCAGCGGTTCCGAATGGGTGAGGTTTAGTCCCCCCCTGCCCGCCAACAAGAATTTGCGCGCAGGTTTCCCCATATGATCAATGATAGTAACTTTTGCACCACCCGTGGCCAAAACTTCCGCTGCCATCAGGCCAGCTGGACCAGCGCCCACTATAGTAACTTCAAAATTATTCAATGCAATAAAACCTTAGTAGGGCAAATCGAAATACTGATCGGCTGTGATCAAGTAGATGTCAACCGGTTCAAATTTACCATGCCCTACTGGATAATCCACGTGGGTCTTTGAATGTGACATACCGATACGCTTTGCCAACTTCTTGGAAGCAGAGTTTGCAGACATCACCTTGCACCACATCGATTTCGCTTTCAGTCTTTCAAAGCCGAGACCCAAAAGTGCGCGGCCAATCTCGGTACCAAAACCCATTGACCACAAAGCTGGATGCAAGCCCCACCCCATTTCAAATGAATTATCTTGATGGCTGATCAGGAAACCGTCACCCACAACTTCAGCCGACAGACGCTCTTCTGCAGCTAAGTGAAACACGCGGCGATGGCTGTCGTTCTGCACAGCTACTTGCCTGTTCACGAAGTCTTTCACAGCATCTATATCTTTGAGCTTATGGGCGATGTGCCGCTGGTAGCGGCTCTGAGTCATAAAACAAGCCAAGTCAGAACTGTCAGGCGTTTCAATTTCACGCAGAATCAAATTTGGGGTTTCTACAGCTGGCATTGTGGACAGAGTCTTCATAACTCCAATTTAGCAATTTATCTCGTGAAGTAAAATGTTTTGCTGTCGTCAAAGTTAAGATGTCTGTCGGCTATGCATCGGCCTGTGACGGTAAAACTGTTGCAGCGTGTTTTTGTATGGTTTAATCTGATTTTATTAGAAAATTGGAGCAAATCATGGATACAAAAGTTGATAAAAGTGTTGGCAAGTGCCCGGTTATGCACACTGCTGTTGGTATTAGGTCGAACCGTGATTGGTGGCCAGAACAGCTGAACCTCAAAATACTCAATCAAAACTCCAGCCTTTCCAATCCAATGGGCGAATCTTTTAATTATGCAAAAGAATTCAAAAAACTTGATTTGAAAGCATTAAAAAAAGACATCGGCAAAGTTATGAAAACATCTCAGGATTGGTGGCCTGCAGATTTTGGCCATTACGGCCCATTTTTCATTCGTATGGCTTGGCATAGTGCTGGCACTTATCGCACGGGCGATGGTCGTGGTGGTTCAGGTTCAGGCGCACAACGTTTTGCTCCGCTGAACAGCTGGCCTGACAACGGCAATCTCGATAAAGCCCGCAGGCTTCTTTGGCCGCTCAAGCAAAAATATGGTAACAAAATTTCATGGGCCGACCTGATTATCCTTGCCGGCAACTGTGCGCTGGAATCAATGGGTTTCAAAACCTTTGGTTTTGGCGGTGGTCGCGCTGATGTCTGGGAGCCGGAAGAAGATATTTACTGGGGAGCCGAAGATAAGTGGCTTGATGACAAGCGCTACACGGGTGATCGCGATCTCGAAAACCCGCTTGCTGCGGTACAGATGGGCCTGATCTATGTGAACCCCGAAGGCCCAAACGGGAAGCCAGACCCGATTGCTTCGGCCCGCGACATTCGCGAAACTTTCGCGCGTATGGCGATGAATGATGAAGAAACTGTTGCGCTCATTGCTGGCGGCCACACATTTGGCAAAACCCACGGTGCAGGCCCTGCTTCTCATGTTGGTGTTGAACCAGAGGGTGCGGCCATTGAGGCACAAGGACTTGGTTGGCTAAGCAGCTTCGAGTCTGGAAAGGGCGGCGATGCCATAACCAGTGGCCTCGAAGTGACGTGGACAACCAAGCCCACGCAATGGAGCAATGATTATTTCGATCACTTGTTTGGCTATGAATGGGAACTCACCAAAAGCCCTGCAGGTGCGCATCAATGGACACCCAAGAATGGTGCGGGCGCTGGAACAGTGCCTGATGCCCATAATACTTCAAAAAAAGTATCGCCTTCAATGCTCACATCTGATCTTGCTTTGCGCATGGACCCTGCTTACGAAGAGATTTCAAAGCGTTTCCACCAAAATCCAAAGCAATTTGCTGATGCTTTTGCACGGGCTTGGTTCAAGCTTACGCACCGTGACATGGGCCCTCGGGCGCGTTATCTTGGTTCAGAAGTGCCTGCAGAAATCTTGATCTGGCAAGACCCTGTTCCTGCGGCCAAGCATAAACCTATTGGTTCGAAGGACATCGCCGCCCTCAAAGCAAAGATTCTGGCTTCTGGTCTCTCCATCTCCGAACTCGTTTCAACCGCGTGGGCTTCAGCTTCGACCTATCGTGGGTCAGACAAGCGCGGCGGTGCAAATGGTGCGCGCATTGCGTTAGCGCCGCAAAAAGATTGGGACGTTAATGAGCCTGCAAAGCTTGCAAAGGTTTTGGATAAGTTGGTTAAAATCCAAAAATCATCTGCTAAAAAAATCTCACTGGCCGATTTAATAGTGCTGGGCGGCGTTGCTGCAGTCGAAAAGGCTGCCAAGAGCGCTGGGCACTCTGTGAAGGTTCCATTCACACCGGGCCGCACTGATGCGACACAAGCACAGACTGATGTTGAATCTTTCGCCGTGCTTGAACCAATGGCTGATGGTTTCCGCAATTATCAGAAGAAAATCTTCACCGTTTCAGCAGAAGAGATGCTGATTGATCGCGCTCAATTGCTAACTTTGACTGCACCTGAAATGACGGTCCTAATTGGCGGCCTTCGTGTGCTGGGTGCCAATTTTGGTAATAGTAAGAATGGTGTTCTCACCAAAAAAGCAGGTCAACTGAAAACTGATTTCTTTACCAACTTGCTTGATATGAGCACAGAATGGAAGCCGGTATCGGATGAAGATCAAGTGTTCGAAGGGCGTGATCGTAAATCTGGAAAGGTGAAATGGACTGCTACACGCACTGACTTAGTGTTTGGCTCAAACTCGCAGATTCGCGCCTTATCTGAGGTTTATGCTCAAGATGATTCACAGAAGAAATTTGTTATGGATTTCGTAGCGGCTTGGACGAAAGTGATGAACGCAGATCGGTTTGATTTGGTCTAATTTTTAGACATGAAAAAGGGCGGCTTTAATCAGGGCCGCCTTTTTTATTTTCTAAATTATGCGTCATTTTCGAGCAATGATTTGTGAATCAATGCCCCCACAATGCCGCCAACAATTGGCGCAACCCAGAACAGCCAAAGCTGTTGAATGGCCCAACCGCCTGTGAAGATTGCCACAGCCGTTGACCGCGCCGGATTGACTGATGTGTTGGTCACCGGAATTGAGATCAAATGGATGAGCGTTAAGGCGAGACCAATTGCAATGGGTGCAAAACCAGCAGGAACACCCTTGCCCGTCGCGCCCAAGATAATTATCAAAAAGAACGCTGTCATCACCACTTCGCAAATCAAAGCCGCTAGCATTGGATAACCACCTGGTGAATGCTCGCCGAAGCCGTTTGATGCAAAACCGCCTGCAGTCGAAAAATCAGCCTTGCCCGATGCAATAAGATAAAGCACCAGTGCACCCGCAATGCCGCCTAACACTTGGGCCACGACATATTTTGGAACTTCGCTCCAAGAAAAACGACCAGCTGTTGCGAGACCAACAGTTACAGCAGGGTTAAAATGCCCGCCCGAAATGCCTCCGACTGCATAGGCCATGGTCAGCACGGTTAAGCCGAATGCCAATGAAACGCCCATCAAACCGATGCCAACGCCCGGAAACGTCGCAGCCAAAACCGCGCTGACACAGCCTCCTAATACCAATCAAAATGTGCCAAAAAATTCAGCAGGTAGTTTATTCATACAACCCCCTATCAAAATGGCCTGCGTAAGACGCAGGCTGATTTATGCAAATCCGAAAAGATCGCGACAGAGAGCTATGGAGCAAAAGATACCAAAGTGTTAAACTTAATGTTGCGAACAATTGACTCAACACCATTAACCGCTTAACTGCGCGGCAATGAGTGGGCCTTCTGAATTGGCGAACTGGCCCCCGGCGCTATCCGAATTTTTAAATCGCCAAAAAACGGTGTTTCAAAAACCTATGAGTTTTTCTGAACTGGGCTTGAGCCCTAAAGTCCTTGAGGCCATTACGGCCGCTGGTTACACGACCCCCACAGCCATTCAAGCTGGAGCCATTCCGCACGCGCTCCAGCGCAAGGATGTTTTGGGCCTAGCCCAAACAGGGTCTGGCAAGACTGCTGCTTTTGTTCTTCCCATGCTTTCTATGTTGGAAAATGGCCGAGCTCGCGCCCGCATGCCACGTACTTTAATTCTGGAACCAACGCGCGAACTTGCGGCCCAAGTTCAAGAAGCTTTTGAGTCTTTGGGCAAAAATCATAAACTCAATGTTGCTCTGCTTATTGGCGGCGTTTCGTTTGAACCCCAAGCAGCAAAGATTGATCGCGGCGCTGATGTCGTGATCGCCACTCCCGGACGTCTGCTTGATTTCTTCGAACGTGGCCGTTTGTTGATGACTGGCATTGAGATGCTGGTGATCGATGAAGCCGACCGTATGCTCGATATGGGCTTTGTTCCCGATATTGAGCGGATCTGCAAGCTATTGCCATTTACGCGCCAAACTATGTTTTTCTCGGCCACCATGCCGCCAGAAATTCAACGGATCACCGCGCAGTTTTTACATAATCCCATTCGTGTTGAAACAACGGCGCGGGGCTCGACTGTTGATACTATCACGCAGATGCTGGTAAAAACGCCACATGATGCCAAAATGAAACGCGATGCTTTGCGCCAACTGCTCCGCACACAGACGAATGTTAAAAACGCAATTGTGTTTGCAAATCGTAAAACGACCGTCGCTTTACTAGAAAAATCACTGAAGACCCATGGTTTCAACGCTGGCGCATTGCATGGCGACATGGACCAGTCCGCGCGCCTTAAAATGTTGACAGCCTTCCGTAACAACGAAGTGACTTATTTAATTGCTTCAGATGTAGCTGCCCGCGGACTGGATATTCCTGAGGTCAGTCACGTTTTCAACTTTGATGTCCCTATCCATGCTGATGATTATGTTCACCGTATTGGCCGTACGGGCCGCGCGGGTCGTGAAGGTCAAGCCTTCACAATGGTTACCAAAGAAGAGACCAAATATCTGAAAGCTATTGAAGTCCTCATCAACAAGGAAATTCCGTGGTTTGATAATGGCCCAGTGGAAGAAGACACGGTCGCGGAGGTAAAGGAACCTTCGGCGAGACGTGGTCGTAGTAAACAACCAAGGAAAGCAGTTGCAGCCGCGCCAGTCGATGTTCCAGAAGAAATAGTCAAAGAGTTCAGTCCAGCTCCCACAAAGCGCGCCCCGGAAAACACCAAACCAATCCGCCCCGCGCGCAATCGCCAAAATTTTGATCAAGATGCGGTTGATGGAAGCGCTGATAACAACAGCTTCAACGACAGTAATATGCCCGCATTTCTTGTGCGCAAATAACGAGTTTAGGAATTCCTAAAGGTTATTGTGTATCTTCAAAATCCGGATGGATGGAAAAGTGGCACAACTCGACGAAAATAAACGTATTGCAGCACGATCACGCGTTCTAAAGGGTGCAAAACTCGTTAGCTTGAATAATTGGTCGTTGGTTGATTGTACAATCCGTGACATGTCGCAAACGGGTGCTAAGATCATCTGTGGCGATCAAATGGCAGTGGCCAATGAGTTCAGATTGATGATCCCGTCAGATAACACCATTCGTGACGCTAAAGTTGTGTGGCGGCGCGGTGAATTGATCGGAATCACGTTTACCAGCGAAAAAACAAGCGTGCCGCTGCGGAAAGCTAGCGTTTCAACTTCTTAAGTGCAGGTTTGTTTGACGGGGCTTTCTTCGCAGGTTTCTTAGCTCGAATTGCAGCTTGATAAGCCAGCGTGCACCATCCCTTCATTTCATCAGGATCATCCAAGCAGCGCTCAGGTGCCCGCCAATATGACATGCCAATTTGCTTGCCGTTTTTATGGCTATAAGTGAACTGAGGAAGTCCCTCAGTTTCAAAACGAGATTTCGATTGTTCATCAGCCTTCAAATAGAGCGCATCATCAATGGCCATGCCTATGATCAGACCTTGATGGTAAAATGCCAAGGCACCGAAAATACGTTTTTGAGTGATCAGGCCGAATGCGGATATCTGTTCCGCTACGAAGTTTTCAAACTCTGCTTTGGCGCTCATGAAAACGCGGCGGCAGGCTTTATTTCAACACTCTCGCCACAACCGCAGGCGGAAATTTGATTTGGATTGTTAAACACAAAGCCCGATTTTAAAGTGGTTTCCTGATAATCCATTTCAGTGCCAAGCAGGAACATAATGGCCTTAGGGTCGATCAAAATTCTCGCGCCCTTATCTTCCACAACTTCATCAAACTTGCCCTGCTCTGCGGCCCATTCCATGGTGTATTCCATGCCAGCGCAGCCACCATTTTTGACCCCAACACGAAGGCCCACACCTTCGCCACGGGCCATAAGTTCAGCCACGCGGGCGGCGGCGGCATCTGTGACTTTCATCACTTGTGGGCGGGGACGTGCGGTAGCTGTAGCCATTTTTAAAATCCTACTCTCTAATCCTTTACCACATATTCATGGCCATGCGGGCCTCTTCGGACATGCGGCTGTGATCCCATGGGGGGTCGAAGGTGATTTTGGCCTTTGCGGATGCCACGCCAGCCACTGTTGAAACTGCATTTTCCACCCAACCAGGCATATCGCCAGCCACAGGGCAGCCGGGGGCAGTTAGAGTCATGTCGATGGCCACGTTGCGATCATCATCAATATCGACTTTGTAGATCAGGCCCAGCTCATAAATATCAACCGGAATTTCAGGGTCGTAAACGGTCTTCAATGCCAGCACGATGTCATCGGTCATCCGTGCGAGTTCATCGGCAGGGATTGCAGACATATCGGGCGCATTGGTAGTTTCTACGTCACTCATAAAAATATCCACTCATAAGAATATCCTTTGTGCAGAGATAAGCGCTTCCGCCAATTTATCAACCTCTTGCATCGTGTTGTACATGCCAAAAGAAGCGCGGCATGTGGCTGTCACACCAAAGCGTTGCAGCAGCGGCTGGGTGCAATGCGTCCCCGCACGAACAGCCACGCCTTGCCTGTCAATCACCGTGGCAACATCATGGGCATGTGCGCCATTCATCGTGAACGAAATGATGGGGCCTTTATGTTTTGCTTGACCAAAGATGCGCAAGCTATTGATTTCTTTTAATCTCTGCATTGCATAGTCATGTAAGGCGTTCTCATGGACAGCAATTTTTTCAAGGCCCACAGAAGTCATATAATCAAGCGCCGCGCCCAGCCCGATGGCCTCAACGATGGCAGGGGTACCTGCCTCAAAACGATGCGGCGGATCATTGTAAGTCACGTTTTCCATCGTCACTTCATTGATCATTTCACCGCCACCTTGATACGGCGGCATTTTTTTCAAATGTTCCATCTTGGCATAAAGGACGCCAATTCCTGTGGGGCCATAGGTTTTGTGGCCGGTGAATACGACAAAATCAGCATCCAGTGCTTGCACATCAACATGCCCGTGCACGGCTTGCTGACTGGCATCGACCATAACCGGAATGCCATGGGCGTGGGCAATTTTGATGATTTCGGCGACTGGTACAACAGTACCCAACGCATTGCTCATCATCGTTACCGCAATCATTTTCGTCCGTGGGCTGATGAGTTTCATAAACTCATCCAGCAAGAAGTTACCCTCATCATCAATCGGTGCCCATTTGATCTCAGCGCCTTTGCGCTCCCTGTGGAAATGCCATGGCACGATGTTGGAGTGGTGTTCAAGGATGGATAAAATAATCTCATCACCCTCCCCGATCACCATGCCACCGAAACTTTGCGCAACAAGATTGATGGCGTCTGTGGCGTTGCGGGTAAAAATAATTTGATCTTTGGATGGGGCGTTCAGAAAACGGCGGACGGACTCACGCGCGTCTTCAAAACTCTGCGTGGCCGCGTTTGAAAGATAATGCAGCCCGCGGTGAACATTGGCATACTCTTCCGTCATCGACTTCATCATCGCGTCGATCACCACCTTAGGCTTTTGTGCAGACGAAGCGTTATCAAGATACACCAAAGGCTTGCCATAAACTTGCCGGGCAAGGATGGGGAAATCGCCACGGATTTTTTCGACATCAAACACTTTTGCGCACCTGTAACCAATTGGCTGCATAATCGACCATCGCCTCGCGGAGGCCGTCATGCACGATGTTATCAAACGCCTCGCCTACGAACGCCGCGATCAAAAGTGACTTGGCTTCTGCTTCGGGAATGCCGCGTGAGCGTAGATAGAACAAATGATCCTGATTGATGTCGCCCGCCGTTGCGCCATGACCGCAGACCACGTCGTCAGCGTAGATCTCGAGTTCTGGCTTGGCATCAAACTCAGCGTACTCTGACAGCAACAAAGCATGGCTGGATTGTTTTCCATCGGTTTTCTGTGCATGTTTGCGTACCATCACCTTGCCTTGGAAAATGCCGCGCGCATAATCATCCATCACGCATTTGAAAACCTCGCGGCTGGTGCAATGGGGCACGGCGTGGTCAACAACTATGCGCGTGTCAGCGTGTTGCCTGTTGTTCAGCAAAAAAGCACCTGCGATTTTCGCATCGGCGTTTTCGCCCTGAAATGTGTAGGTTCCATTTTGACGATTAAGCGATGCGCCAGACGTCAGCGTGAATTCGTTCAACTTGGCATTCTTGGCCAATGAGGTGACAACATGCGAAAGATGAGTAGCCGAAGCGGATTCATGTTCCACCTTAACGCGGTCGAGCCTTGCACCGACGCCAATTTCGAATTCGATGACAGAACTCAAAACATAGTCACCCTCGCCTAAATAGGTTTCGACGATGGTGGCCGAAGCGCCGTCTGCCACTTCAACGCAATTGCGCAGCGCCATAGAACGCGCGGTACCTTTGGTGGCGATGTGCATGATTTCAACCAACACATCCATGTTGGATTCAAAGCGCAGCGTAAGGCCAGAAGGTTCAATTGCACCATTCAAATGAATCAAGGGATCATCAATGGCTGAAGACGTAGGCACACCCATTTCAAAGGTAAGGCCCGTAAAATTCGAACGCGCTTGATCCAAGCTGCCATTCACAAATACAATGCGGTGTGTTTTTACTTTGGCAAAAGGTGACGACGAGATGAGCCTGTCAACCTCGGCTTTGTCGGTCATAACATTCTGGTTTGCTGGATAAGGCCTGTCCAAACGCGCACGCAAATCTGTCCAGCGCCACTCTTCCATGCGGCGGTGTGGCAGTGAAATGCCAAATGCTTCCTCCGCTGGCGTTTTGGTGAGGGCGATGTTCACGCCACCTTCTCCACAAACTCGGCATAGCCATTGGCTTCCAACTCATGCGCCAATTCTTTGCCGCCGGATTTTACAATTTTTCCAGCTGAGAGAACATGCACAAAATCTGGCACGATGTAATCGAGCAAGCGTTGATAATGGGTGATCACAATCATGGCGCGGTCGGGTGAGCGCAGCGCATTCACGCCATCAGCCACCACTTTTAGCGCATCAATATCAAGACCCGAGTCAGTTTCGTCCAGAATGCACAGCGATGGTTCAAGCACCGCCATTTGCAAAATCTCGGCGCGTTTTTTCTCACCGCCTGAGAAGCCAACGTTGACAGGCCGTTTCAACATTTCTTGAGAAATGTTCAGCTTTGCCGCACGCTCTTTCACAAACCGCATGAAATCAGGAATTGAAAGCTCCTTCTCGCCGCGTGCTTTGCGCTGGGCGTTCAGCGCCACTTTGAGGAACTGCATGGTGGCAACCCCCGGAATTTCAATGGGGTATTGAAACGCCAGAAACACGCCCTTAGCGGCGCGCATGTTGGGATCCATATCCAACAAATCTTCGCCTTTGAAATTCACTGAACCATCAGTAACATCATAGCCAGCGCGTCCAGACAGCACATAAGACAGCGTGGACTTGCCCGACCCATTCGGCCCCATAATTGCATGCACCTCACCGGCCTTCACATTGAGTGAGAGGCCTTTGAGAATTTCGCGCGACTCGTCTTCGAGTTTTACGTGGAGATTATTGATGGTGAGCATATTCAGTCCTGACAAATAAATTCTAAACGATTGCCAAAGCAATCTTCTGTGTAAAAACGTTTCTTACCGGGAATAGTGTCGTCATCCTTGACAGGAAGGCCAGCTGCAGAAAGTTTAGCTCTGAGCATAACAGAAGAAATCGACCGTAATGCAACATGCGCTTTCTTAGCAGCGCGAAAATCTTCTTCGACTCCCAAATGAATTTGAACATCCCCCACTGCGAACCACGCGCCACCACGTTTAGCTAACACGGGTGGTTTGGCAATTTCGGTCATACCTAAAATGCCAATGTAAAATTCGCGAGCTTTGGCTTCTAGTCCTGCTGGCATGGCGAGTTGCACGTGATCGATATGGGTAAGAGTCATTGGGACACCCCAACAATCGTCATTCCAGCCAAGGCGTAGCGCAGCGTAGCCGCGAGCTGGAATCCAGCTTTGGCAGAGGTACGCGCGAAACCAAAGCTGGATTCCGTGTCGCGCCTACGCTGCGCTACGGCTTGCACGGAATGACGGTTATGGGGAGCGGAGTTACCCAACTGATCCCTCCAACGAAATGCCAATCAGCTTTTGCGTTTCCGCCATAAATTCCATTGGTAATTGTTGCAACACATCGCGCACAAATCCGTTGACGATTAGTGCCACAGCCTCTTCTTGGGAAAGGCCACGTGACATGCAGTAGAACATTTGGTCGTCACTGATTTTCGACGTGGTGGCCTCGTGTTCAAATTGCGCAGTTGATGTCTTGGCCTCGATGTACGGCACGGTGTGCGCACCGCATTGATCGCCAATCAACAGCGAGTCACATTGCGTAAAGTTTCGCGCGTTTGTGGCTTTGCGGTGGGCGCTCACTAAGCCGCGGTATGTGTTGTCGGATCGGCCAGCTGCGATGCCTTTTGACACGATACGGCTGGATGAGTTTTTGCCAAGATGGATCATCTTGGTGCCGCTATCCACTTGCTGCTTGCCGTTCGAAATGGCGATTGAATAAAATTCGCCACGCGATGAATCACCGCGCAAAATTACACTGGGATATTTCCACGTAATCGCCGAACCGGTTTCCACCTGCGTCCACGAAATCTTAGAACGCGCCCCACGGCAGTCACCGCGCTTGGTCACAAAATTATAAACACCACCCTTGCCTTCAGCATCGCCCGGATACCAGTTTTGCACGGTGGAATATTTTATCTCAGCATCTTCATGAGCAATCAGTTCAACCACAGCGGCGTGAAGTTGGCTTTCTTCGCGCGTCGGCGCAGTGCAGCCTTCCAAATAAGAAACGTAAGATCCCTTATCAGCGATGATCAATGTGCGTTCAAACTGACCTGTGTTTTTGGCGTTCATGCGGAAATAGGTTGAAAGCTCCATCGGGCAGCGCACACCGGGCGGCACATAAACAAATGAGCCATCGGAGAATACAGCGCTGTTGAGGCCTGCATAAAAATTATCACCTTGCGGAACCACTGAGCCCAAATACTGCTTCACCAAATCTGGGTGTTCGCGCAGGGCTTCGGAGATCGAGCAAAAAATCACGCCCGCTTTGGCCAGTTCGGCCTTGAACGTGGTGACCACGGACACAGAGTCAAACACCGCATCAATCGCCACACGGCCTGTGATCACTTCATTGCCATCATCATCCAGCATCGACTTCTCGCCTTGCTTTCTTACACCTGCGAGGATTTCTTGTTCCTTCAGCGGAATACCAAGCTTGGCATAGGTTTCCAAAAGCTTGGGATCAATCTCGTCCAGGCTTTTTGGTCCGGCCATGGATTTTGGTGCTGCATAATAATATAAATCTTGATAATCAATTTTTGGGAAAGACACTTTGGCCCATGTCGGGTCTTCCATGTGCAGCCACGCGCGGTAAGCCTCGAGCCGCCAATCCAACATCCATTGTGGTTCACCCTTTTTATCAGAGATGAAACGCACGATGTCTTCGTTCAAACCTTTGGGCGCATAGTCAGACTCGATATCGGTTTCAAAGCCGTATTTATATTTATCGACTTCAATCGTTTTCACGAGATCAATGGTATCTTGGTCGGCCATAGTGCTTAAGCTGCTTTCGCTTTGGAACGTTGATTGAGTTTATGTGTCACGGCGAGGAAACGTTGCACATCTTCGCGCGTCGTGTTCCACCCTAAAGATACGCGAATTGCATTGGCGGAGATTTCAGGTGCGACACCCATGGCTTCCAACACATGGCTGCGCGCCACTTTGCCTGATGAGCAAGCCGAACCTGAAGAAACGGCGATACCATCCAAATCATAATTCATCAACGCTGCTTCTGCTTTCATGTTTTGCATTGCAAAGCATTCGGTATTTTGCAGGCGCGCCACACCATCAGAAAAAACCATAGCACCTTCAAGCCCATCATGAAGCTCATCCATAAGATCATGAACATCGAGCATGGGTTCTTTTGCAATAGCGCCAAATCCGGCAATGGCTGGCAAGTTTTCGGTTCCTGCGCGGCGGCGTAACTCTTGGCCCCCGCCACTCAGCAATGGCTCCACTGCCAGTCCGTCGCGTATAACCAAAGCGCCAATGCCGACAGGTCCGCCCACTTTATGGGCAGCTATGGTCATAAGATCACAGCCCAGCATTCCAAAATTCACATGCATTTTACTAAACCCTTGCACAGCATCAATATGGACAAGAGCCTTGGCACTATGAGCGATATCCATGATCTGCTCCAAAGGCTGGATCACACCTGTTTCGTTGTTGGCAAGCATTACAGATACAAGTGTGTTAGGCCGCCCTACCATGTCTTCGAGTGCTTGAATTACAACGCGCCCAACGCCATCGACGGGAATAAGCTCAACTGTCTTTCCGGTGGCCCTTGCCGCTTCAATAACTGAACTGTGCTCAACAGCAGACACAAGTAAAACCTCCGCGCCAACCCCACGCAACGCCATGTTGTTGGCCTCTGTGCCACCTGAAGTAAAACTTATCATTTGGGCCAAGCAACCAAGCCGAAATGCGAGGTTATCACGCGCGTCATCGATAACTCTGCGCACCGCCCTGCCTTCTCTATGAATAGACGATGCATTGCCATCCACGTTCATAGCCGCAATCATTGCCGCCTTCACCGATGGGCGAAGCGGGCTGGTTGCGTTATGATCGAGATATGATCTCATATAAGCGGCCTTACATGACGGTCTTTGGTTTGTTTGATTGAGGCGGCCAAAGCCAAGTTTCGCTTTGAGACAACATCATCAAGCGAAATTGAATCCAAAAAGCCCATCATTTGACGGCCCATGGACGACCACAAATCATGGGCGCAACAGCGCTCGCCTTTCACACAGCCATCCACAGCTGAGCCATCACAACGTGTGATACGAATGTCTTCATCAACGGCTAGAATAACATCGCTCATGTTGATTTCAGAAGCATCACGTGCCAACACATATCCGCCGCCGGGCCCGCGCGCACTTGTTACCAATCCAGCACGGCGCAGTTTGCCAAAAAGCTGTTCGAGATATTCTTGGCTAATGTCTTGACGATCAGCAATTTCGGACAAAGACACGGGTTTGCCATTGGCGTTTTCGCCAATATCAATCATTGCCATCACGGCATAACGCCCTTTGGTGCTCATTTTCATGGCTAACCACCAGTTCCAATCACGAAAAGCTTGCTTTTTGCCCCCCGCCCCGTGCTAAAGCCCGTCGGAACGATGATGGCGATTGGTTACCGCGAAAACGGAAACCTTTCGGATTTCATATAATAAATCCGAGTAGCGGAGTCAACTAATGGCAGCCATGCCATAGTGACAACCGTCAACCGATAGAAACGGGATATTTCATGCCAGAAGTCATTTTTAATGGACCAGCCGGACGCATTGAAGCGCGTTACCACCAAGGCAAGTCCGCCGCCGCCCCCATCGCGCTGATCTTGCATCCGCACCCTACTTTTGGTGGAACCATGAACAACCCGATTGTTCATTCGCTGTATCAGCTTTACCAGAGCCGCGGTTTTTCAGTGCTGCGTTTCAATTTTCGTGGCGTTGGCCGCAGCCAAGGTTTGTTTGACAACGGCGCTGGCGAATTGGCAGATGCGGCTTCTGCACTCGATTGGATGCAAGCCCTCAACCGCGAGTCGAAGATTTGTTGGATCGCTGGCATTTCTTTTGGCGCTTGGATTTCCATGCAGCTGCTCATGCGTCGTCCCGAAATTTCAGGATTTATTTCAATTGCCCCTTTGGCCAAGCATTATGACTTTTCGTTTCTTGCTCCCTGCCCGGCATCAGGGCTTTTTGTGAATGGTGGCAAGGATACGGTAACGGCGCCTGAAGCTGTGCACACGTTGGTGTCGAAATTGAAAACGCAAAAAGGCATCACCATCGAGCATAAAGTTATGCCCGATGCGAACCATTTCTTTGAAGGTCAAATTGAAGAGTTGACCAAGATTTGCGCGGATTATGTGGATCGGCGCTTAACGATGGAACGATAGGCTTATGCCAAAGAAGCAAGATCGGCTGCTAAACATTGGCATTCTCGGTTGTGGTCCGATCGCGCAATTTGCCCATTTTGAATCTGCTTTAAAGGCTCGCAATTGCAACCTTTATGCCATCTGCGATGTAGCCGAAGATTTGGTGGAGCGCATGGGCAACACTTATTTGCCGCAAAAGCGTTATCTTGATTATCAAAAAATGTTGGATGATCCTGCTCTCGATGCGGTGATCATTGCCACGTCTGATGCCTTTCATGTACATGCTTCGATCATGGCTTTGAACGCCGGGAAGCACGTGTTGTGTGAAAAGCCGATCGGTGTTGGTGTCGAAGAAGTTGAAGGGCTAGCCACTGCCGTTCAGAAGTCAGGCAAAGTTTTGCAGATTGGCCATATGTTGCGTTTTGATGCTGGTCTTGAAGCAGGTCGGGCTTTTGCCCAAGATGAAATGGGCCAACAATTGGCTTTCAAAGCTTGGTATTGCGATTCTACACATCGCTATTCGATGACAGATGCAGTTCAACCGCTGCCAATTCTCAGTGCCTCGGCACGCAAACCAACAGTCAACCCAAAAGCTGATCTTAAACGCTATTATATGCTCGCTCATGGCTGCCATTTGCTCGATTTAGCCAGATACTATTGTGGCGAAATCACAGCGGTGAATGCCCGTCTCAATGAAAAATTTGGGGCCTATAGTTGGTTTATAGATGTTGATTTTGCCAATGGCTGCATGGGGCATCTTGATCTCACAGTTGCCATTCGCATGGACTGGAGCGAGGGGCTAACGCTTTACGGCGAATATGGAAGTGTGGCAGCAAAAACCTATAATCCTTGGTATTGCAAATCATCAGATGTTGATATTTTTCACGAGAAAGATGCAACATTCCGCAGGCCACTTGGTGCAGATGGACATTTTTATCGGCGGCAGCTTGAAGGCTTTGCCGATGTAATTTTGGATGGTGCTGCGGTGCGTGGTGCAGATATTAACGACGGTGTAGCATCGGTTCGAGCCATGGTGGCTGTGGCGCAATCGGCACAGTCGGGCACGTCAGTTCGCCTTGCTGAAGTGAGCGGTCTCGTCTGATGCAGCTTGGCATTTTCGCCAAAACATTTGCCGCGCAAGGTGCAGCGCCCGTTCTTAAAGCAGTTCACAATGCGGGCTATGAAGCCGTTCAATTTAATATGGCCTGTGTTGGTTTGTCTTCAATGCCAATTGAAATTTCGCCAGAAATTACTAAAGAAATTTCATTGGCCTCCAAAACATTCGGCGTATCGATCACAGCGGTTTCCGGCACATATAACATGGCCCATCCCGATTCCGCTGTGCGCTCGGATGGTTTGCGCCGCCTTGGGGTCATTATTGCAAACGCCAAAGCAATGGGAACGAGCCTCGTCACACTTTGCACAGGAACGCGCGACCCCGATGATCAGTGGCGCTTACACAAAGATAATTCAACGCCGGAGGCTTGGCGCGATATGCGCGCTGAAATGGAAAAAGCTCTAACACTGGCACAATCGCACGGCGTTACACTCGGGATCGAGCCGGAACTTGCAAATATTGTTTCCGACGCTGCTCACGCAAAGCAATTGATTGCAGAATTGAAATCACCGAATTTGCGTGTGGTCCTCGATCCGGCAAACTTATTCGAGGTTGAATCGGAGTTGGTCCGCCGCTCGATCATTGCAGAGGCAATCAACGAGTTAGCCGCTGATATTGTTATGGTGCATGCGAAGGATCGCAACTCAGTTGGAAGTTTTGTTGCTCCAGGGCGAGGTGTTATCGATTTCAAATTCTTTGCCCAATATTTGAAACACGTGGGCTTCAACGGGCCAATGGTCACACATGGGTTAAGCGAGGCAGAAGCGCCCAGCGTGGCCATGTTTTTGAAAAGTGTCATTGCATGAACAAATTAGTTTTCAATAATGGTCGCAATGAATTTAGGCAAAACAATCCCAAATTTCTCATCGCAGTTAAATGTTTTCTGAAAAGCATAGAGGTTTTAAATTGAGCACATCACACCGCCCCGCCCCAGATTGGTTTAGGGCTTTGCCAGCGGATCGCCTGATGGCAGAAATTTCATTGTGGTCGGCTGATCTTGGGCGATTGGTCGATGACACAAAGCGGATCGAACCGTTCACCGATATTTTCCATGTTGATGTATCTGACGGGCATTTTTCGCCGACCATGTTGTTCTTTCCTGACTTGTTGTCGAGTGTGCGCAAAGTGACTGCAAAGCCCATTCATGTTCACTTGATGGTGGCAGGCAGCATATTGATGGATCAAGTGTCGCAATTTATTGAGGCAGGTGCTGACTTGATCAGTGTTCATGCTGAGAATGCAAATGCGCTTGAAGCACTCGCTGCAATCAAGGCTGCGGGGATCAAGACTGGCGTGGTTTTGCAACTTCATACAGCGGTCAAAGATGCTGCGATGTTTGTGCCTCACATTGATATGTTCACTTTGCTTGGAACTCGCATGGGCATTAAAGGTGTTGGTCTTGATGACGAAGCACCTGCACGCTTGTCGCAAGCGCGGGCAATGTTGGCCAATGTTGGTCGCCGGGTTATCGTCGCCGCAGATGGCGGCATTCGTGATAACACCGTGCCTAAACTTCGCGCCGCTGGTGCGGAAACCATCGTCATGGGATCTCTGGCATTTGGCGCGCCCGATTTGGCCGCGCGTATGGCATGGGTTCATGGACAATAACCTAACACTAGGTATCGACCTCGGGGGCACTCAACTGCGCGCGGCGGTCTTGGACGCTCAGGGGCAAATCTTGAGGCGTGCTGCGGTTGCAACTGACGTGGCTGGTGGCCCTCATGCAATTGTCGCGCAAATGGTAAAACTCTACTTAGAAGTTGCCGAGGGTCTCCAAAATAGAATTGCGGGTGCTGGCGTTTCCTCACCCGGTCCATTGGATTTGGAGAATGGTTGCACGTCCGATTTGCCCACCCTTCCCGGCTGGTTGAACTTTCCTTTGCGAGAAACTTTGGCAGTGAAACTAGGTCTGCCTGTTGTCGTGGAAAATGATGGTGTTGCGGCGGCCAATGGCGAATGGAAATTTGGTGCGGGGCGCGGATTAAACAACATCGTTTATGTGACGGTTAGCACAGGTATCGGCGGCGGTGTTGTTGTCGATGGTCATTTGATGCACGGGCGGCGCGGCATGGCTGGTCATGTGGGTCATATGATGATTAATCCAACTGGCCCAATTTGCGGCTGTGGCGGGCGTGGCTGTTTTGAGGCGATAGCCGCAGGGCCTGCCTTCAGCGCCAATGCCCGCAACGCTGGTTTCACAGATGGCAAGAGCGCAGTAGAAGGAGCCCGCAAAGGTGATGCACTGGCCAAAGCGCTCGTTGAAAAAGAGGCCGAGTGGCTTGGTTATGGCTTTGCCAGTTTGCTGCATCTCTACAGCCCCGAAATTTTAATAGTCGGCGGAGGAATGTCTGCGGCTTTGGATTTGATGATGGACGGTATTCAAAATCAAATTGCGCTTTACGCCATGCCAGCCTTTCGAAGTGTTAGAGTTGTTCCCGCAGCACTTGGAGACAATGCCGGTTTGATTGGTGCCGCTGCTTTGGCCATGCGGATCGTTTAATTCGCTTTGGCTAAAACGCCCCCGGTCAACTCGGTCTTGACGCCAGTTGTGCCAGGGAATGTGATCGGCAGACCGCGAAGCGAACGCACCGCAAGATAAGCCCAAGCTTCTGCCTCCATGCTATCGCCGTTCAATTCTTCATCTTCAGCATTTTTTACAGTCGACAAAATTTCACGCAACATTTGCATCAATGTTGCGTTGTGCCTACCACCGCCGCAGATCACCCATTTTTTAACTGGTTCATGAAACCAATTTGCAGCCCGCGCAACCGAGTGAGCTGTGAAGGCCGTGAGTGTTGCGGCTCCGTCTTCAGTGCTCAATTCAGAAAAGTTGAGACGAGCAAAACTATTTCGGTCTAGTGATTTCGGTGGCCGTCTTGAAAAATACTCGTTGGCAAGCGCTGTTTCCAAGTGACCGTCCGATATGCGTCCTTTAGCTGCCGTTGCTCCGCCGAGATCAAAATTAGAACCTGTGTGTTGTTTCATCCAGTCATTGATCAAAGCATTGCCCGGCCCAGTGTCAAATGCCGTAAGACTACCATCTGGAGCAATGTGCGTGACGTTCCCAACCCCTCCAATATTTACAAATGCAATTGGTGTTTCTTTGGCTAGGGCGCGGTGATAGGCAGGAACCAAAGGTGCGCCCTGCCCACCGGCTGCAACATCGGCGGCTCGCATATCATAAACGACATCAATGCCCGTGGCCTTGGCCAATGCTGGGCCGTCACCCAATTGGACGGTCAGGCGTTGATCTGGTTTGTGGATAACAGTCTGCCCATGAAAGCCAATAACATCTATATTTGAAGGCTTTAGATGGTTTTGATCAAGAAATTTATGAATAGCTTGAGCATGCCATTCGGTTAATGAATTTTCAACTGGATGCAGGTTTCCAGGCCGTTGATCTCTTTGGGTTAAGTGGCTCGCTTCAATAAGCGCTTGGCGCAAAATATCTTGCTGATTTTGATCATAATCAAATGTCGCCGAGGGGCCACGCTCAACCTGTTTTTCGCCATCGGTTTTGATCAAAGCTACATCAATACCATCGAGCGAAGTTCCCGACATTAAACCGATGCTTGTTAAGATTTTTGACATGAATCACACTTGTGTTAAGAGGCGGCCATCATGACCCAATATAAATCAGAATTTCTTAACACTTTAAGCGAACGCAGTTACATTCATCAATGTTCCGATTTTGGCGGGCTGGATGCTTTGGCCGCCGCGAACAAAGCCGTTGCTTACATCGGCTTTGATTGCACTGCTTCGTCTTTGCACGTGGGGTCATTGGTCCAAATTATGTTGCTGCATTGGCTCCAGCAAACAGGGAATAAACCCATCGTTTTGATGGGTGGTGGCACGACGCGTGTGGGAGATCCTTCGGGGCGTGACGAGAGCCGCAGAATTTTGTCACTTGAAGACATTGAAAATAACAAGCGCGGCATACAGGGCGTTTTTGCAAAATTTCTGAAATTTGGTTCTGCTGGCAAGGACGCCATGATGGTGGACAATGCTGAGTGGTTGACCACACTCAACTACATCGAAATGTTGCGCGACGTGGGCAAGCACTTCAGTGTAAACCGAATGTTGGCGATGGACAGTGTCAAGCTTCGCCTTGAGCGCGAGCATGAGCTTTCATTTATCGAATTCAACTATATGGTTCTGCAAGCATATGACTTCGGTGAGCTGGCGCGGCGATATGGCTGCAACTTGCAAATGGGCGGCAGCGATCAATGGGGAAACATTGTCAATGGTATTGACCTTGGCCGCCGCATGGGCACACATCAACTTTACGCCCTCACCTCACCGCTCATTACTCTTTCTTCTGGTGCAAAGATGGGCAAGACGGCTTCTGGCGCTGTGTGGTTGAATGCTGATTTGCGCAGCCCCTATGACTATTGGCAATTCTGGCGCAACACCGAAGATGCTGATGTCGGTCGTTTCCTCAAACTATTCACCCCACTTTCGCTGGGTGAAATTGCTCGACTTGAAAAACTTGGCGGCGCAGAAATCAATGAAGCCAAAAAAATATTGGCAAATGCTGCTACTGCTTTCTTACACGGTGAATCTGCCGCTCATGACGCAGCCGAGACTGCCCGCAAAACCTTTGAGGAAGGCACAAGTCCGGCGGGGTTGCCGACGGTTCAAGTCGATCTATCGCAACCCGTTGGAATTTTGGCTGTTCTGGTTCAAGCGGGGTTGACTTCTTCAAATGGCGAAGCAAAGCGTTCGATTCAGGGCGGCGCGATAAAGGTGAATGATGTGGCCGTGACCGACGAGAAGCTTGCGCTTTCAAAAGCTGATTTAAACAGCGAAGGTGCAATTAAACTTTCGATGGGCAAGAAGAAGCATGTGCTGGTGAAACCATTTTGATCAATTGGTTACCTTGCCCGGAGATTTTTTAACGCTGAAATCAAAAAGCCTGCGGAAGATACCAGGTGCAATTGCCGAAAGCGGGTTGATCTTCACCAGAGGTTTTGCAAATGTGCCACCAACAAAATATGTTACACCAAACAAGCCTTCATTGCTGTTGCCTCCACTCAATATGTCACCAAGTATTGGCAAATTATTGAACACGCCTGAAAGCCCACAGGCCGGAATAACCGAACCCGTCACATCCAATGCATTGTCTGATTTGCGGATCACACCATCGGCTGTGGCACATATTTCCGAACCCTTCAAAACCACATTCCCCAGTCGCACAAATTTTTCGTCAGTGGTAAACGGCAAGTGCAGTCTTTCAAAATTTATACCCTCTTTGCGTGGGCCAGATTTCTTTGGTTTGCCACGCTGGTCAAGCTCCGCCAGCGTTGCTTCATTGCGCACATCAAAGTTTTGAATATCAAGATTACCCTTTTGAACAGCTGAACCTCCTTCGTTGCCAAGCAATGCATAAAAGTGAAGCTGCCCACCCGCTATTTTGGAATAGAAGTTAGCGGCCCGCAGAACTGATCCGCCATCATTGGTGCTAATGCGAAATTCCCGTCCAGTTGCCAAGGGAATGACACTGACATTTAAAGTTTGTCCACTGAGGAATGTTCCATTGATGTCAGCCTCCGCAATCTTACTCGCTCTTGCACGTAAAACCGCCGTCACATCTGTTATGATTTCACCCCGATTGGCTGTTACTCTATCGAAGTGGGCGTGCATGGTAAAATCTTGGCCTTCAGCCGTTGTAGGCGCAGCTGAAGGTTGGGAAGGCGGTGGCGAAACCAACGTCTTGATATAGGGTCGCGCATCAAAATTTTTGCCTGTGATCGTTAAATCAACTGTGCCCTCTCCCGGAATTATGCGTGCGGAAAAAATATTGTCTTCATCAAGCTTGATTTGATCCATAACGACGGATTGAAGCTTTCCCTTAGACGTCGTCTTGATGTTGCCGCGCAAATGCAGACCATCTCCGTCCAACACAAAATTATCTATACTTCGACCTTCACTAGTGTTGCGCACAATAAAGCTTGCCTTTGTGCCGGGGGTAGCGTCGCGCTTCCAGCTGATTGCAGCAAGTTTCATTTTCAGACTAGATAAATCAGCTTCTACGATTACGTCAGTATTGCCGGCATCGTTTTTAGCAATGGTTGCTTTCACTGGCATCGGGCCTGAAATATAGTCCGTCAGTTTCATCCCCATTTTTTCGCGGGTCTTTTCGTCAAGCGTTGCACTGACGACGGCCTTGCCCTGCCCGCCTTTGCGCGGCTTTTCGTATTTAATTTGCGCTGGTAACCCGTTAAATTTTGCAGGGCCTGAAATTGCGATGACTTTATCTAACAATTCAACATTGAACTCACCATCGGTCAATTCGACTCCCGGCACGACATCACCAATGTTAACGTCGCTCATTTTTACGTCAGTCGAAAATTCGACTTGGTCTTTTGGAACATCGTCAATCAACGGAAAATTTAATCCGATAGAGGCGCGGGCTTTGCCTTGTAATTTCGGAAAATCATCCAAGTTTTCCTTCAACACATTCACATCCGGATGACCAGCAAAGGCCAACATTGTGTCAATCGGCGCAGAAATATCGAAAGCAAAAACGCCCTGCACTTCGTCAAGCAAAATATTCTTCGCAGTAAAATTGCCGCTTTCTAGCTTCAATGTTTGCCCGTTGCCTAAAGTTGATTGGCCGGAACTAATGTCCAACTTAAAATCATTATCGTGCTGTTGGCCCTTGCCTGTTACGTTTGTAAGATTTGGCAGATTTTTAAAATAATGTGCATTCACATCTCTCAATGCAAATGTGAAATCGACGGAATTCGGTGGAAGTCGCTTTTCTTTGTCGGCCTTTGCCAGTTCATTGGCATTTAAATTGATTTCAAAGGTGCCCTCGGAAACACGTCCGGTTACAACATTTTCATGGATCCATTTTCGTGATTTAGGTGCAATGATCGGCGGCCAAATTGTTTTCAAAAATTCGGTCGAAATATCTCGCACACGCCCGGCCAAATGAATTGCGGGAGATTGTTCACCACCGCTAATCGTGCCGCGCATTCGCACACCGGTGTTTCCAGACATGACGACAAAATCGTCGATTTCAAGACTTGCATTAGTGATCCCAGCCCGACCAACAAACTCGACACGATCCACAATAATCTGACTGGCTTTTTCGGCCGCATTCAAACCCACGTTGTGGGCCTTAAGCTGTATTTTGACGGCAGAAAGTTTTCCATCATCCGACCGAACCGGCATGATGTTTCCTGAAAGATCCGCACGGGCGCCGCCGACGACTACGGCAGAATCTTGAATATCAAAACTGGCATTTTCGGGACGATATTTGATGTTGAACGTGCCATCATCAATGTCAATTGGTTGTGCCACAAAGTCTGGCAAACTTAATCTGCCTTTACCCGCCGTAAACTCAGCCGAGGCGGCGGAAACGACACCTGTTTCGCTGGCTTCGAATTCAAAATGTCCGGCGAGTGGGATACGAACTTGGGCAAATTGTGAAAGCACAAATATTTTATCGGCCACATCAGCTGGAATAACATTATCGACAGTGGCACTCACCGAGAACGATTTTTTATCATGATGATAAGTGGCCGAAAATTCGATGTGCCATGGGTCTTTGGCTGTTTCGACGTCGGCTTTTGCTAATACAACAAACCCATATGGCATTTTGCGGAATGTGAGATCAGCGTTGGGCGCCGTCCAATTTGCCGAGTTGGCCTCATCATGCACACTCAGTGATGCACCAGTTATCCGAATGTCGTCCAGCGCGGATAGGGAACCATTTTGGCTATGATCATCTAAAAGCGAGATGAGCTTTGAACCAGACGTTTGGTTTATGGTTTCTTGGATTAAACTAATATCAAGGTCCGATTTTCCGGATTGGCCTTCATCAGACGGCGGAGATGCTTGATCCATCTGTTCTTGAGAATAGGACGAAACTTGACCTCCCACCCCGAGAACGACCGTTCCATCAACATTGAGTGTAGCACTAATCTTTGGGCCAATCAGTTCCAAATTTTTTGCCGTAATTTTACCGCTCAACAGAGCAGCGCCGTCCAATGTCACGGCGGCGCGCGGCGCGCTTGCAATGACGACACCAGCGGAGTCCGACAATACTAAATTGCGAAACCGAACATGTGGCACGTTTGTTGAAGAATCCACTTCAAGAACAGCTGTACCGAGTTTTACTTTCATGTCAGAAAGTTGACTGTTAATGGCTTGTTCAATGCGGTTATTCAGAAATGAAATTGCGATTGGCCCTTGTGAAAGTCGCCAAAAAACCAGCCCAACACCAATCAATAAAATTGCAAACAGGGCGATAAAACTATAGCCCACAATTTTTGCAATTCTTCGCTTCAACTTAATTGATCCATCTCACGTTCATTTGGCAAACGATGTCAGACTCAGTGTCTATGTTTGCTCATTTTTGTCTATCTTATGATATAAGCTTCGAGTTGATTAAAGGCCACCAAAGCTTGACGAAAGAAAGGCAGCGCCCTGTAGAATCCTTATTGCAAAATTGTCTCTATGAAAACTGGCATTATGGCCTATAAACATTTCGTGATTTTGAGTTGTAGGTGAGTTGACCCATGATATTTAGACGTTCAAAGACGCCCGCGCGACCAACGCCAACCCCTCCTGAGCCGTCTTACATTGCCCGCGATACTACAATCGAAGGCAATCTGGAGAGCGACGGCGAAATTCATATCGATGGTTCCGTCCATGGCACAGTGAGGGCGCACACCTGCCTCATTGATGTGCGGGGCGAAGTACGTGGCGAAATATCGGCCGAGATTGTTTATGTGCGTGGCCGCGTTATCGGGCCAATCACTGGTGTTCATGTACAAATTCAGTCTGGAGCCCACGTTGAAGGTGATGTTACCAACGAAACCATCAGCATCGAAAATGGAGCTTATGTTTTGGGCTCAATTCGCCATATTGCGCCGATTCAACACCGGACGACTGATATTTTCACTAAGCTTGAAGCTCCTCAAGCGTTTAGTTCAGAGGATTTGTCTGAAAACGTTCATCCATTCAAATCCCCCAAACAAAACTAATCAATATCTTCAACACTTTCAGGTGCATTTCCTTGAATGCGCTGGGCCAACGATGCTTGGATAAAATCATCAAGCTCGCCGCCCAAAACAGCTGTGGGGTTAGTGCTGGTGAAGCCAGTGCGCAGATCTTTGACGAGCTGATAAGGTTGTAAGACATAGGAGCGAATTTGGTGGCCCCAGCCAATATCGGTTTTTTTGGCGTTCGCCGCATCAACCTTATCCTGCTTCATTTGAAGTTCGCGCTCGTAAAGCCTTGCTTTGAGCATTTTTAAAGCAGTTGCACGGTTTTTGTGTTGTGATCGCTCGGCTTGGCAGGCCACAATGATATTCGTGGGAATATGGGTAATTCGCACGGCTGAATCAGTCGTGTTAATGTGCTGACCACCTGCGCCAGAGGCGCGGTAAGTATCGACTTTCAAATCGCTATCAATAATTTCAATATTGATGTTGTCGTCAATAACAGGATAGGCCCAGGCCGAGGAAAACGATGTGTGACGGCGCGCATTAGAATCATAAGGCGAAATGCGCACAAGTCGGTGCACGCCAGATTCGGTTTTCAGTTTGCCATAAGCGTTCTTGCCTTTGATTTGCAATGTGCAAGATTTTATCCCAGCTTCTTCGCCATCGTGCTGGTCAAGAACTTCAACTTTAAATTTGTTTAGGTTAGCCCAGCGCACATACATGCGCATCAACATTGATGCCCAGTCTTGGCTTTCGGTGCCTCCTGCTCCGGCATTGATTTGCAAGTAACTGTCATTACCATCGGCTTCGCCGGAAAGAAGCGCATCCAGCTCTGCGGCGGCAACATCTTTTTTCAACCCAGTCAAAGCTTTTTCGGCATCAGTGACGATCGATTGATCATCTTCCGCTTCGCCCATTGCGATCAATTCAATATTATCTGCCATTGCAGTTTGTATTTTTAAAATGCCGCCAATGCGGTTATCCAAATCTTGGCGCCTGCGCATAACCTCTTGGGCTTTTTGCGCATCATTCCAAAGAGAAGAATCTTCAGCCTTGGCATTGAGTTCTGCTAGTTCACGGACTGAATTATCCCAGTCAAAGATGCCTCCGAAGCAGGCCTAATGATTGCTCAATTTCCTCGACAAGTTTGGTCATTTCAGCGCGCATATTCGTCTTTCCGATTCAATTAAATTATGATGCGCTCAATAGAGGCCGTTGCCCTCTTGCGTCAACCCACCACCCGCAGGCGCCGTAGGTGGCACAAGTACAACGCCCGCAGACGCTTTAGCCGCATTGGACGCCACGTTACCAATCACCACTGTGTTGGCAGGCGGTTCGTCGCCGGGTTTGAACGCTTCCAAGATCACACCATCTTCGCCAAATATGCCGCGCTTTCCGGTATTGACGTGAATTGGGATAAGTTCAATTGCGCGCGGCACACGAAACGGAATGGCGGCCTTGCCTTGTAATGCTTGTTTCATAAAATCGGCCACGATAGGTGCAGCCAATTCGCCGCCCGTGCGGTGTTTGCCCATGGGCTTTGGATTGTCAAAACCAACATAAACACCAACAGTCAAATCTGGCGTGAAGCCCACAAACCACGCGTCGCGCTCGTCGTTCGTAGTACCGGTTTTACCCGCCACGGGTTTGCCAAGTACCAGCATTTTCTTGCCTGTGCCGCGCTCAACCACACCTTCCATCATCGACGTAATTTGATAAGCGGTATAGGGGTTCATCACCTGTTCGCGATTATCAATCAATTCAGGTTCAGGCGCATTGGGGTCATATTTTGCTTGGCTGCACCCTGTGCATTCACGGTTGTCATGATGATAGATTGTCTTGCCGCGCCGATCTTGAATGCGGTCAATCAACGTGGCGTCAACTTTGCGGCCACCATTTGCAATGATGCTATAGGCAGTGGTCATTTTTAGGAGGGTCGTTTCGCCTGCTCCTAACGCCATTGAAAGTTGAAGAGGCATCTTATCATATATGCCAAGGCGCTGTGCCAAGTCGGCAATTTTGGTCATACCTAAACTATCAGCCAAGCGCACCGTCATGGTGTTGCGCGATTGCTCGATGCCGCGCCGCAATGTGGATGGGCCAAAAAAACTCTTCTCATAATTCTTTGGTTTCCACACATCGCCATTTTGCATTTTGTATTCAACGGGTGCGTCGAGCAAAACAGATGATGGTGTGTAACCATTGTCGAGGGCCGCAGCGTAAACGATGGGTTTGAATGAAGATCCCGGTTGACGTGTGGCTTGCACTGCGCGATTAAACTGGCTGCTGCCATAAGAGAACCCGCCGACCATGGCCAACACACGACCCGTATGCGGATCCATTGCAACCAAAGCACCTTCCACTTCAGGCAATTGCACGAGGTGCCATTGTTGCGGTTGGCCAGAAGGTGCAACGTAAACAATGTCGCCCACTTTCAAAACTTGTTCTGCTAACTTGATTTCTTTGCCAAGCTCGGTGCCATTCACATATTTGCGTGCCCAACTCATAAGGGCAAGAGGTATCGTTCCGGTTTCGCGTTCATCGCCCATCTGACCATTGGATAAAAATGCTGGTTGCAACCCAATCGTTGCCGCTTCCGGCGCAACCTCAGTCACAATTGCAGCACGCCATGGAGCTGCATCTGAGGTCAGATGAATAGCGCTCATATATTTAGCCCAATCACCGCCTTGCAAATCAACATGGCTCATTGGGCCGCGAAAGCCACGTTGGCGGTCTAGCCCAATCAACCCTCTTGCCAATGCCTGTCTCGCAAAAACTTGCATCTTGGGTTCAAGAGTTGTGTGAACCGAATAGCCGCCCTTATTCAGCGCGTCCTTGCCATACATCCCAACAAGGTCGCGCCGTGCTTCCTCGGCAAATCCCTCAGCAGCAAAAAGTTGAACACCAAATGGGCGTGGGTTAACTTTGAATGGCTTGGCTTGCGCATCGTTGAGTTCCTCTTTGGAGATATATCCATTCTGGAACATCTGCAGCAGAACCCAATTTCTGCGCTCCAAAGCCCGTTCAGGGAACTTAAATGGATTGTAGTTGTTTGGCCCTTTTGGCAATGCCGCAAGATAGGCCATTTCTTCCAAACTCAATTGATCTAATGGTTTGCCAAAATAGTTGAGCGAAGCAGCAGCGATCCCATAAGAATTGAGACCAAGAAAAATATCGTTGAGGTAGAGTTCAAGAATTTGATCTTTGGTGAAAGACCCTTCAATGCG
This sequence comes from Aestuariivirga sp., assembly GCA_043744395.1. GTDB lineage: Bacteria > Pseudomonadota > Alphaproteobacteria > Rhizobiales > Aestuariivirgaceae > Aestuariivirga. The sequence goes on from JAYTUV010000101.1 coordinate 46,735, forward strand.
CTGCACAATCAAAGCTTCTTTGAGCTTTCGCGAAATTGTCTGTTCGTTACTCAACAGGAAGTTCTTTGCCACCTGTTGCGTGATCGTAGATGCACCAACAATTTGTCCACGGTGAGTAAGCTTCACCTGAGCATAACGAATCACGGCGCTGGCTATGCCTTTCCAATCGAGACCATTATGTTGATAGAAGTTTTTATCTTCTGCTGACATGTAAGCTTGGATCAAACGCTTTGGCACGGAATCAATCGGCACAAAGAGACGGCGCTCTTCTGCAAACTCACCCAACAATGAACCGTCGGCGGCATGCATGCGCGTCATCACAGGTGGTTCCCATGATGCCAGCACTTTGTAATCAGGCAAATCTTTAGACACATCATAGATCACATACACAGCAGCTCCCGCGAGCCCCACGATGATCATGAACATTGCGCCAAACAACCAACCAATAAATCTAAGCATGCCGTCCTAACTTGAAATTCAATTTGAATGCTGGTGATAGCATGATTCAGGCTAGCGCCAAATTCTCAAAAGCCTTGTTTTTTTAGTCGTAGAATGTGGCGAAGGCGCGGCGAATTAGTTTGAAGAAACGATTGGCGCAATTGGCCCAAAATAGTCATCAACCGCTTTAGCCATCGCGCTGGCCGCGCGACCACGCCATTCTGGCGAGATGAGAAGCGCTTCGTCTTCGGTGTTGGAAAGATAGCCCAATTCAGCCAAAACAGAAGGAACATCTGGTGATTTAAGTACGACAAATGCCGCAGAGCGAACAGGTTTTCCCGTAAACCGGACAAAGGATTTGAGTTTTGTGACGGCTTTCTTTGTAAAATACATTGCTTGGGCTTTGGATTCGCGTTGCGCTAGGTTAATCAAAACATCAGAAACGACCTTGGATTGGTTGCCCAAATCGATGCCTACAATAACATCAGCGCGGTTTTCTTTTTGCGCGAGAGCCTCGGCTTCCGCGTCGGTTGCTTTGTCTGAAACTGTGTAAAGCGTCGTTCCGCGAACGTCGTGGTCATCAACTGTATCGGCATGAAGCGCTATAAAAAGATCGGCTTTATTTTCGTGTGCTACTCTTACCCGATGCTCAAGGCTCAAAAACTTATCGGTTTCACGCGTCAATATGACTTTGTAGTTCGGGTTCGTTTGAAGGGTTTCACGCAAGGCTATGGCAAAGGCGAAAACAACGTCTTTTTCCTTTGTCTTGTTTCGACTGATTGCCCCCGGATCCATTCCACCATGACCGGGATCAATGACGATCGTCTTGATTTCGACTTGAACGGGAATTTCAGATGGTGCTGGCGCTGCCGGCGTAATGGCTGCAGTTTGAACTTCGGCAACAGCTTGATCGGTAGCTTTGGGCTCAGTCGCAAGTGTAACCTTAAAATTTTCTTCGGTTGTCGGGAGAATTTCCACCACCAGCCGCGCTGGCTTTTTGCCTTTTGCAGGAACAACCTCTGACTTCCCAATCAAAACAGGGCCAGAAACGTCAAGGACGATGCGCGATTTACGTTCTTCGACCATTCCATACCGGAACGATTTTACCAAGCCTTTGGCCTTGCGCCCTGCCCCTGTTGGAAAATCAAAGCTTGCGTCGGCAATGTCAATAATAACGCGGTAGGGGCCGTTCACGGCAGTTGCGCTAAATCCGATATTTTCGGTGAGATTAGCCTCAAAACGGGTTGATTTTGGGGAAGCTGTTAATTTTGCTGCCGACACCACGACTTCTTGCGCGTATGAGCCGCCGGAAAATAGGCCCGTCAACGCCAAAATTACAGCCGAAAAATTCGATATGAAACGAGTCTTATTCATTGTAATTAAATAGTTTTTCTCGATTTTTGACCAGCAAATTGAAGAACGGTTGTGCCAAACTAGTCTGGGCTGGTTAATCACAGGTTATGATGCAGTCTGGCCTTCCGGAGCAGTAATCGAGTAACTCAAATAATCAGTTGCCCTTGCAATTTGAGAAGCGGACACCTACAACAAAGGGGTCTTAAGAGCAGACTCGAAGTTCAACCTTTAGCTGCAAAAAAGCAAAAGTTTCGTGTTGGTCAGGTGTCCGAGCTAGTTAGCTAGCCTGCCGATTGCGTTGTTGTGGAACCCTCCGTGGGGTTCAAAAAAGTCCTTTTTGGTGATTGCACCACAGAAGGCAAAGCGTTTTAACCGTTCGGCTTTTGCTGAACATAAGGTCAACTAGGTCATGCTCCACGCTGTCGCGCTAACTCTTGATGCACCAAGCCTGAACAGCTTGCTTGCTCAATGCGCATTTTTACAGCGTGCGTCGGCCATGCCCAATTTTGTAATCGGCCCTGTGGCCTCATCTGATTTCTCAAATTCGGACAGAAATTTAGATATTGCCCAGCCGTCGCTTGCGCGAAGGAATATGAACCATGGGTTCAAAAATGTTAATCGACGCCAGTCAACCGGAAGAAACCCGTGTTGTAGTGGCCCGCGGCAATCGTCTTGAAGAATTTGATTTCGAAAGCGCTTCCCGTACTCCCCTTAAAGGGAATATCTATCTGGCCAAAGTTACCCGTGTAGAGCCATCACTCCAAGCGGCTTTTGTGGATTATGGTGGGAACCGTCACGGATTTTTGGCTTTTGCCGAAATACATCCTGACTATTATCAAATTCCAATTGCCGACCGTATGGCGCTGATTGCGGAGCAGGAAGCCGAAGAAGCTGAGCAAGACGACGATGATGATCTTGAAGATAATCATCCCCCTGCTCACGACAATCAACCAGACGCAAGCTCTACCGATGATCATGAACATCATGGTGAAGAAGGCCAAGACCATCATCACGATCCTGAACCCATGGCATTGGAACAGGCGCCAGAGCCTGTTCATGTTTCAGAGCCAGTTTTAGAAACTGATGAATTGATCACTGAAGAACATGGCGAAGCTGAACATCATGATGATGTAGCGCCGCCTGCCGCCCCGCAAGGTGGTGAGCTCGAAGTTGTTGAAGGTGATGCTGACAGCCAGAAGATCGAAACCATTGGCGAAGAAGATGCGATGGAAGAACTTCCACAGCGTTCACGCCGCCAGCCACGTCGCCGCTATAAAATTCAAGAAGTGATCAAGCGCCGCCAAATTCTTTTAGTGCAAGTGGTCAAAGAAGAACGCGGCAATAAGGGCGCTGCTCTTACAACTTATATGTCACTTGCAGGGCGTTATTGCGTATTAATGCCAAACACCGCCAAGGGTGGCGGCATTTCACGCAAAATTACTGATGCGAGTGATCGTCGTCGTTTGAAGGAAGTGGCCAAAGACGTTGAAGTGCCAAAGGGCATGGGCGTTATTGTGCGCACGGCAGGTGCACAACGCACACGCCCAGAAATCAAGCGTGATTTTGATTATCTGATGCGGCTTTGGGAATCCGTGCGTGAGCTTACGCTGAAATCCACAGCGCCTTGTGTGGTTTACGAGGAAGGCAATATCATCAAGCGTTCGATCCGCGATCTTTATACTCAGGATGTGGATGAGGTTATTGTTGAAGGCGATGCCGCCTACCGCGATGCCAAAGACTTTATGAAAATGTTGATGCCTTCGCATGCCAAAAACGTGAAGCCATACAAAGAATCTCGGCCATTGTTCCAGCGCTTCCAAGTTGAAAGCATTTTGGACGGTCTATACTCGCCATCGGTTACGCTTCCTTCGGGCGGTTACATTGTCATCAACCAAACAGAAGCATTGGTTGCCATCGACATCAACTCGGGCAAAGCCACGCGCGAACACAACATTGAAGACACGGCAACCAAAACAAACTTGGAAGCTTGTGACGAAATTGCCCGTCAACTTCGCTTGCGCGATTTGGCCGGCCTTGTGGTGATCGATTTCATCGACATGGAAGAAAATCGCAATAACCGCGCAGTTGAGCGGCGCATGAAAGATGCGCTAAAGAATGATCGCGCACGGATTCAAGTGGGCCGAATTTCACATTTCGGATTGCTCGAGATGTCGAGGCAACGTTTGCGCCCAGGTTTGCTTGAAGGCACGTTCCGCCCCTGCCCGCATTGCGAAGGCCGTGGCATTACGCGTTCCATTCCGTCTTGCGGATTGGGCGTGCTGCGCACCATTGAAGAGTTCTTACAAAAAGGCCGCGCTGAAAACTTGACGGTGAAGTGTGCGCGTGAAGTAGCGTTCTATTTGCTGAATGAAAAGCGCGACAGTTTGCTGATCATTGAACAAACCTATGGCATTTCTATATTTGTTCAACCAAGCGACGATGTGAAAGGACCACAAGCTGTTATCGAGCGCGTGCAGGACCGCGAAACAATCAAGCGTCGCATTCCAAGTGCTACACCTGTGCAAATGGATTCTGCATTCTCAACTGAGCCAGAGATTGAAGAAGAAATTATTGACGAAGAAATTTCAGACGAAGTTGAAGAGGTTGAAGTTTCAGTTCGTTCAAATGAAACTTCTGAAGACGGCGAGAAACGTGACAATGGCCGCAAGCGCCGTCGTCGTGGCCGCCGTGGTGGCAAGCGCGACGAGAGCAATGGCCACGTCGCTGCAACGTCAGAAGGTGATGCATCTCCGTCTGATGAAAATGGGCCAGAAGAAATTGATGATCGTCCTTATGCAGATGCCCCTGAAGATGCTGGTGCAAACGCCGAGGAAAATGTTTCTTCCGAACCACAGGAAGGCGGCGATAAAAATGGCCGTAGCCGTGAACGCGGTGGCCGCAAGCGTGGCAAGTTTGGCCGCGACCGTGGTGGACGTGATCGTGGAGAACGCTCAGACAAGGGTGAACGCGAGGAACGCCCAGTCGTTGCCGAAGGTGAACTCCAAGTGGAACGTGCGCCACGTTTTGAAATGGCCCCGCCTCCTGCACCGATCGTTTTCAACATTCCTGAGTTCGTTCCAGAACCAGAAGTGCGCAAATGGCAACCACCTGCTCCAACTGTGACTGCCGAAGCGGCGCCACGCAAGGGCGGTTGGTGGAGCAAGCGCAGCTAAAAACCAACATGCGGCGAGCCTCAAACTCGCCGCATTTTGAACCGAATAAGTGGCTGGTCAAACGGCTGGATTATATGCGCAAATTCAAATCAAAAATTATATGTTGTGCTGCAATCGCGCTCACCTTGTTGGGCAGCGGTCTCCCGGTATGGTCTCAGAGTGCGGGTCTAAACCTCATTCGAGATGCTGAAATAGAAGGCCTCATGCGGCTTTATTCACGGCCCTTGTTTAAGGCCGCAGGCATCAACCCCGATGATGTCAAAGTCTATTTGATCGCTGATCCACGCATCAATGCTTTTGTTGCTGGCGGGCAACGCATATTCATCAATACTGGTTTGATCACGCGTTCAGAATCACCCAATTCTGTGATCGGTGTTTTGGCCCATGAAACGGGGCATATTGCAGGCGGACATTTGACCAAGATGAACAGTGCTCTGGCCCAAGCCAGCACTGAGCAATTGGTTGGCATGTTAGTTGGCATGGCAGCAATGGTGGGCGGGGCTGTTGCTGGAAACACCGATGCCGCAAAAGCAGGCCAAGGGATCATTATGGGTTCGCAAGGCTTAGGCCAGCGCAGCTTCCTGTCCTATCAACGCGGCATGGAAGCAACAGCTGACGAATCTGCATTAAAATATTTAGCAGCGACTGGGCAAAGCGGCAAAGGCATGTTGACCTTGTTTAGTTTGTTGGCAAATGAATCACTGGCCTCAACCAGCAAAGCTGACCCATATTTGTTTTCGCATCCCATGCCTTTTGACCGCATCCGTTCATTGGAAGCCAAAGTGAAGTCTTCGCCCTATTTCGAGAAACCCGACGACCCAGCGTTATTACTTCGTCACAAACTTGCGCAAGCTAAGCTTTCAGGCTTTATGGATTCAGCGCAGACAGTGTTCCAACATTACCCTTCAACAGATAAATCTCTTCCCGCGCGTTACGCGCGAGGCATTGCAATGTTCAGACGCGGTGACTTGAAGAATGCTATTCCAGTGATTGACGGCTTGACCGAAGAGTTGCCGCAAGATCCTTATTTCTGGGAACTCAAAGCTCAGGCCTATTTGGAAAACAGCAGACCAGAAGAAGGGTTGCCGGCCATTCGCAAAGCGCGCGCACTTTTACCCAACAATGCTTTGCTCATGGTGTTGCAGGCGCAAATATTGCTTGCAACCGATAATGCCAAATATGCAGACGAAGCATTGAAAGTTTTGCGATTGGCCAAGAAAACTGAAGCTGATATGCCAAGTTTGTACAAGTATCAGGGCCAAGCCTATGCTTTGAAAAAGGATTACCCCCGGGCAGAACTTTCAAGCGCAAAATTCGCTTGGTTGACGGGCGATAAGAAATTGGCAATTGAAAAAGCCACAAAGGTTCAAGCCTATTATAAGCACGGCACGCCAGAATGGTTTGAAGCCAATGATATTTTGACTTTCGCAAACAAAAAATGAAAGCTTTAAAAGCTCCATAAAATTAAAAGGAATACTCTAAATGCGCCAAATAACTGCCTTTGTTGCTGCTCTTTGTTTCTTCTTCGGAACTGTGGGCCCAGGTTTTGCTGAAAAATTTAACGGGGCAGAAAAGACCGAGATTGAAAAACTGGTGCATGACTATTTGCTGGAGCATCCAGAAATCCTGCGCGACATGGCCAACAAGTTAGAAGCCAATGATAAGTTAGCAGCTGACACCGCTAGAAATTCAATTCTCAGCACACAAGCTAAGGCGATATTTCATAATCCAGTTGATGCTGTTATTGGAAATACGAAGGGTGATGTGACGATCGTAGAATTCATGGATTACAATTGTGGTTGGTGCAAAAAAAGCGTGAAAGAAGTGCAATCACTTGTTGGCACAGATAAAAACGTGCGCATCGTTTTGAAGGAATTTCCAATTTTTGGTGAGGGTTCTGAATATGGTGCGCGTGCCGCTTTGGCCTCGGTGAAGCAAGGCAAATATTGGAATTTACATCAAGCCTTGTTTGCATCGGAAGGCAAGATAACCCCTGAGGTGGTAGACCAAATCGCTGGCGAACAGGGCATTGATGTTGCAAAAATGAAAACGGATATGAAATCGCCGGAAATCGATGCCGCCGTAAAGGCCAATCAAGCCTTGGCGCAATCATTGGCATTGACTGGCACACCGGCTTTCATTGTGGATAACGAGCTGATCCCCGGCTACACGGAACTTGCCAATTTGCAGGCATTGTTAGCCAAAACGCGGGCAAGTGGCGGTTGCAAGGTTTGCTAAAACCATCCACAGCTCACCCCTTTCCCAAATCATAGCTTCATGCGTATAAAAGGCGCATGAAACTCGTTTACATTCTCAACGGCCCGAACCTCAATCTGCTGGGCACGCGCGAGCCTGAGATCTATGGTGCAGACACTTTGGCCGATGTGGAAACGCGTTGTGCGGCCAAGGCCAAGTCGTTGGGTCTTTCAATTATCTTCCGGCAAACCAATTTGGAAGGTGAATTGGTAAATTGGATTCATGAGGCGCGGGAAAAGGCTTCCGGTATCATTTTAAATGCAGGTGCTTACACGCACACTTCAGTTGCGCTTCATGATGCTTTGAAAGCTGTGGGCCTGCCCGCCATTGAAGTTCACCTGAGCAATGTCTACAAGCGCGAAAGTTTTAGGCATCACAGCTTTATTTCACCTGTTGCACACGGAGTGATTTGTGGGTTTGGGGTGCAGAGTTATGAATTGGCGCTGGACGGAATGTCTGGCATTTTGAATAAAAAGTGAAAGGGGTAAATATGCCCGTAAAGAAAAAACCGGCCGCTCAAAAAACTACAAAGAAGCCTGAGTCGGGAGAACTTGGCCTGATCCGAAAGCTTGCTGAGATTTTGAACGAGACAGGCCTAACTGAAATCGAACTTGATCACAAAGGTGCCCGCGTTCGTGTTGCCAAATCTATGCAGCAGACAATGATGGTTGGAAGTTCTGCGCCGCAAGCGGTAGCTCACCATGCCCCTGCTGCAGCGGTTACTCAAGTTGCCGCTCCCGCTGAAGTTTCGGGAACACCCTTGAAATCTCCAATGGTCGGCACGGCCTATGTTTCATCAACCCCCGGTGCGCCGCCGATGGCGCCACTTGGTTCAATGGTGAAAGAGGGCCAAACGGTTTTGATCATTGAAGCGATGAAAACCATGAACCAAATCGTTGCTCCTAAGTCTGGCAAAGTAGTGAAAGTAAATATCGACAATGCTCAGCCAGTTGAATTTGGTGAAGTATTGATGGTGATTGAATAGGCGATGTTTGATAAAATCCTCATTGCCAATCGAGGCGAAATTGCCCTTCGCGTTTTGCGCGCATGCCGCGAACTAGGCATTCAAACTGTTGCCGTGCATTCGACTGCTGATGCGGATGCCATGCATGTAAAGCTGGCGGACGAAAGCGTTTGCATTGGGCCACCAGCAGCCAAAGATAGTTATCTCAACATTGCATCGATTGTTGCTGCATGCGAAATCACCGGCGCTGAAGCAGTTCACCCCGGCTATGGCTTTTTGTCTGAAAACGCAAAATTTGCTGATATTCTGGTTGAGCACAAAATTAAATTCATTGGCCCATCTGCCGCAAATATTCGCACAATGGGTGACAAGATTGAAGCCAAGCGCACGGCCAAAGCTTTGGGCATTCCGGTTGTTCCAGGGTCAGAAGGCGGTGTTTCAGATTTGGGTGAGGCCAAGAAGGTCGGCAAATCGATTGGCTATCCAGTGATCATCAAGGCCACAGCAGGCGGCGGCGGACGGGGCATGAAGGTTGCCAATAACGAGTCCGAATTAGAGATGGCGGTTTCAACCGCGCAAACTGAGGCAAAGGCTGCTTTCGGCAATGGCGAAGTTTACATTGAAAAATATTTACAGAAGCCGCGCCATATTGAAGTTCAAATTCTTGGTGATGGGCAAGGCAATGCTGTGCATTTGGGCGAGCGCGATTGTTCGTTGCAACGCCGCCACCAAAAGGTTTGGGAAGAAGCCCACAGCCCTGCCCTGAACGCCGCACAGCGCGACTCCATTGGAGAGCGCGTGGCCAAGGCCATGGCTGATCTGAATTATGAAGGTGTTGGCACGATTGAGTTTCTTTATGAAGACGGCGAGTTTTATTTCATTGAAATGAATACGCGCTTGCAAGTGGAACATCCGGTCACAGAAATGATCACTGGGCTCGATCTGGTGCAAGAGCAAATCCGCATCGCTGCCGGTTCTAAATTGCAATATAAGCAAAGCGACATTGTTTTTTCGGGTCATGCCATTGAGTGCCGGATCAATGCTGAAAATCCGGCAACGTTTACGCCGTCTCCTGGCCGTGTTGATGCTGTGCATTTTCCGGGCGGGCTTGGTGTGCGTATCGATTCGGCACTTTATTCGGGATACCGCATTCCGCCTTATTATGATTCACTGATTGGCAAATTGATTGTGTTTGGCAAGACGCGCACTGAATGCATGATGCGCTTGAAGCGTTCGCTTTCCGAATTTGTAATTGAAGGCGTGGAAACAACTATTCCGCTCTTCCAACGGTTGATCAATGAGCCAGATATTATTGATGGCAATTACGATATTCACTGGTTGGAAAAATTCCTCGCCCGCACGGCCAAATGACAACGATAACGCCACAGGTTTTGCTGAAAGCCTATTCGGCGGGCATATTTCCGATGGCCGAGAGTGCCACCGATCCAGCACTCTATTGGATCGAGCCTGATGAACGCGGCGTTATTCCACTTGAGCGGTTTCATGTTTCAACATCATTGCGCAAGGCTGTGCGGAAACAGAATTTTGAAATTCGTATTGATACAGCGTTTGAAGATGTAATTAAATTTTGCGCAGAAAAAACAAATGACCGCGACGTGACGTGGATCAACAACCGCATCCTTAAACTCTATACGCAACTTCATAAAATGGGTTGCTGTCACAGTGTTGAAACTTGGTTGGACGGCAATTTAGTTGGTGGGCTTTACGGGGTTCGCATAGGTGCCG
>JAYTUV010000102.1:0-56572 GCA_043744395.1 Aestuariivirga sp.
AAAGGATTGGTGGAGCCAGGCGGAATCGAACCGCCGACCTCTTGCATGCCATGCAAGCGCTCTCCCAACTGAGCTATGACCCCACGTTTTTTAAATCACGTAGTTTGGGACAGTTGGATAAAGCCTCAACTGCGCGGCGGAACCTAGTTGGGGTTTTGCCAATGATCAAGCGAAACTTGAGTGATCATCGGCACAAACCCAAACCCGATTAAATTATTGTTCTTCGTCGTCTTCCTTGCCGCCGCCTTCAACGAGGTCAGACATATTACCTTCATCCTCTTCTTCAACAAGGAAGGTATCGTCTTCATCGTCTTTGGTGGAATCGGTGGAGTCTTCGCCCAAATCCACATCCTCAATGCCTGCGGTTTCGTCGTCGCCCTTTTCTTCGGCTGCGGCTTCATCCAAGCTGATCAACTCAACTTCGCCATTATCAGCATCCTCAGCCTCTTCACGGGGCTTGGGCTGGGCCTGCGGCACCATGCCGGGGAATTCAGCCTTGGACGGCAAAATCGACATGGCCATAAAGCTTGTGGCGCATTTTGGGCATTCGATCGGTGATTTCAACAAATCATAAAAACGGGTCGCACAATTAGGGCAAGTCCGCTTGGTTCCAAGCTCAGCTTTCACCACTGCATATTCCTTCAATAGATCAACCTGAACTTTGACGGAATCGTCAAAGTTCAGAAAAGTTGATTGATAATATTAATTTAGGGTGATTTTGACTTTTCATGGAAAAGTCAAAACGCTCTAATAGGGTTGATTAAGCGGGCTTCTGCCACGGGAACGCCGGAATGTCAAAACTTTGATTGAGGGTGGGTGACAGGGGGTTTTAACACGTGTATTCGAAACAGATCATGCCTCATTCAGCCCCAAAACCAACGCCGCTCATTTCGCGTAAATCAACCGCCCTTAAAGGCCGCATCAAGGTGCCCGGCGATAAATCCATGTCGCACCGCGCATTGATGTTTGGCGCTGTGGCCAAAGGCCAGACACGCATCACCGGGCTTTTGGAGGCTGAAGATGTGGTTAACAGTGCCAAGGCCATGGCGGCTTTGGGTGCTAAAACTGAGAGATTGCCAGATGGCACCTGGTTGGTGGACGGTGTGGGTGTGGGCGGATTGAAATCTCCCAAAGTTGATTTGGATTTTGGCAATTCTGGCACGGGTGTTCGTCTTGCCATGGGCCTCATGGCTTCAACCGATTTGACAGCGCGCTGCATTGGTGATGCTTCTTTGTCCAAACGTCCGATGGGGCGGGTGACACGGCCGCTTTCAGCTTTCGGCACCAAGTTTGAAACCGCAGAGGGTGACCGCCTTCCTTTGAAACTGCATGGCGCTGCCAATGCTAAGCCCATCAACTACACTTTGCCCGTGGCTTCAGCGCAGGTTAAATCAGCCGTTTTGCTGGCCGGCCTTAACACCAAGGGTATAACGACAGTGGTTGAACCCATCGCCACGCGCGACCATACCGAGCGGATGCTGACCTCATTTGGGGCAAAAATCAGTGTGGCGATGATAGATGGCGTTCGGCATATTTCCATTGAAGGCCAGCATGAGTTGAAGGCGCAAAATTTAGATATTCCGGGCGATCCCTCATCAGCGGCTTTCCCTATGGTGGCGGCACTGATTACTGAAGGGTCTGACATCATCATTGAAAATATAATGCTGAACCCCACGCGCACGGGGCTGATTACAACGCTCATTGAAATGGGTGGAGACATTTCGATTGAAAATCGCCGCGTGGCAGGCGGCGAAGATGTGGGTGATTTGCATGTGAAATATTCGCGCCTCAAAGGTGTTCGCATTCCACCGACACGCGCTCCTTCCATGATTGACGAATATCCAATCCTGTCTGTGGCCGCTTCATTTGCCGAGGGCACAACCCGCATGGAAGGTTTGGAAGAACTTCGCGTGAAAGAAAGCGACCGCCTCAATGCTGTGGAAGCTGGCCTTCAAGCCAACGGCGTGGCCACGGCTTCGGGCCATGACTGGTTGGAAGTGCATGGCGGCGGTGCGCCCGGCGGTGGCCGTGTGACCACCCATATGGATCACCGCATTGCCATGAGCTTTCTGGTCATGGGCCTAGCATCCCGCATTCACACGCAGATCGACGACAGCGCCTTCATCGCCACCAGCTTTCCGGGCTTTACCGAATTGCTCAATGGCATGGGCGCGCGCATTCAACCTGTATGACCATTATAGCGGTCGATGGGCCATCGGCAGCGGGCAAGGGCACTCTGGCACGGGGCATTGCGCAGCATTATGGTTTTCATTTTTTAGACACGGGTGCGCTTTACCGGATGGTGGGTTTACAGATGCTCCGTACACAGAGTGATTTTGTCGATGTGGCGAAGGCGGCGGAATTTGCGCTTGATTTAAATGTCGATGATTTTGAAGATCATGAATTGCGCAGTGAGGTGGTGGGTTCTGCTGCTTCCAAAGTGGCGGCCATTCCTCAAGTGCGTGCTGCTCTCCTGAAATTCCAGCGTGATTTTGCGCTGCGCTTGCCAGGCGCTGTTTTGGATGGCCGCGATATTGGCACGGTGATTTGCCCTGATGCAGACGTGAAGTTCTTCATCACCGCCTCAGTCGAAGCGCGGGTTTTGCGGCGCTTCAAGGAATTGCAGGGTTTGGGGATTGCTAGCTCTTTGGCTGATGTGGAAGCCGACATCAAATCCCGCGACACCAGAGACGCCAGCCGCTCAACCGCGCCGACATTGGCAGCGGCGGATGCCATTGTGGTGGACACGTCTGAGCTTGGGATAAAGGAAGCGCTCGCGGAAGTATTGGCTGTTGTTAAAGCAAAGACCTCTAAACCGTAACCATCACTTTCAGAAATGTTGCATTTATTTTGGTTTTGCCTTCGTCTTTGCTGATGTTTTGGGCGCTGAAAAGTGTTTCCAGTTCCTTTTGCAATTCTGCAGCTTTACCATTTTTTTCGGCGGCTTCGAATGCGTTCATTGTTGGACCATAATACTTGCGAAACTCGCCAACCAACGCAATCGGTGTGCCAACAAAATTGAAGGTATAGGTTTCGCGCGTAAATGCGATGTTTGATTTGCCGACACCCACTGCTGTAAATCTTTCAACCACATCGGCTTCAACACCCCATTTCATCGGACTTATAAATCCTTCAGGTGGTGGTGGCGAATAGGCCGAACTTATTTTCAATATTTGTGCAACAAGCGTTGGGTCACCGGGAATCCAGTTGCCCATCACGATGCGTCCACCTTTTTTTGTGACACGCACGAGTTCTTTGGCCACATCGAAAGGTCTTGGCGCAAACATTGCGCCGAAAATGCTGACCACGAGATCAAAGCTGTGATCTTTCAGGTCAGATAAATTAGATGTATCACCTTGTTGAAATTTACAATTCTCAAGGCCGTGCTCCTTGGCGCGCTTATTGCCCGCGGCAACCAAGTTGTTGGCGATGTCGACACCTAAAACATCAGCGCCGCGCTTTGCTTCGGGAATTGCTGTGGTGCCATCACCGCAGCCAACGTCCAGAACTTTCATGCCTTTTGTGATCTTTAAACTTTCGACCAGCGCCTCACCACTTTCGCGCATTGCGGCTGCTATGCGGGTGAAATCGCCTTTTTCCCATAATGCTTGGTTCGGATTCATTTGCTCATCTCCATTGTTTTTCTAAGCAAACTTATGAGACATCAGATGCATATGGCCAGTGTAGCTTCTGGAGTGATCCGGTATCGTTTATGGACTTATCAGGCCGCAATTGCCATGAAGCTGCGCACCATCCAATGATCAATCGTATCAGCCAGAGTTCGGTTGCCGATCATTACAATTTTCTCAGCCGCAATTTGCGCCCTCAAAGTTGAATGACCCATCCAAGCCGAAGTCATGGCCTTTAGATCAGCATTGATATAAAGGTCGACATCAAATCCGGGATCAATCGAACAGAGATCAACTGCCGTGCCCGGCTTGGCGATGATCCAATAGCGCTGTTCATCGACGGGCAATTCTGCGTAGGTAAATTGAATGACCGTGCGTCGGTATTTCGGAAAGGTGACCGTGTCGATCTTGCGCCGCATGTTCCACATGAGTAACCGCGCATCCAGTTTTTCAAGTGTTACATCTGCATCAATATTGCGGTGGGCCCATTTGCCAAGCGCCATAATGATGGGTTGAAGTTCATTTCCCATATCGGTCATGGTGTAATGGATTTCGTTGGCCGATTGATCTTCAGTGCGATTGATAATTCCGCGCAGCTCTAATTCTTTCAGGCGTTTGGACATCAAAGTGGGCGACATGCCAGGCACACCACGGCGAATTTCGTTAAACCGCGAAGAGCCTTGCCACATTTCGCAGAGGATGAGCAGCGTCCATCTCGGCTCAATAATTTCGCAAGCTTTGGAAACAGGGCAAAATTGATTGTAACTGTCGTTTGACATGATCTCACCTCTCGGAGTCACTATGCGGCGACGGGGGAGGATGAGTCCAGTACAGAAACTGTATTGGACAGAGGGGGATCAGGCGTTGAAACTGGGTTTCGCTAAGATCGAGGCCAAAACCAGAGTCTAGTCTTATAATAGGTGTTTAAACTCGTTTTAAGAGCCGTAGGAAGCAATTCGTGGGTTCGGCGCTACTCGGGTGGCGGGCAAGGCCCGATTTCGCTGTGCGGACCAGCTAGAGGCCTCAGAATAGATTTCTATTTTAGGTTTTAATTAATTTTTTGGATTGCGCAAGGATTGTGGGCCTTCAATACCGCGTATCACTCCTATCATCCGTCCTTCAGGAAAAGGGCGTATTTTGCGAAAGCAAAATGTTAGCCCTCTATCCGGAATCCCGCTTTCTCAACTCGCAGTAACCACCCAAAGCTGGATTCTGTGTCGCGGGCAAACCTTTCGCGAAGGGCCGCGCAATGCCATGGCCCTTGCACGGAATGACGGGTGATTGAGGGAACAAATTAAAATAGCAGCCGAAGGTGCTAATTCAAGCTGCATCCGCCGGATGCACGCGTTTTTTGATTTCTTCGCCATTCTCTCGTTCCGCCACAGCGATATCAAACTGGCCTTGCAGGTCGAGCCAGAATTGGGGGCTGTTGCCGAAGTAGCGGCCGAGACGCAGGGCCGTATCAGCGGTGATGGAGCGTCTGGCATTCAGGATATCGGTGATGCGGCCTGAGGGCACACCAAGATTTATGGCCAAGCGGTTAGCGCTTAAATCCCGTGCGGTCATTTCGCGGCGGAGAAGCCTGCCGGGATGAATTGCTGGTGTCATGATTTAACCCTTGTGATAATCGACTATTTCTACGTCATAAGCATCGCCGTCTTTAAAAATAAAACAAATTCGCCATCTGGCATTTGCTGTCATGGCCCATTGGCTTTTTCGGTCGCCTTTTAACTTGTGCAAACCAACGCTCTTCAAAGGGCTCAGGTCTTTCAAGCTTTTGGCGACATTTAGGGAAGCCAAAAGTTCGATTGCAAATTCTTCATCCAATCCACGAAACGCTTTACCACGCTCGCCTTCCCAGAACTTTCGCGTGGACGCATTTTTCCAAGTTTGGATCATGGCAACAACGTAGTACGTTTGGTGGTTTTTGTCAAGGTGGTTCGACACGCCCCTCCTGTCTGCTTCGCAGACTGTCCACCCCTGTAGAGGGGTGGAATGGGGTTGCTCTGTTGAGGCGTTTGGTCTATAGCGCCGTTCATCTTGAGGTCGGGGTTTGCCCCGGATATCACTGGGGCAGCGAAAACCTGCTCTGAATTGTTTTAAGCGTTTGTTTGCTTTGCGATGCCTCTAGCTTAGACCGACGTTTGGAATGCCTTTAACAATGCGTTTTGTGCTTGCACAAAATCGCCCGCGTCTTTTGTGCCCGAGTGGCTAAGCCCTCCGCCGCGACGCGAAGTAAGGAAATACCACACATGGCAAAATCTGCCGTTTCGATGCAACCTACTCTTGAAGATTTTGAATCACTCTTGGCCGAGAGCTATCTCGACCGTCCCGTCAATGAGAACACCGTTGTTAAAGGCAAGGTGCTCGCCATTGAAAATGATTTTGTGATCATTGACGTTGGCCTGAAGACTGAAGGCAAAGTTCCGTTGAAGGAATTTGCCATGCCAGGCAAAGAAAACGAAGTTAAAGTTGGTAGCACGGTTGATGTTTATCTCGAGCGCATTGAAAACGCTTTGGGCGAGGCTGTGCTTTCCCGTGATAAAGCCAAGCGCGAAGAAGCTTGGACACGCCTTGAAGAAATGACCACCAAGGCCGAGCGTGTTGATGGCGTGATCTTTGGCCGGGTTAAAGGCGGCTTTACAGTTGATCTGGGCGGTGCGGTTGCGTTCCTTCCTGGTTCACAAGTTGACGTTCGTCCGATCCGCGATGTGGGCCCGCTCATGCATGTGTCGCAACCCTTCGTGATTTTGAAGATGGACCGCCGCCGTGGCAACATCGTGGTTTCGCGCCGCGCTGTTATGGAAGAAACCCGTGCTGAGCAACGCTCGGAACTGGTTGGCAATCTGGTTGAAGGTCAAGTTGTTGAGGGTGTGGTTAAGAACATCACGGATTACGGCGCCTTCGTTGATCTGGGCGGCATCGATGGTCTCTTGCACGTCACTGATATTGCTTGGAAGCGTGTGAACCATCCGTCGGATGTTTTGACTGTTGGACAATCTGTTAAAGTGCAGATCGTTCGTATCAATCCCGAAACACAGCGCATTTCGCTGGGCATGAAGCAATTGGATAAGGATCCATGGGAAATCGTGGCCGAGAAATTTGCTGTTGGCTCAAAGGTCAAAGGCAAGGTGACGAACATCACGGATTACGGCGCATTTGTTGAACTGGAAGATGGCATTGAAGGCCTCGTCCATGTGTCAGAAATGAGCTGGACAAAAAAGAACGTTCACCCCGGCAAGATCCTTTCCACATCGGAAATGGTTGAAGTGCAAGTTTTAGAAATCGATTCTGCTAAGCGCCGCATTTCGCTTGGATTGAAGCAAGTTCAAAACAACCCATGGGAAACATTCGCTTCGAAATATCCAAAGGGCACCGTGCTTGAAGGCGAAGTGAAGAACATGACTGAGTTTGGTCTGTTCGTTGGTTTAGACGGCGATGTGGACGGCATGGTTCACTTGTCGGACTTGGATTGGAAGCGTCCTGGCGAAGAAGCCATCAAGGATTACAAAAAGGGCGATATGGTGAAAGCTGTTGTTCTTGATGTTGACCAAGAAAAAGAACGCATCTCACTCGGCATCAAACAATTGATTGAAGGTTCTGCTGGCGCATCATCTGCACCTGCTAAATCTGCTGGTGGTGCTTCGGCTCCAGCAACGGGTGGTGCACCGCGCAAGGGATCGAAGGTCACTTGTGAAGTGTTGAAGATCGAAGATGGCGGCATTGAAGTGCGCATCTCCGGAACTGACATCACAGCTTATGCCAAACGTGCAGACCTTGCCCGTGACCGCGACGGCCAACGCCCAGACCGTTTTGCCGTTGGTGAAAAGTTCGACGCATTGATCACCGCCATGGATGCCAAAGCCCGCAAGGTGAATGTGTCTATCAAGGCGCTGGAGATGGCCGATGAACGCGAAGCCGTGGCCCAATATGGCTCGTCTGATTCTGGCGCAAGCTTGGGCGACATTTTGCAAGCTGCCTTGAAGAAGAAAGAAGCTGAGTAAGATTTTATCGGTTTAGATTGATATCGGCGATTTTGACTTTTCTTTGAAACGTCAAAACGCTTAAGCCAACGCGGGAAACTGCGCTGGCTTTTTTGTTGCAAAAGGACGCCTGTATCATTTAGCCAAAAGCTCAAAGTCCGTCATTCCGGACAAAGGGCGTATTTTGCGAAGCAAAATGTTAGCCCTTTATACGGAATGACGGGACTTTGGTGTTTTTGATTCAATAATATTTGAAGTGACTCAAACCTAAACCTTGACGTTGCGCGTCCTAATTATCCCGCCTATAAAGCCTGAGATGATTTTCAATTCGGACACACCCTCACCATGATTAAGTCTGAGCTCGTACAAAAAATTGCTGATAAGAATCCGCATCTCTATCACCGCGATGTGGAGAGGATTGTGAATAAGATTTTTGATGAGGTGATTGAGTCGATGAAGGGTGGCTCGCGCGTTGAGTTGCGCGGCTTTGGGGCTTTTTCGGTTAAGGAACGTGATGGCCGGCAGGGGCGCAACCCGCGCACGGGCGAGAGCGTTGAAGTGACACCAAAGCGCGTGCCGTTTTTCAAGACCGGCAAGGAATTGCGCGCTAGGCTGAATGGCAACACTGCCAAAGAAAAGGCCTGATTTTTGCGCCGTATTTTGCGTTGGGTCATTGGTCTGCCCATAGCCTTGATTGTGATTGCCTTTGCTGTCGCAAACCGACAATGGACAAGGCTTTCCCTTGATCCATTTTCATCGACCACACCATTTTTAACGATCGAAATGCCTTTATGGGTGTTGTTTATTTTGGGCGTTTTTATTGGGTTGCTGGTGGGTTGGGGCATGTGTTGGTTAGCGCAAGGGCGGCACCGCAAATTAGCCCGTGAACGGGCCCGCGAGATTGCAAGACTACAAAGCGATTTGGAGTTGGCAAAGAATCCCGCTCCCGTTTCAGTCTCGACGGAGCTTTCGCCCTTCATAGGTATCGGCCCATGAAATATATTTCAGCTGACGAGATTGCGAGGCTGGTTTCTTACAAAGATATTATTGAGGCTTTACGCGAAGGGTTTTGCGCTGACACTCAAACCCCCGTGCGCCACCATCATGAGACGGGGCCCGCCACGACACTGCTATTGATGCCAGCTTGGAGTGCTGCGTTTACGGGCCTCAAAACTGTGACGGTAAAGATAGACAATGCAGCGCTGAGTGTGCCCACAGTTCAAGGTGCGTATCTGTTGATCGACAATCAAACGGGGACGCCTTTGTGCATGATGGATGGCACCGAGCTCACCAGACGGCGCACAGCTTGTGCATCAGCTTTAGCATCGGATTATTTGTCACGGAAAGATTCGTCTGTCTTGCTCATTGTGGGGGCTGGGGCATTGGCTTTACATTTTGTTATGGCGCATGCAGCAGTGCGGCCAATTAAAACCATTTTGATCTACAATCGCACTCCAGCCAAGGCGCAGTCTGTGGCGGATGAATTGAGTAAAAAAGGTTTTGTGGCTGAAGCAGTTTCGGATTTGCAAAGCGCTATGGCGCGCGCCGATATTATCTCCGGCATCACCAGTTCCAACGCGGCCATCGTGAGGGGCGCTTGGTTGAAGCCCGGAACCCATGTGGATTTGGCAGGAGCATTCAAACCCACCATGCGCGAAGTAGACGGCGACACGGTGGCAGCGGCCCGCGTCTATGTGGATACGCGCGAGGGAGCATTGGCCGAAGCTGGCGATTTGATTCAGGCGCGGGATGAAGGGCGCTTTGATTTTAAAGATGTGCAGGGTGATTTGTTTGAACTTTGCAGAGCCCAAGTGCATGGCCGGAAAACTGAGGCCGAGATTACGTTGTTCAAATCCTGCGGCACGGCTTTGGAAGATTTGGCAGCGGCGACATTGCTGCATTTGCGCAGTTGAAAAATACGAGCTAAAGTAAAATCCGAATTTAGCTACTGCCCCTTCGATCCGTCACTCCCGCGAAGGCGGGAGCCCAACTTAAGTTTCAAGCCCCGCGCCAGACAAAGTTGGATTCCCGCCTCCGCGGGAATGACGGATGGGGGGTGGTGTTTGGAACCAACCGTATGAAATTTGTGAATCCCATTTGCGTGGCTTTGGACACGCCGGAACTGCCCCGCGCACTTGAGCTGGCCAAGCTTCTGCATGGCCATGTGGGGATGCTAAAAATTGGTATGGAGTTTTTTTATGCGCTAGGTGCAGCTGGCTATGATGCAATTGCTGCATCAGGAATTCCGATTTTCTTGGATATGAAGCTGCATGATATTCCCAATACAGTTGCACAGGGCTTGAAATCATTGATGCGGCTGCAACCGGCCATCATCAATATTCATGCATCAGGCGGGTTGGATATGATGAAGGCAGCACGTGATGTGGTGCACGGTGATACGAAGTTGATTGCTGTCACAGTGCTTACCAGTCTTTCCACACCTGACGCTTACGACGTTGGATTTGGATGGGACACTCATGGCCTTGCTCATAAATTGGCCGTGTTGGCCAAATCTGCAAAACTTGATGGAGTTGTGTGCAGCCCTGAAGATACCAAGATCATAAAAAATATTTGCGGCCCATCTTTTCTCACTGTCGTTCCTGGAATCCGGCCTGATGGAGTTGCAGCACAGGATCAAAAACGCATCGCCACACCGAAAGTTGCCATGGCTTCTGGTGCGGATATTTTGGTTATTGGACGGGCAATTACAGGTGCGGATGATCCAGTACTTGCGGCACAGTCCATTCTGCGAAGTTTAAACTAATGGCCCTCGTTAAAATCTGCGGGCTGTCGGAGCCCATCACCATGAAGACCGCCCTTGATGCGGGTGCCGACATGGTGGGGTTGGTGTTTTTTGTGAAGTCTCCGCGCAATGTGAATGTTGAACAAGCGGCGGCACTTGCCAAAATGGCCAAGGGGCGAGCTGCTGTTGTGGCGCTGGTTGTGGATGCTGATGACAAATTGCTGGAATTAATCACCAAGCGCTTGCGGCCAGATTATTTTCAGGCGCATGGCAACGAAACACCTAACCGTGTTGCTGAAATTGCCAAGTTGACCGGAGTGAAGGTGATCAAAGCAATTGCTGTGCGTGGGGCATTAGATGTTGCTAAGGCACAGAGTTATAAAGGCAAGGCTGATTTGGTTTTATTTGATGCCAAGGCACCTGATAGTTTGAAAGATGCTTTACCGGGTGGCAACGGGATTTCTTTTGATTGGACATTGCTCAAAGACATTGAAGGCAAGTTCATGCTGTCTGGCGGGCTTTCTCCGGAGAATGTTGCAGATGCTATCGCGGTGACAGGTGCACCAATTGTAGATGTGTCATCTGGGGTTGAAATTGCCCTTGGCATTAAGGATGCTGGCCTCATTCGGAAATTCATTGAGCAAGCCAAAATCAACGGCTAGAACGCATTTATATTTTAAGGATCGATCATGACGGCAATTCCCAATTCCTATCGCACAGGCCCTGACGAAAAGGGACTGTTTGGCATTTATGGCGGACGCTTTGTGGCCGAAACTTTGATGCCACTGATTTTGCAATTGGAGCAGGCTTATAAGGATGCAAAAGCCGACCCATCATTTCAAGCTGAGCTCGACGATTTTCTGAAACATTATGTGGGGAGACCTAGCCCACTCTATTTTGCTGAGCGCCTGACGGAGCATTTGGGCGGTGCCAAGATTTATATGAAGCG
This sequence comes from Aestuariivirga sp., assembly GCA_043744395.1. Classification (GTDB taxonomy): domain Bacteria; phylum Pseudomonadota; class Alphaproteobacteria; order Rhizobiales; family Aestuariivirgaceae; genus Aestuariivirga. The sequence goes on from JAYTUV010000102.1 coordinate 11,305, forward strand.
TGATGAACTCAATCATACGGGCGCTCATAAAATCAATAATGTGATGGGCCAGATTTTGTTGGCACGGCGCATGGGCAAGAAGCGCATTATTGCTGAGACTGGTGCTGGCCAGCACGGCGTGGCCACGGCCACCGCTTGTGCGCGGTTTGGTTTGGAATGCATTATCTATATGGGTGAAGTTGATATTGCGCGGCAAGCGCCCAATGTGTTTCGCATGAAGCTTTTAGGGGCCACGGTTGTGCCTGCCAAATCAGGTTCGCGCACGTTGAAGGATGCTTTGAATGAGGCCCTTCGTGATTGGGTGGCGAATGTGGAAGACACATTCTATTGCATCGGCACAGTGGCAGGCCCGCACCCTTACCCAGAAATGGTGCGCGATTTTCAATCGGTGATTGGCAAAGAAACCAAAGTGCAGATGATGAAGCGCGAAGGCCGTTTGCCTGACTCGCTGATTGCTGCAATCGGTGGCGGGTCAAATGCGATGGGATTGTTTCACCCGTTTTTGGATGACGCTTCAGTTGAGATTATTGGCGTTGAAGCAGCGGGGCACGGCCTGAAGAAAAAACATGCCGCTTCAATCGCAGGTGGCAAGCCCGGCATTTTGCATGGCAACCGCACTTATTTATTAATGGATGATGATGGCCAGATTACTGAAGGCCATTCGATTTCTGCAGGGCTTGATTATCCTGGCATTGGGCCCGAACATGCTTGGCTGCATGATATGAAGCGCGTACAATATGTTTCGGCAACCGACAAGGAAGCCTTGGAAGCGTTTCAACTGTGTTGCAAATTAGAGGGTATTATTCCGGCTTTGGAACCATCTCACGCCTTGGCTCATGTTATGAAAATTGCACCAAAGCTGCCGAAAGAGCATTTGATGGTTATGAATATGTGCGGACGCGGCGACAAAGATATTTTCACCGTGGCTGATATTTTGGGGGTGAAATTGTGAGCACCCGCATTGACCGCCGCTTTGCTGCGCTCAAAAAAGAAGGCCGCGCCGCCCTCGTTACATTCGTATCGGCGGGCGATCCTGATTATGACACCTCGCTTAAAATCATTCAGGGCCTACCCAAATCTGGTGCTGATCTGATTGAGATGGGCATGCCGTTTACTGACCCGATGGCAGATGGACCTGCTATTCAGGCGGGCGGACTTCGGGCATTGTCTGGTGGCCAGACGATGAAGAGAACGTTGAAGATGCTCAAAGCCTTTCGCGCCGGGGACAATGAAACGCCAATCGTGCTGATGGGCTATTACAATCCAATTTATGTTTATGGCGTTGAGAAATTTTTGGTTGATGCCAAGAAGGCCGGTGTTGATGGTTTGATTATTGTTGATCTACCACCTGAGGAAGACGAAGAGCTTTGCATTCCGGCGATGAAGGCAGGACTTAACTTTATTCGTTTGGCCACGCCAACGACGGACGATGCGCGAGCGCCAAAGGTGTTCAAGAATACATCAGGCTTTGTTTACTATGTTTCTGTTCTCGGCATCACCGGCACAAAAGCGCCTGATTTGAAGAGTGTGAAGCAGAACGTGAACCGCTTACGCAAGCATACATCACTTCCCATCTGTGTTGGGTTCGGGGTTAAGACCGCCGAGCAGGCACGCGTGATTGCAAAAGATGCTGATGGTGTTGTGGTTGGGTCTGCATTGGTGAGCGCAGTCGAGAAGAGTTTAAATAAGCAGGGCAAAGCTACTGCCAAAACGCCAAAGGCCGTGCATGATTTAGTGCGCGAGATTGCGAAGGGTTTAAGGGCATAAAATGAACTGGATCAAAAATTTCGTAAGGCCGAAGATTCGCAGCATCTTAGGCGTTGTTAAACGTGATGTTCCTGAGAACATGTGGATCAAGGATCCTGATTCTGGGCAGATGGTTTTTTATAAGGACTTAGAAGCCAATCAATTTGTGTTTCCAGTTTCAAACCATCATCACCGTATGCCTGCTTCATTGCGGCTTTCGACGATGTTTGACGGTGGCGAATTTGAAAAAATCTTAGGCCCTGCGGTTGCGGTTGATCCGCTCAAGTTCAAAGATGAGAAACGTTATGCGGATCGTTTGAAGGATGCAAAATCCAAAACGGGTGCCGATGATTCCATTCAGGCTGGTTACGGCCAAGTGAATGAGCAATCCATGGTGGTTGCTGTGCAGGATATGGGATTTATCGGTGGCTCGCTTGGCATGGCGGCGGGTGATGCCATTATTGCTGGCATGCGTTTTGCTGTTTCAAAGAAATGTCCCTTTGTGATTTTCGTGGCTTCAGGCGGCGCACGGATGCAGGAGGGAATTTTATCTTTGATGCAATTGCCGCGCACGACGATTGCTGTGCAGGAATTGCGTGAGGCCGGGCTGCCTTACATCGTGGTGTTGACCAATCCAACAACGGGTGGCGTGACCGCATCCTATGCAATGTTGGGCGATGTGCATTTGGCGGAACCGCAGGCAACCATTGGCTTTGCTGGACAGCGCGTGATTGAGCAGACCATTCGTGAAAAATTGCCTGAAGGTTTTCAGCGTTCGGAATATTTGCGCGAACATGGCATGGTCGACTCCGTCGTGCACCGCCACGAGATGAAAGCCACTGTCAGCCGCATCGCGCGGATGTTGACGAGGGCCCCAGCGCGCGAAATTTCGGCTGGCGCTTTGGTTGCTGTTGACGTTTAAATTATGGCGCGTAGTGACGCCATATTGATGCGGCTTTTAGAGCTGCATCCAAAAATTATTGATCTTTCTCTAGAGCGCATGTGGCGCATTCTGAAACACCTTGGTAATCCGCAAAAGAAGCTGCCGCCCGTTATTCATATTGCAGGTACCAATGGTAAGGGTTCGACACTCGCCATAACCCGCGCCATCATGGAAGCGGCAGGGATGAAAGTGCATTGTTATACGTCTCCGCATTTGGTGAAATTTCATGAACGCATTCGCGTGGCTGGTGAAATGATTTCGGAGGCTGATCTTTCAGCGCTTCTTGAAGAATGCGAAATGGCAAATGGCTTGGAGCAGATTACCTTTTTTGAGATCACAACTGCAGCTGCATTTTTGGCATTCAGTCGGACGGCTGCTGATTATTTGATTTTAGAAGTAGGACTTGGGGGCAGGCTTGATGCGACAAATGTCATTGATCATCCGGCGGTGAGTGTGATTACCTCCATCGGTTTAGATCATCAGCAATATTTGGGCGAAACTATTGAAGAGATTGCCCGCGAGAAGGCGGGTATTCTGAAGCGTGGGTCTATTGGTATTGTTGGGGTTCAATCCGTTGAAGTGCGCAATGAGATCGAAAAAATCGCTGGTAGAATTGGTGCACCCTTAAAAATAGCCAATCAAGATTGGCAAAGTTTTACCCAGTATGGTCGTCTGGTGTTTCAGGATGAAGATGGCCTGTTAGATTTGTCGTTGCCTGCGCTGAAGGGCCCGCACCAAATTGATAATGCGGGTAATGCTATTGCGGCCATTCGTGCGCTGAAAGATCGGCGTGTAACTGATGTTGCAATTGAAGCGGGCCTATTGAATGTGAGTTGGCCAGCGCGGATGCAGCCCCTTGTAAATGGCCACCTCAACGAAATGGTTGCAGCTGATACCGAGCTTTGGCTGGATGGTGGACATAATGAGCCAGCAGGCGTGGTGTTGGCGCAAACTTTGAAAGATTTAAATACAAAGAACCCAAAGCCCCTGATTATGATCTGGGGTATGCTAAATACCAAAAATCCGGGCGCTTTTATTGCCAATTTCAAAAGCGTGGCGCAGCATGTGATGACAATCGCAATTCCCGGTGAGATCAATACCATTGCAGCTGATGAGCTTGCTGAAATCGCAAAGCAGAATGGCTTTGCCTCTGTTTCTACAGCATCGCTTGAAAAAGCATTGGAGCAGGCCACTGCTTTGCACCCTGCTCCAAGAATTGTCATTTGTGGTTCGCTCTATCTGGCGGGCCATGTTTTGGCAGCGCAGAACGGTGAAACGATGTCAGCCCTCAGCGGGGCCGCCAAACGTTAGCGCGCTTTTCTCCTTTGGAGAAAACGCTAGATAGAACTTTCAATCCAGCTTTGCAGTTGGGTCTTTGGCAAGGCGCCCACTTTGGTTGCTGAAAGCTTTCCGTCCTTGAACACCATCAAAGTTGGAATGCCGCGCACGCCGAACTTAGATGGCGTGCCGGGGTTTTCATCAATGTTAATTTTCACGATCTTGGCCTTGGGGCCAAGTTCCTTGGCGATCTCTTCCAATGATGGGCCGATCATTTTGCACGGGCCACACCATTCCGCCCAGAAATCAACCACAACTGGAGTCGTAGAGTTCAAAACATCAGCTTCAAAGCTGGCATCGGTGACTTTATGGGTGGACATTTGCTTTCTCCAAATTGACTGTGCAACAGAGGTAGTGACGATTGAGCCTAGGGTCAAGGTCTGACTGATCACAGATTGTTCAAAGCCAGATCACTAGCTTGTTCCAAAACTTCAGTTGAAATCCACTCTAATTTGGAGGTTTGCGTCCAGAGCAAAGCAGCTTTGATGTTATGATCTGGCAAAGCCATTTTGAGCAACCTTGCATAAAGCGCAATTTGTTGAACATAGCTGTGGGCGGGGTCAAGCGCACTTGGAACTGAACGATCCGATTTAAAATCTAACAGGGTTATTTCTGAGGGGCTTCTGACAATTCGGTCAATTCTTCCCGTTAAATATCGTCCGTTGCTTAATGTTCCTGATATTTCGACCTCTGCTTCGCTGTCGGGGCCAAAAAATATTTGGAGTTCGGGCGCGTTTACAAGGTTTACAATCGACAGCGCCGTTTGCTCGTCTAATTTAAGTCGCTTTGCTTGGGCGATGGCAAAGGACACGCGGTCATTCGGGTCAATAGTAGGAAGCAACTGGAGCAGACTATGAACAGATATGCCCCGCTGTAATTCTTCCACACCTGATTTTGTGGCTGTGTTTTGTGTAACTGAGCGCCAGTTTTCAACTGGATCAATTGGAGCCATTTTAAAGAGCCATGGCGGCAATGCCGCTTTTGGTTTGGACTGAGGGCTAAAGGTCGGTTCAACCCTCTGATCGATAATCGGCTGCTGGGTGACGCCCAATATTGGTTCAACAATCGCATACCAACTGTCTTTTGGAACATCGTTACGTTTTCCTTTGGCGCCACAGATATAGAGCTCATCGCGCGCCCTCGTCATGGCGACATAAAGCAATCTGTTGCGCTCGGCGATCTCCTTTAATTGCGCTTCATCTTTTCTCGATTGCAGTTCTTCAGAAACAGAAAGCCCGCTTAACATCCAAAGAGGCAAACGCAGATCGGTTTTCTTGTCGTAGATCATCAACAAGCGGTTGGCACTCCGGCCCTTTGGTACAGAGGCAGCATCCGGCAAAAACACAATCGGTGCTTCAAGACCCTTGGCGCCGTGAACCGTCATCAAACGCACTTCGCCTGTGGCTTTTTCAAGTTCACGCCTGACCTCAGTTTCGCTGGCATTGAACCAATGCAAAAAACCGGCGAGGGAAGGGCTAAATTCAATTTCATGCGATAACACCTGATCAAGAAATGCATCAGAGGCATCGCCCGCTTCTGGCCCCAGACGACCCAGCATGGTTTTTCGAAACCGCAAGAGAACTTTGGAGAAGAAATCATAGGGCTTCAAAGTGTTTGCGGTTTTGACCAGCAGAGCCAACCAAAGTGCATTTTCATTTTTTTGATCGCTTAGTCTGCTCCAGAGCGATGTGGTTCCGCGGTTATATGACAATTCAAAAAGCTGAACTTCGGTCAAAGGTTCAGGCACAAACGGGCTTTTTAAGACACATGCCAGCGCATGATCATCCTGTGGCAGAAGAATCCATTGCGCCAACATCAATAAATCCTGAACGATGATGCTTTCCAGCAGCTTCAATCGGTCCGCGCCCGCCACGGCCACACCAATTTTGCGCAATTCAGCAATGAGCATGGAAAACAGAGAGCCGCGCGACTGCATGAGAATCATAATATCGCCGGGTTGTACTGGTTGGCCTGTTGATTCCAAATTTCGGGAGCCAATCCAACCTTTCAACGTTTGCGCAATTTGAGCTGCCAGCCTTCGCTTGGGTGACTGCGCAGGCTCACGGTCGATGGGGGCCAGCCAATAATCAGGCTCTTCCTCTTCAATGCTTAACACAAGAGGCCACACCTCAACGCGGCCCTTTTCACCGATGCGATTTGTTGTGTGGTCTTGCTCTAAATCATCTTGAGGTGAAAACCCAAAGCGCTGCGGATTGATGGCAGGGAACACCATGTTGACCGCGTCCAAAACTGTCTGGGTGCTGCGATATGAAATATTGAGCTGAATCTCGGCAGGTGTTTTTCCCTTGCTCTTTATAGATTCAGTGAAACTGTCCCTCGCAATTGCAAACGATGCCGCATCTGCCCCTTGAAAACTGTAAATCGATTGCTTGCGGTCACCGACCACAAAAATGGTGCGTTCCAGATTAAGTGGACGACCAGAACCTGCAAAAAATTCTTCGGCCAACGCCTGAATAATGCTCCACTGGGCCGGACTGGTGTCTTGGGCTTCATCAAGCAGAATATGATTGAGGCCTGAATCTAATTTATAGAGAACCCATTGTGCAGCTCGTGAATTGTGCAAGAGGCTCTTGGTGCGCTCGATTAAATCGTCAAAATCATATGACCCAATCTGGCTCTTCTTGGCTTGAAGATTTTTATTGATCGCTACGGCCAAAATAAAAAGAGCTTGTGTTGCTTCAATTCGCTGCAACATATCATGCTGTTGAAACAGATGAAGCAGCCGCGCCTGCTCGCTTTCCAAAAACTTAAACGTCTCCGGAAAGCTTTGAGCGGTGCTCACACTCATCAGTTTCTTGCGAGGATTAAGCGCTTTATCTTTTTTAAAAAATATCTTTTTAAGTGAGTCGTCTCTTGGATCTGCGGCCACCGCTTCTTTCATTAATTTCGCAGTCTCATGTCCACTGTAGGGCATAGAGGGGCTTAAGACATCAGCATGACGTTGGTATTCTTGTTCATTGATTTGCCGGATTTTCTGCGCCAGCGATAGACTGCTTTCGCTGAGTTCAAGGCCAAACGAACTTTTGAGAAGCAGCGATATTGCTTCAGCATCAAGGTTAGATTCCATCAATTGCTTGATATCTTGTGACGCTCCGATGAACATTTTTACCAAGCTATCAAAATCATCGCTGACGGCATTGGCGACAACCACTGCGAAGGCGCTGGCCAAATCTGGATCGCGGCCACTTCTTGCAACGGCAAGAATTTCGTCTTGAGCTTTTTCGCGCAAGTTCAAAGACTGTCTTTCGTCTAGCACCCGAAAGCCCGGTGCCATGCCCGCTTCGACCGGGAATAATTGCAACAACCTTTCGCAAAAGGCATGGATTGTTTGAATTTTAAGTCCACCGGGCGTTTCCAACACAAGCGTGAAAAGTCTGCGGGCGCGGAGAAGCCGGTTTGCATTTGGATCGCTGAGACCAATTCTTTCTAGTTCAAAAACCAATTGCGCATCGGTGAGTGATGTCCATTTACTTAAGCGATCAAAAAGCCGCGAAGACATTTCTGCGGCGGCTGCTTTAGTAAAGGTGATACACAATATGGTGGAAGGTTCAGCGCCTTCTAATAAAAGACGAATGACACGCTCTACTAGAACATGGGTTTTACCAGAGCCTGCATTGGCTGTAACCCATACTGAATTTTTGGGATCAGCGGCGGCAGATTGTTGGGGGGTTGGTGTAAAAGCTGTGCTCACAATTTACCTCCAGCCAACATCCACTCTCGAAATCGCGAGAGGTGATCATAGTCCAGCTCACCTTCTTCTTTAAATGGTGCGACACGTGGCAAATAAGGTTGAACTGAGTTTTGATAACTGGTCAGTAGTTTTTTGAGATCAATAAATTTCTGGTCGACAAGTTCAGCTATCGATTGGCCCTTGCCGGGTGTGACTGATGTTAATTCACCAGCTTCCTTTCCGCCGCTGACCTGAATGTAATCTAAAGACGCAACTTCTATCCCTGAACGTTTTCCAAATTTTCCGTATTTGAGAATGGCTGCCTCTAATGGCAATTGTGGATTTAAACCGATGGTCACTTGCCTTTTGCTCGGCGGGCTGCCCGTTTTGTAATCGATGAACCGCGCATTGCCATTTTCGAAAAAATCAATGCGGTCGGCAGTTCCATAAAGCGTATATTTTTCTTTCAAAATATCAAATTCGACAGAGCCAAATATTTCCGTTTCAACGGAAGTGACGTCGGTACGATATTGGCTCTCAGCATTTGAAAGCCAATTTGCCATTCTGACAAACCTAGGCCACCAAAATGATGCGATTTCTGTGTCGTCGATATATGGAGAAAAAGCTTGCTCTCCCGATTTCAGAAGAATTTCAAAAGTGTTCGCAGCTAACAGCTCGGGCTGAACACGGTTCCATTCATTGATAGCATTATGAAAAACTGTGCCGCGCAGAGCTGCATCTGGTTGTTTGGACAATGGTGGGAGTGGTTCAAGTTTCAATATGCGCCGTGCATAAATAGCATAAGGATCGCGGATCAATTTTTCAACTTCGGTAACACTGATGCGGTTAGGCCGCGTTTGAATGAGGGGTGAAGGTTTTGGCTTTTCAACCGGCCTTAATGTTTCGGGTTCGTCGATCGCCTTGGCCCATTCAACCCAAGACTGGTCGGCTCTATCTTTGGGTGATAGTCCAGCTGCACCTAAAACGGCGTTGAGCCGCAATATCCAGCGCGAAGGAATGAGGGGTGCTGCATCAACACGTTTTGACCAAGTGAGGTAAACCTCAGAGTAACCTAATCCTTGAGCAAAATCATGGGCGGCGACACCAATTTCTCTTTCTGGCTGTTGTAACCCAAAGATATTGCGCATTGGCCGGTTCAGCCATGGGCCTGGATCGGGCTGGGCTGGCCATTTGGTTTCATTGAGGCCGCCAAGGATCAGCACATCGCAAGGCATCATACGGGCTTCAAGCAATCCATAGATTGCAAGACGCGGGTGCGAGCCAGATGATTGTTCTACCGACTGTTTGCTTAGAACATTCAAGATGACCGCCATGGCATCCACAATCGAGCACGGCGATAGGCGGTGCGCATCCTGCTCGATTGCGGCTATGATTTTTTCAAAACCAAGGTTCAAAATAGCGTCAGAAGTTTGCTCACTTGCGCATGTGTTCAAACAGTCCAAAAACTTTTGAAGTTGGTTTTGAAATGGCGCCTCTTCATGCAATTGAAAGTCTGTCGACATTTTAACAATGCGCGCAACGAGGCTTTGCATCGATTGCCAATCGGTCTCATCAAGTCTTGAAACCAGGGGATGAACTCTTTGCTTATTGAGAAAGGCTAACCGGGCTCTTTCAAATGCTGATTGAAGATTGCTTGAACCATAGTTTCGGAAAACTGCAATTTCCAGATTGTTGAGAGTTTGCAGCATGTCTTTTCGGTCTAAACCAAAATCACAAAGCGGATGCCTTGCCAAACTTAATATGGAGGCTGGAGAAAAGTCAGATGAGAATGCTTCAATGAGCCGCTGGGATAATGCGGCTTTTCCGGAGTGTGTGAGTGGTTCTCCCGCTGAATCTTCAATCTCGATGTTCCAGCGGCGCAACTCTGCTCTAACCCTGCCTGCAAGGTCGCGGTCTGGGGTTACGAGAGCTGCGGTTTGATCTGGCTTTTCAATAACGTTACGTAAAATAAGCGCGATGCTTCGTGCTTCAAGATGACGGTCGGGAGCCTCTATCATTTTGAGGTTTTCTGTGGCGGCGGCGATTTTTGATTTGTTTGCCTCCAAAATTTTACTCCACTGATCTGCTGTCTCAGTTGGACGCATTAATTCAGAGGCGAGAAAATTGCGCTCTTGGTTACCTGTATTGAGATTGATAACTTCGCTTCGTGCAAGACCAAACTCGCCAAGCATGGTCTTTAAAGCAAATTGCGGATGATCTGGCTTTATGGTTTGCCATGTTTCGTCATCTAAATTTAAATCAAGCCCCGGCAAAATAACAGCACCTGAGGGCTGTTCGGCAATGGCCCGTAATAACGCTCGGGTTGCTGGGATCGTGCCGGTTGAACCAGCGGCTATGACCGGGCCTTTGCTTTGGCCCAGAGCGATGCGTCCAGCCTCTAATCTAATTGTACGGTTGCGTCTTTCTGAGTGACCTAAAAGGTTTTGATCATGCAGCAATTTTGGAAGTTCGGTTTTTATGATCGACAGCAAACTCAAAATTGCATTTCGGTGTTCCGAGAGATCCGCTTCATAGGCATCTCCAATTTTATCGAGGTTCACTTCTTCAGTTTCAATTTGGTCAACTAGTTTTAAAAGACTGGTGGCCACAGCCATGGACTGAGTTTGCGAGTGTTTGATTTCCTGCGCCAGAGAAATCATTGGGTTTTCATTTGCCCATTGGTCAAGCAATGACAGGAGCGCAAAAAACTGGCCAGTTGGTGACATAGATGGCGGCAGAATTGTTTCTGCTTCAAAGTCTGGTGTTAGATTTTCATCGAGATCACCAATCGGTTTTATGCGAGGGAGCAGGAGAGCCCGCTGGCCAGAAGCCCCTAACAATATGAGCCTTAATTGATTGGCTGCTCGCCGCGTTGGAAGAAAAATTGTCCAGCGTGACAGCGGGATGCGAGTGGAATCACTTTCAAACGGAAAACCATTGAGAATATGATGCGCTAATACCTCCAAGAAATCGCCGCCTGGTGCTATGTTGTAAACACGCGGGAGACTTGGCGACATTGCTATACCTGTTTCAATTTATCTTCTGCTTTGGCAATGGCACCCGGCGTTCCAACATGCAGCCAATGGCCCTCATGAGCAATCCCAAAAAGGCGCCCCTGCTTTATGGCTTCGTCCCATAAAACATTCATCGAAAATTTGCCCTTTGGCGCGTTTTTAAAAATCCGTGGATGCACGAGATAGGCGCCAATATAGGCTAACGCATTGTGGCGCTGCCGAGATAGCTTCCCATCTGCAGCGATCACAAAATCACCGTCGCCATCATAGCCTGTGGTTTGCAACGGGTCGCAAACAAGAAGCAGGCAATCCATTTTCTCTTCATTCCAAAAATCTCGCATTCTTTGTAAGGCGGGTTCACCTTTGTCGATCCAAAAGCAATCACTGTTAAGAACAAAAAATGGATCGTCTCCGAGCAGCGACAGCGCATTGGCAATTCCGCCGCCAGTATCCAGAACGGCATGAGTTTCATCTGAGATGGTGGTCTTTGGATTGCTAAAGCTTTTGCACCAGTTAACAATTTGGTCTGGCAGATAATGCGCGTTTACGACCACTGTCTGTAAATTAATTTCACGGAGCCGATCAAAGCCATATTCGATGATGGGTTTGCCGGCCACTTTGATCAATGGTTTGGGTATCACATCGGTTAAAGGTCGCATGCGGGTTCCAAGCCCTGCGGCCAACACCATGGCCTTCTGGCCCAGCTTTGGGTTTGGCGTTATCATGATTTTCCCAAGTCCAATGCTTCTGGTAAATTGAGCTGAAGCCAGTGGGCCAGCTCGTTCAGTTTGGGATGTTCAAGGTTTCGCGCAAGATAGCGCGACACCCGCGGCATGTGTCTGAGATAAATGGATTTGCCGTCACGCTTGGCAAGCCTGGCAAAAATACCTAGTATTTTGGTTGTGCGTTGTGCGCCAAGAATTGCATAGGCCAAGGCAAACTCTTCGGCGTCAAACCCAACCTGCGCAAACCGCAGTTTTTCATATTGCTGATAAAGTTGATCTGCCAAGGAAAATTCAATATCAACGCGCGCGTCTTGAAGGAGGGAAGCAAGATCATAGGCGGCATGGCCCATGACAGTGTCTTGCGTGTCAATCAGGCCAACGCGTTGAATGCCTTTCCTGTCATTGATCCAAATGAGATTAGGAGAATGAAAATCTCTGAGAACCCATTGAGGGTTTTTCTGCTTGGTTTTGGGTAAAAGGTCTAACCAAATTTTTTCGAAGGAAAGCCGAACAGATTGTGGGGCATCTGTGCCATGAATAAAGGGCCAGAACCACGATAACAGCAAATCAACTTCTATCATTTGCGCGCTCAAATCATAAGGCTCGACGATATGAATTGTTTTGTTTTGAAGTTCAATTTGATTTGGCCAAGATTGCTTGCTCATGTCAACTAAGAGCTCAACGGCCGCGCTCAACGGTTGAACCATGTCATCACCGTCGCGCATCACTTGGCCAAACACTTTGCCGCCCAGGTTTTCAATAATTGCTAACCCGTTTTCCAAATCAATCTTTTCAATATTTGGAGCACTGTAACCGAATTTAAGCAGTTGAGAGTTTGCCGCATAGACAGCACTAATGCCTTCAGCCAAATGAGCCACTGCACTGTAGGGTTTTCCGTCCTTAACAGGAGGCCCATCAGGCCTTTGTGGCATGTCCATCAACAGAACATTTAAATTATTTTTTTCGAGGCTTTCATAGCGGCGAAACGAGGCATCACCTTCAAAGAATTTTCGTTCAGCGCCTTGCCACTTACTGCCCTCCAGAAAATCAGTGATCACCTTGTTGCGCATGAGAAGTGCGGGCCACACACCATTTTCAGAAATCTCAATTTGTCGGTCTTCGCCATGCCCTCTGAATGTCAATTCCAATGTTGATTCAGGAAGGTTTTCACGGATTAAATTTGGCCACTCAATCAAAACAAGATGAGTTGAAAATAAATCTTCTATCCCCAGATCATTCACTTCTTCACGCTTGCTCAGTCGGTAAAGGTCAATGTGGGCCACGGGAATGCGGGTGTTGTCATAGGTTTGAATAATCGGAAAAGTAGGGCTTGGAATATCAAAAACTTCGTTATTTTTAGCCAGTGCCTGAATGAAGGCCCGCGCGAATGTTGATTTACCCGAACCCAGATCACCGCTTAATGCGATGGCTAAGCCTGGCTTTGCCCAAAGCGAAATTGTTCTCGCAAAATTTTCTGTTTCAAGCTGGCTTTTAGAATAGTGGATCGTGGGATTATGGGATGTCATGCGGCATTATGTGATTTTGAGATGCGAGTTAAAGTTTGCTTTTTGTTATCAGGCCCGCGCAATGGAAAAGTGCAAACCACTGTGGTTCCCTGATCGAGTTTTGACACGAGTGAAACCGTGCCACCGTGAAGTTCGGTGAAGCTCTTGACTAAAGCCAATCCCAATCCGGGGCCTCTATGGCTTCCCGCTGATGGTTTTGCTTGGAAACGATCAAAAACTTTGCGCTGCAATTCAGGCTCAATGCCACGGCCATGATCTGCGACCCAGAGCTGGATCGTGTCTGCCCTTTTTCGCGCACCCATCCTGATTTTGCTATCTACCGATGAGAACCCAGCTGCATTAGAGAGGAGATGAACTAGAATTTGCTCGAGCCGTTCAAAGTCCCCAACGACAGATGTTACATCCTCGGCCAATTCAATTTCAACTTGAAGTCTTCTCTTCTGCAGCAGTGCCGTAATTTTTTCGGCTGCTGAAGAGAGAAGATAGGCAACATCAATATCAGAAAGCTTAAGTTCCATCTGCCCAGCATCAATTGCAGACAGATCAATAATAGCGTCAATGATGAGTTTTAAGTCTTCAGAGGATTTGCGAATGTCGAGGACATATTCGCGCTGTTTTGGCGTTAGCGGTCCTGCAATGCCATATTCAAGCGTTTCTGCAAAACCCACAATGCTGGTGAGTGGTGTGCGTACTTCGTAGGAAACGTTCGTTAGAATGCTATTCTTAAGGCGGTCTGCAGCTTCCAATGCTTCTGCGCGGTCGCGCAATGCTTGCTCGGCTTTGACGGCATCTGAGACATCAGTAAAGGTGATCAATGCATTGCCGTCTGGCAGTGGAACAGCTCGGTATCTTAAGATGCGCCCGTCTTGGTTCATGCGGCCTTCATGGGCCTTGCGGTTTCCTTCAATACCGGTCACGCCAAATTTAATATCCTGCCAGCCCGCTCTGGAGTCGGCACTTAAATTTGTCAGTTGGGCAAGTTGCTCCACATGTGGATTTTGCGCGAGGAACTGACTTTCCAATGACCAAAAACGCATAAAGGCTGGATTGAACAATTTTAGCCGCCCGTCGGGGCCAGACAAAGCTACAGCTTCTGCCAAATTATCCAAAGTTTCGCGCTGCACTTCGAATAACTCGTTATAGCGACTTTCAAGTTGATATTCTTTGGTCAAGTTCTCATAGAGATAGGTGACACCTCCAAAGGGGTGCTGTTCACAGATTACACGCAGAGAACGACCATCGGGCAAATACCAATAGGCTTCGCGTAGTTCGAGATTGGTATAAGCCGCTAATTGTTTTGACCGCCACTCACGGTAATTGGCCTCCTCAGGCAAATTGCGATTGGCACGCAAACGGTCAAGAATTTCACCGTCGCTGGGTTCGGTTTGCAACCAGGATTCTTCGAGTTGCCAAAGTTCGGCATAAGCTTGATTGAAAAATCTTAGCCTTTGGTCTGGCCCGAATATGGCGATGGCAGTGCTGAGTTTATCAAGAGTAGAGGCATGCGCATTAATGTGGCGCTCCAACTCCTTTTCAAGTTTTTCAAGCGGCGTTACATCAATTGCAAATCCGACTTGGCCAACACTTAAATCTGTCTGAAATATATTATAGGCCTTGATCTGTCCTGATTGAACGCCATGAGAACGCCCGATCAGATTGCCTGTCACATCAGGTGAGGCACACGTTAGGTTTTCTGGTTTTGCAAGTGCAATGTTGTGAACAATGACATCGTTAATATCGCGGGCTTCGGTTGCCTGTACGTATGATTGATTTACCCAAGCTAGTGTGTCAGTTTTGTTTTTAATCCAGATCGGAAACGGTGCTGCATCGAGGATCGCACTCAAGCGCTCAACTTGTTTTGCAAGTTTTTGTGAATCATAAACTGTTTCATTGGCGATCCGTCTTTCACCTGCCAGTGGGCGTAAGCGCAATGTCGCTAGACCTGCAGCGGCTCGACCAGCTGCTTCAAGCAAGTCTCCGCCAGTCGTTTTGATCGCAAAATTAAAACCAGTTCCATGATCCCTCAGAATTGAAACTGCAGATGAAAGAATATTTGCAGAGTCACCGTCGAGCCAAACACTACAATCTGCTAAGTCTGAAGGAGCAGTCGGGATACCGGCAATTTCGGGGATTTTGCCGATGATGCGTTCAGGTAAATCATTTCGCCCGCGCCACGTCACCATGATTTGCGGATCTGACTCAATGACGGCTTCTGCTTCATTCAGCAGGCGTTCGACGTCGATTAATTTTCGTCTGACCGCCTCATCGCTCTGTTTAAGTTTCCGGTAATGCCGGAAACTGAAGAAGCTAAGTCCTAATGTCAGGAGTGCCGCCGCGCTGCCAAACAAGCCAGAAGCTTCTTGGAGAATGGGTGCGGCATCTGCATGAGATGAAGAAAGCCCATAGCTGGCAATTGCAAGGCCCAACCATAAATGTTGCCCTTTGCTTTGCTTCTCAACACCCACTAGCAATTTCGTCTTTGCCAATCGCTCAAATCTCACGAATCACGCCCCTGCCCTTGACAGCAGATATAGACTCAAAAGGCCTGCTTCGGGAATTATGATCTTCTCGAAACAGGCCTAAATGATGCAGCTAATTGAATTTAGTAGCGGTAAGTATCTTTCTTGAATGGACCGCTTTGGGTCACACCAATGTAACTTGCTTGTTCGGGCTTCAGTGTTGTCAATTTAACACCGAGCTTGCCAAGGTGAAGGCGGGCTACCTTTTCATCAAGATGCTTTGGCAAAACATAGACTTCGTTCTGATATTTGCCATTGCCATTGTTGGTATAGAGCTCAATTTGAGCCAAGGTCTGATTGGTGAAAGAAGCTGACATCACGAAGCTTGGGTGGCCGGTGGCGTTGCCCAAATTAACGAGACGACCTTCTGATAGGAGTATTATGCGGTTACCTTTTGGAAAGGCGACGATATCAACTTGTGGCTTGACGTTGGTCCATCTGAAGTTTTTCAATTCGGCAACTTGGATTTCATTGTCGAAGTGTCCGATGTTGCAGACGATGGCCATGTCTTTCATCAACTTCATATCATCAATTGTAATAACATCCTTGTTTCCTGTTGCAGTGACATAGATGTCGGCTGTTGGAAGTGCATCTTGTAGTGTTTGGACATCGTAACCATCCATTGCAGCTTGCAGTGCGCAGATTGGATCGACTTCAGTTACGATCACACGTGCACCTGCACCACGAAGTGAATCGGCAGAGCCTTTGCCAACATCGCCATAACCGCAGACAACGGCGATCTTGCCAGCCATCATCACATCCGTACCGCGACGGATCGCGTCCACCAATGATTCACGGCAGCCATATTTATTGTCAAATTTGGATTTGGTGACTGAATCATTGACGTTGATGGCCGGGAAAGGCAGATCACCCTTAGCGTGCATTTCATAAAGTCGCATTACGCCTGTGGTGGTTTCTTCTGTAACACCGATGATAGCTTGGCGCTGTTTGGCAAACCAGCCAGGCTGATTTTTGTGGCGCTTCTTGATTTCGGCATAGAGATATTCTTCCTCTTCGCTCTTGGGGTGGGCGATGAGGGCTGGGTTCTTTTCAGCCTTTTCGCCGAGCAAAATATAAAGCGTGGCGTCGCCGCCATCATCCAAAATCATGTTCGTTGGCTTGTTGTCTGGCCATTCAAAAATCTTTGCGGTGTATTCCCAATATTCTTTCAAGCTCTCGCCTTTCACCGCAAATACCGGAATGCCGGCAGCGGCAATGGCTGCGGCTGCATGATCTTGGGTCGAGAAAATGTTGCAAGACGCCCAGCGAATGTCAGCGCCCAAGTGCTTAAGGGTCTCGATCAAAACTGCTGTTTGGATTGTCATGTGAAGAGAGCCGGAAATCCGCGCACCCTTCAACGGTTGCGAACCATGAAATTCGGCGCGGGTTGACATCAGACCTGGCATTTCCATTTCGGCCATGTCGAGCTCTTTGCGGCCCCAATCTGCGAGCTTAATATCTTGAACAATATAATCTGAAAATGCGGCCATGTTGGGTCTCCTGCTTCACTGGCAAACTTTGGATTGTTGCCAGTAGCATGAAAGGAATTGGGCCGCAAGAACCATATAAAGATATCTTTATATGGTTAGTTGGATTTGATTTTTATCAGATCAAGCATCTGCCGAATGGTGTTTTGATCAAGTTTGGCTATCGATTTTGAAAGTTGATTGGCCAATTCCGTGGCCTGAGGTTCGAGGCCGGAGGTATCAATTGTGATCCTCGGGTGCGAAACACGAGAGAGTTTTATCAGTTCCTCAGCCTCATCCCAAATAATATTCAAATAGGCGATTATGCCTTGCACCAAATGCCAAGATGGCCTGCCGCGCTTGCCGTGTTCGAGAGCAGACAGATATGCACTCGAAACCCCAATTGATTTTGCCATTTCGGCCATTGTCAAATTACGGGACTTGCGCAATTCACGGAGCCTTGCCCCAAACGGCGTCATTCTAATTCACCTGAACGCCTGCGAAGCTTCACATAAAATGCACCGCCACCGCCATGACGTGGATGAGCTGGTTGAAAGCCGATGATATGCTGCCGAAACTCAACATCATGAAACCACATCGGCACTTCACGGCGCAGTTTTCCTTCTCTTTCAGGCGTATGAAAATGATTGTGACCATGCAGGGTATGGCGCGCGAAAGGCGAAGAACCTTTGCCCGTGATGACAAGAACTAATCTGCTGCCCATTTGCCTTTGCCGCGCGATAAAACTCAACAATCCAAATCTTGCCGTTTCGAGATTTTCACCGTGCAAATCAATCCGTGACTCAGGCTCAACAGTGCCGCGCCCCAAGCGTTGTGCGGTTCTGCGATCAAATGAGGAGATAGCTGGTGGCTGGTTTGAAGGCCTTGGTTTTGCTGCGATCAAACTCGTTGCATCGCTCCAAATGACAGATTGAGAAATGACCGGTTTTGAAAATTCGACCATTCGCGGTTTTGATTTGAGCGACTTCCTGCGACTCAAAGGTTGTATCTGCTGTTTGATCTCATCCCACAACGCCACATCTGGAACTGCAAAAGTCTTTTTGGTCATAATTATTTTTTCAATGATTCGAAGACAGCACGCGGCAATAGCGCGATCATCTGGCCAGGGCTTTTCATATGGCCAGCGGTGAAGGCCGCATCCTCTCCCCAGCCCCAATAGACATCGCCGCGCACATATCCCTTTATCGCTGTGCCTGTATCTTGGGCGACCATCAAATGTTGAAAGGGCTTTGCTCCGCCTGCTGATTCTGGGGGTGTCGTTGTGTTTAACCACATCGGCGTTCCATACATCCATATCGAGCGATCTACTGCCAGGCTACGCCGCGGTGTCAGATTAACTTGTTGTGCACCCAATGCACCCAAACTGTTTTCTGGCACTTTGATGTCCCTGAAAAAAATAAACGATTTATTGTTCCACATCAATTGACGAGCCTCATCGGCGTTTGAGGCCATCCAATCGCGCAGCACCTGCATTGACATGGTTTCTGGTGTTGCAACACCACGTTTCAACAGCACACCGCCAATGCCGGTATAGGGCTGGCCATTCTTAGCAGCATAAGCCAATCTGATCACATTGCCGTTTTGAAGTTTTATACGCCCTGAACCTTGAATATGAATAAAGAAAGCATCGACCCAACTTTTCAACCAAACAATTTCAAGGCCCCGACCGGCAAGCACGCCCTTTTCAATTTCTTCCCTAGTTGAAAATCCATGTGCTTTATGACTGCGCATAATGCCATAACTCAGGCCTGTGGTTTTTTGAGAATCGGCATCAAACGATATCAGCTCTGGCGGTTTGCGGTAGATTGGCACTTGAAAATCGCCTTCCTGCTTCAAGCTGCCTTCCGCCTCTGGTTCATAATAGCCCGTAAACAGCCCTTCTGGACGGGCAGGATCGTGAACTTCGCAGGCAACAAAACAGTGTTCAAAAAACTCACGCGGGCTTTCAGATCTCAGGGCGTGTTCCGAAATTGAAAGCCAGTCTTCCAATTTTCCGCCGAAAAGTGCTGCGCGTTTGAACCCATGCGCGGTATTTTTCATTTCAACATAAGAGCGATGAAAAGCTTTGCGTGCCGCATCATGATCATCATTCAACCAGCCCGATATGCTATCAAACTGAACTGGGCGTAAAATTGAATTTGGATTCTCACTCATCGTTATTTTTCACTTGAGGCTATCGCGGAATCATCCGTTGAAGCCAATCTCCAGTTTGGGTCTTTTGAATTCAATTCTCTTTCGAACACCCAATGCTCAATTTGATTGGTAACCGCTTTTTCATCTCCGCATACAATTTCACTTTCAAAATTCACGCCGATGGACGCTGATTTTTTATCAATGGAGATCATTGTGATTTTTGCAGTTTTGACGCCGACAAATCTAAAGGGAATCGAATTACCCATTTTTTGACTTTCGATGATTGCATTTTGAAATGAATCAAACACCGCCTTATTGAGAAGCGGCTTAAGAGTTGTTCTGTCTCCTTGAGTAAAGGCGACCAAGATCATCTCATGAGCAGCTTTCGCACCATTCAAAAAATGTTGGACGTCAAAATCAGGTTGAATTTTTTTCAGCTCATCGAGACTCGTTGAAGCTGAAAGTTCAATATCTTTGTGCCAATCAACTTCAATAACTTTTGCAGTTTGTTTCTGCTGTATCTGTGGTTTTGGTTTTGGGTCAAGAATTTCAGTTTGCTTTTCGCTTTTTTCAAAACCAGTCCTTTGGCCCAAAACAGACTTCAGCCACAACAAAACTGTGATTGCTGCAACGAGAAGCAACAGATTAATAGGATCAAAAAGAATTTGCATGATTTAGTATTGCTGCCTGAATTTGTTTTTCTCGAACTGGTATATCTTAAAAGCACAGTGTCTGCCAATGCGGCGCTTACTCTTGCGGCTCACCCTTCTTCATGTTAGCGAAGCATCACAATAAATTTTCAAATCAGAAGATCAAATCAGAGGCAAAGATGGCAAAAACTCTTAAAACGGCTCCGCGCAAAGCACCGGCAAAGTCAGCGAGCTCAAACAAGGCGGCCGTAACCGTTAAGACTCCAAAGGTTCAACCCCAAATCTCTGCAGCTACTTTAACCGCGCCTGAGCCAACACCTGGCCAACAGCCTTCGCTCAAAATATTGGGGCAATATCTCAAAGATTTGAGTTTTGAAAATCCGAATGCTCCGCTTTCTTTGGCGCCACAGCAACAACAGCCAGACATTAATATTTCTGTGAATGTGAATGCGCGTAATCTTGGCCCTTCTGACTTTGAAGTTGAACTTCATTTGGATGCCAAGGCGACCGCTGATGGTAAAGTTATATTCGCTGCCGATCTTCTTTATGCGGGCATGTTCAGACTTGAAAATTTTCCGGCCAACCTTTTGCACCCTGCCGTGTTGATTGAATGTCCGCGGATGTTGTTTCCATTCGCGCGGCAAATTTTGGCAGATGCGACGCGCAACGGTGGTTTTCCACCATTGATGTTAGATCCAATTGATTTCACTGTGATGTATCAAAGACGGTTGCAACAACAGGCTGCGGGCCAAGCTTAATTCAAGCTATTCCAAATAACATCTTTGCCTAAATCAATGATGAGTTGATCATGCAGCGCTTGCTCGTTAGACGTTAGCCGACTCGCGAGTGACTGTGGTCTGGTTCCTCTGATTGAAGTTGGAGTGTTGGCTGTGAATACCTTTGGTTTGGCTTGGGTTTGCAAACTCATTGCAGTTTGTCTGCCACCGATTAATTCAAGATAGACTTCTGCCAGAAGTTCGGCATCCATCAAGGCGCCATGTTTGGTCCGCTTGGTATTGTCGATGCCGTACCTTCTGCAGAGCGCATCCAAACTGTTGGGCCCCATGGGATGGCGGCGTCTTGCCATTTGCAATGTGTCGATAACGCGTTCATTTCCGATTGGTACCAAACCGGCGACGCCAAGCTCGGCATTGATAAATCCCATGTCGAAACTGGCGTTGTGAATAATCAATACTGACTCCTCGATAAACGCCAAAAATTCACTCGCTTTTTCTTTGAATTTTGGTTTGTCTTTCAAAAAAGCGATTGAAAGACCGTGCACAGCTTCAGCTTCTTTTGGCATGTCGCGTTCTGGATTGAGATAAAGCTGCAAGGTCTTTCCCGTGGGTAAATGATTGAGAAGCTCTATTGCGCCAATTTCCACAATACGGTGCCCGTCTGCTGGGGAAAGACCAGTGGTTTCAGTATCAAGAATAATTTCGCGCATTTAAATTAGCTGTCCAATAATTTTTGAAAAGTTGACCGAATTTTTTGTTCGAGTTCTTCTAACGTGCCATTATTTTCGATGACAAGGTCAACTAACTTTCTTTTTTCTTCGGTCGGCATTTGCTTGGCAAGCAATAATTCAATCTTTTCTTTCGTCATATTTGGTCTGGCCAAAGCGCGCAATTTTTGATTCTGCTTTGTCGTAGCAATCAAGACTGAAAAATCCATGTTTTTATGGTGACCTGTTTCGATAAGGAGCGGGGAGTCAATCACTACAATTTTTTCGGACGAATGGGCAGCATCGCTCAAAAAGTCTTTTTCAGATTTTCTTACCAACGGGTGAATTATGGCCTCAATTTCTTTAAGAAGAACTGGTTGTTTCAAAATCAATTCTGATATTTTGCGGCGATTGATTCGTTGGCCCTCAACGGCATCTGGACAAATATTTTTGAGAGCTTTCGCTGCAACGCCGTTTTGATAGAGAGTATGGACTGCTGCATCAGCGTCGAAAACTGGAATGTTTAATTTACGCAAAATTCTTGTAACTTCAGATTTTCCAGTCGCTATTCCTCCGGTGAGACCGATCACTTTCATGATGTTCGCTCAGCCAAAATATCTTGGGTGATCAAATCATGAAGCTCTTGCGTGACGAGAGGTCGAATGCCAAACCAGCGATTGAAGCCTTCGACGGCCTGGTGCAGCAACATCCCAAGCCCTGGAACTGTGATGAGACCCAAGGTTTCTGCTTGAAGAATGAGATTTGTTTTAAGTGGTATATAAACAATATCAGCAACAACAGCGTGTTTTGGCAATTGCCCGAGATTAATGTGGAGATCTGGCTGGCCAATCATACCTTGAGACGTCGTGTTAATCAGCACATCTGATTGCTTGAGCTGAATTTCGAGCTGGTTTTCCGGAACGGCTTCAATCCGACTTCCAAAAATGTTTTGAAGCTCCAAAATGCGCGCTGGAGTTCGGTTGAGAATAGAGATTGAATGTACACTTTCATGCAGCAGTCTTTCGCAAATTGCTCTGGCCGACCCACCTGCGCCAATCATAAAGATTTTTTTACCACGAAACTGAAACGTTGGGGCATGTGCACGAACGTTGTTGAGGAAGCCATCGCCGTCCGTTGAAGTGGCGCAAATTTTTTGGTCTCGGAGATAGATTGTATTGAGCGACCCCGTTTTGGCAACACGGTCATCAAATTCATCAACGCTGATCAATGCTGATTCTTTGTGTGGAATCGTAACATTGCAGCCCACAAAACCATAGCTGCCAAGATTGCGAATGAATTGACTGAGGTCTTCTGGTTTAACCGCGTGACGCTCATACACCCCGTCTATGTTGTGTTGTTTGATCCAATAATTATGAATGAGAGGCGAGCGTGAATGCTTGATTGGCCAACCGATGACACAGGCTTTTTTCATATGTCCAATAGCTCTCGTGTTCTCAAAAACTCAAGAAATTTGAGCAGGGGGAAACCGAGAATTGTAAAATAGTCTCCTTCGATTTTTTCAAATATTTGTATGCCTTTGGCTTCAAGTTGATAAGCACCTGCAGAGGCTAGCGTGCTAGTGATGCTTTTTTTGAGATAGCTTTCAAGGAACTTATCAGAAAATGCACGAACCGTCATATTTGCTTGATCGTGATAGTGCCAGATTTGATCTTGATTCACGTGGCAACTTATAGCGGTGGTTAAATGATGGGTTTTACTGCGGAGTAGCATTAGCATCTTTCGAGCTTCTTCGATGCTTTTTGGTTTGTGGAATATGTTGTGGTTCAGGTGTAATATTTGATCAGCCCCCACAACCAACTGATTTTTATGTTGAGCCGAAACGGCTTTTGATTTTTCAGCAGCAAGGGTTAACGCCAGTTGTGTTGGCGTGAGATTGGCGTGTTTTGCATGTAATACGGCTTCGTCTAAATCTGGCTTAGCAGATGTAAATTTAAGTCCGGCATTTTGTAACAGGGCTATTCGAGTAGCGCTTGATGAGGCGAGGATGAACATGTCGGATGGGTTTAGGCTGTTCATAGATTGTTAACAAGTTGGCTCATTGAAATCTTTGGCGTGTTTTGCTGTGGTTCATTCTTGGGTTTATCCACAATTGAACGAGGTTAGTTATATCACCGAAAATCATTGCTCATTTTGTAGATTTTGATGTGTGACTTTAAATAATTGATTTCAATAGGATATTTTTTCGTTCGTTTTGTTGTTCAGAGATGTTAACAGTCTGTTAAGGGGTTGAATGGTGGTTTTGGCTCATTCCCGTTATCCACGGGCCAGCAGAATCCTCAATCTAAGAATTAATCTTTTTGTTATTTGGTAATAAGTTTTGAAATCTCTCTTAAACGTTCTCAATCGTCATGAACCTTCAAGGCGTCCAATCTGGTTAATGAGGCAGGCTGGACGATATCTGCCTGAGTATCGCCAACTACGGCAAACTGCTGGTTCCTTTTTGAAGTTGTGTTATAATCCCGAGATGGCTTGTGAGGTAACACTTCAGCCGCTTCGCCGTTTTGATATTGATGCGGCTATTTTGTTTTCGGACATTTTGGTTGTCCCACACGCCATGGGTTTGACGTTGGATTTCAAGGAAGGTGAAGGCCCTCTTTTGCAGACGGTTCGGAATATTGGCGAAGTTCAAGGTTTGGCCATTGATCCACAAGCTTGGCAGTTTTTGAAGGTTTGGGAGACTGTGGGTTTAGTTCGAGAAAGTCTTGCACCTGAGTTGACTTTGATCGGATTTTCCGGTGCGCCTTGGACGGTGGCGAGTTACATGATTGAAGGCGGGAGTTCAGACCGGAAACGCGCTTTGGCCGTGGCCGAGGAAAACCCTGAGTGGTTTCAGTTACTCATGTCCAAGGTTGTTGAGACATCGATTGGATATTTGATTGGTCAAATAAAGGCGGGTGCCGAGACAGTGCAAATTTTTGACAGCTGGGCTGGTGATTTGCCGCCTCATGTGTTGGACCGCGTAGTTTGTGGGCCTATTCGGAAGATTGTTGATGGTGTGAGATCGGAATATCCAGACTTTCCAATTATTGTGTTCGCGCGTGGTGTAGGAAATCAGCATGGGATTATTGCTGCGGCAACGGACGCCAACGCTGTAGGTGTTGAGGAAAACATTGGCCTTACTGAAGTGTTGTCAAATTTAGCGTCTTCTGTCGCAGTTCAAGGAAATTTGGCTCCGACGGCATTGCTTGGTTCGAAAGAAGCACTGACTGAAGCAGTGGGAGCTGTTTTAAAAGGTGTTCCAAAGTCTCGGCATATTTTCAACTTGGGTCACGGTGTTGTTCCTCAGACTGATCCTTTGATGGTGGAAAGAGCTGTTGCCGAGGTTCGGCGTCTTGATCTTGGGGTAATTTGATTGTGCTTTGGCTGAAGGCTTTGCATATCGTTGCTATGGTGGCTTGGATGGCTGGCCTGTTTTATTTGCCAAGGCTTTTTGTTTATCACACGCGCCAAGCCGTTGGTTCCGACGCCGACGCTCTGTTTAAACACATGGAAAATCGTTTGTTGACGGTGATCATGCGGCCAGCCGGTGTTGTGACTGTGATAGCAGGCTCAGCTTTGGTTACTGCATCTGGATATTCTTGGGGTGATCCTTGGTTGATTGCTAAGTTGGTTGGAGTGGTTTGTTTGATTGCTTATCATTTCAGCTTGGAGCGTTATGTGGGTCTTTTTGCTGACGGTTGGCGCGGAAAAAGTGAAAAGTATTTTCGGTTTTTGAATGAAGTTCCGACGATTTTATTAATTTGGATTGTGCTTTGGGTGGTGTTTAAGCCTACTCTTTAAAAGGGGCTTCCTTCCACATTTAATTTCTGCTAACTGATTTTTCGCAAGTTGAGTCAAGGCTCAGCTCCCGCTCACGTGGTGCACTTTCGCCCACTTATTTCAAAGCTTGGACATATGACTGATCTGATCGATCTCAAGGAGATTAAGCTCTCCGAACTGAAACGCAAAACTGCCGCAGAACTTTTGAGCCTCGCTGAAGAGCTTGAGGTGGAGACGGCATCTGCACTCCGTAAGCAAGAGCTTATGTTTGCGATCTTGAAGAATCTTGCCGCGCGCAATGTCGAAATTATTGGCGAAGGCGTTATTGAAGTTTTGCAGGACGGATTTGGATTTTTACGCTCAGCGGACGCGAATTATTTGGCTGGCCCAAATGATATTTATATCAGCCCAAGTCAAATCCGTAAATTTGCTTTGCGCACTGGTGATACTGTCGAAGGGCCAATTCGTGGGCCTAAAGACGGCGAGCGTTATTTCGCTTTGGTCAAAGCAAGCACTGTAAACTTTGAAGACCCAGACAAAGCCAAACACAAAATCAATTTTGATAATTTGACACCACTTTATCCTGATCAACGTTTGGAAATGGAAATCAACGATCCGACGCGGAAGGATTTTTCGGCACGCGTGATCGACATTGTTGCCCCCATTGGCAAGGGCCAACGGGGTTTGATTGTCGCGCCGCCGCGTACGGGTAAAACCGTTCTGCTCCAGAATATTGCGCACTCGATTACGACCAATCATCCGGAATGTTATTTGATCGTGTTGCTGATTGATGAACGGCCAGAAGAAGTGACCGATATGCAGCGTTCGGTAAAGGGTGAAGTTATCAGTTCGACGTTTGACGAACCAGCAACCCGCCATGTTCAAGTGGCTGAGATGGTGATTGAGAAAGCCAAGCGTTTGGTTGAGCATGGCCGCGATGTCGTGATCCTGCTTGATTCGATTACGCGGTTAGGCCGCGCTTACAACACGGTGGTTCCGTCGTCTGGCAAGGTTTTGACAGGCGGTGTGGACGCCAATGCATTGCAACGACCGAAACGTTTTTTTGGTGCTGCGCGAAATATCGAACAGGGTGGGTCGCTCACAATTATAGCGACAGCCCTGATTGATACAGGCAGTCGAATGGACGAAGTGATTTTCGAAGAGTTCAAAGGTACGGGTAACTCCGAAATTATCCTCGACCGGAAAGTGGCTGATAAGCGCGTGTTCCCGTCTATTGATATTTTGCGCTCTGGTACACGTAAAGAAGAACTATTGGTGAGGGCCGAGGTTTTGAAGAAGACTTATGTGTTGCGCCGCATTCTCAATCCTATGGGCACTGTGGACTCTATTGAGTTCTTGCTCGATAAGTTGCGGCAGACCAAGGGCAACAGTGATTTCTTCGATTCTATGAACGCTTAGGTGTTCTCATGCGGATTAGAATTGGTATCGATTCGAATCCGGAATGAATTTGAGAAATACCATTTATGCACTTTCTTCTGGTTCAGGTAGGGCCGGTATTGCCGTTATTCGAGTATCGGGAGCCTTGGCTTCGCAAGCTATCATTCATTTTGCTGGGGTGCTTCCTGGCCCTCGTGCGGCATCGCTTCGGATACTCAGATCCTCCACTGATCAAAGCGTAATCGACCAAGCGTTGGTGCTGTGGTTTCCGGGACCAAGGACGGCAACAGGTGAAGATGTTGCGGAGTTTCATGTCCATGGAAGTTCTGCGATTGTCACAAAATTATTTGCTGAGCTCAATCTTATTGAGAATGTTGTCTGTGCTCAGCCCGGCGAATTTACCAGGCGGGCTTTTGACAACGGTGTTCTCGATCTTGTCGAAGTGGAAGGCCTTGCTGATCTGTTGAGTGCCGAAACAGAATCTCAGCGGCGTTTGGCGATACGGCAGTTTCTCGGCGAAGCAAGTTCGGTCTATGAAAATTGGCGCGGCCAATTGTTAAATGCTTTGGCGTTTGCCGATGCGGCCATTGATTTTGTGGAAGAGCAAGATGTGGTTGACTCGGCCACGCGGCAAATCATGCCAATCGTCGAAAAATTGAAATCGGATTTGGAGGCTGCGGTGGCGCAATCGGCGCGGGCTGGTTCGGTTCGTGACGGACTGCGAATGGTGATTGCTGGTGCACCGAATGTTGGAAAGTCGTCTTTGCTAAATTGGTTGGCAGGGCGGGATGCGGCAATCGTATCTTCTCAAGCGGGAACCACGCGCGATGTCGTTGAGGCCGTTGTTTCGTTTGAGGGTGTGCGGTTGGTCTTGGCTGATACGGCTGGCCTGCGCACCGACAGTGAAAATGAAATTGAGAAGCTTGGAATGTTGCGTGCGGTTTCGGAAACGCGCGATGCCGATGTTCTTGTTTGGGTGACAGCACCCGACATTAAAAATGAAGTAGGGCTATCGCGCATTCCTGACGTGTTTGTGATGAATAAGTCAGACTTGTTTTCCGAACATTCAATTCACCTCCGAAATGAAAACCAGATCAATGTTTCGTTGAAGTCTGGAGATGGGCTTGGTGTTTTGAAAACAAGACTTGCTGAACTAGTGACCGAACGCTCAACGTTAGCGCAGCATGCTATTGTTGTGCGGGAACGCCATTTATCGGCGGTTCAAAAAACGATTCGGAAACTCAACGATATTCTCGAACGTAAAAATCTTTCAATCGAAGTGATAGCAGAAGAATTGCGCGATGCATGTCGTGTCATGAGTTCGATTACTGGTCGTGTTGATGTTGAAGATTTGCTTGGCAAAATTTTTTCTGAGTTCTGTATCGGCAAGTGATGTTTCACGTGAAACTTATCAGGCTTTGACCTTGCTCCGTGGACGGACTATTAGACTCCGAAAATGAGTAATGAGTTAACAAAGTATGAATTTTTCTTATGATGTGATTGTGGTAGGTGGTGGGCATGCGGGTTGTGAAGCTGCTGCGGCTTCGGCTCGCTTCGGCGCACGCACTTTGCTTTTGACTCACAAACAATCAACGATCGGTGAGTTGTCTTGCAACCCCGCAATTGGCGGACTTGGCAAAGGCCATCTTGTGCGTGAGATAGATGCACTTGATGGACTGATGGGCAAAGTGGCCGATGCAGCTGGGATTCAATTTCGGTTGCTTAACAGATCAAAGGGTCCTGCTGTTCGTGGTCCCCGCGCCCAAGCCGACCGGAAACTCTACCGCGAAGCGATGCAAGCAGCCTTGGCCAACCAATCATCTTTGACTATTGTTGAAGGTGCTGCGTTTGGTTTGGTTATCGAGCAAAGCCGTGTAGTTGGTGTGTCAACTGAAGATGGGCGCGAATTCTCGGCCGGTGCTGTTGTGTTGACCACAGGTACATTTCTGAACGGACTTATTCATATTGGTGAGAAGCAAATTCCCGCTGGTCGTGTTGGTGAGGCACCTGCGCGCGGGCTATCAGAACAAATGAAAGCAGCAGGCCTTGTTCTCGGCCGCTTGAAAACGGGAACGCCCGCGCGGCTTGACGGGAAGACGATTAATTGGAGCATTTTAGAAGAGCAGAAAGGCGACGCGCCACCCGTGCCTTTCTCATTTCTAACTGATAAAATTACGACACCTCAAATTTCATGTTTCATGACAACGACGACCCAAGTTACACACCAGATCATTGCGGATAATATTTCACGCTCACCACTTTACTCCGGTCAAATCAGTGGGACAGGCCCACGCTATTGCCCCTCCATCGAAGACAAGATTCATCGGTTTAAGGAAAAAGCTGCCCATCAGGTTTTCTTGGAACCCGAAGGGCTTGACGATGACACGGTTTATCCAAATGGCATTTCTACATCGCTGCCCGAAGATGTTCAGGAAGCCTTCATCCACTCCATGCCCGGTTTGGAAAACGTTCGTATCATCAGACCTGGTTATGCAATTGAGTATGACTATGTTGATCCGCGTGAACTCAAACACACACTTGAGCTCAAAAAACTCCCCGGCCTGTATTTGGCAGGACAAATCAATGGCACAACGGGTTATGAAGAAGCTGCGGCACAAGGCCTAATTGCTGGCTTAAATGCGGCACGTGCCGTGGGTCAGAAGGAACCTGCGGTGTTCAACCGAGCAGATGGCTATCTGGGTGTCATGATTGATGATTTAGTCATGAAGGGTGTGTCTGAACCCTACCGTATGTTTACGTCGCGCGCCGAATACCGCCTCACACTGCGGGCCGATAATGCGGATCAAAGATTAACGCAGATGGGGGTTCATCTGGGCATTGTGGGCTCGGCCCGCACAAAAGCCTATGCCGACAAACTGGATCATTTGAACCAAGCACGTGAATTGGCCCAAAAACTTGTTCTCACGTCGTCAGCTGCCGCCAAGCTTGGTTTAAAAGTCAATCAGGATGGTAAGACTCGCTCGGCCATCGATTTGATCTCTATGCCAGATGTGGGTGTAGCTGAGGTTGAGCGGATTTGGCCAGAATTTGCGGCCCTCCCGCATTTTGCTAAGGAAGCTTTGGAAGCCGATGCGCTCTACTCAGGCTATTTAGACCGCCAAAACACAGAAATTGCCAACCTGAGGCGTGAAGAAGAATACCGCATTCCTGTGGAGCTAGACTACTTCGCCCTACCCAGTCTTTCCATCGAGCTGCGCCAGAAGCTTTCGCGCATCAAGCCGGAGACTCTTGGTCAGGCTGAACGGATTGATGGTATGACGCCTGCGGCCCTTGCTTGCCTGCTTGGACATATCAAGCGCCCAAAGTCGCGTGACGCTGCTTAGATGCCTGCCCCTAGTTTTGAAGAGATCGCCAAATTTGGTGTTTCACGTGAATCATACGACCGCCTGTTGGTTCTCGAAAAGTTGCTGATCACGTGGCAAGCCCATATCAATCTGGTGTCCAATTCAACAGTTCAAGATTTATGGAACCGTCATATTATCGATAGTCTCCAATTATTGGCTTTGATCCCTAAAACTACAGTTTCCATCGCTGATTTAGGATCGGGCGGTGGTTTCCCCGGTCTGGTTCTGGCAGCCACACAGCAGGCGAAAGTTCATTTCTATGAAGCCAATGCGAAGAAGACGGCGTTTCTTCAGGAAGCGCTGAGACACATGAAAATTCAAGGCCATGTTCATCGCCAACGCTTAGAACCAATGCAAACGCCACCTCAAATGCCAAAAGTGCAATTGGTGACCGCGCGGGCCTTTGCGCCTTTGCCGCTGCTTCTGAGTTTGGCCGAACCTTTTATGAGAGAGGGTGCCACCGCAGTTTTCCACAAGGGGCAAGAATGCCAAGCAGAACTCAACGAAGCTGCTAAATCATGGAAAATGACGTATCATAGCCATCCAAGCATAACCGATTCGCAATCGGTGTTATTGGAGATCAAGGAGATCACCCATGTCTAATGCTGAAGGCAACACACCCCGCATTCTCGCTATCGCTAATCAAAAGGGCGGCGTTGGCAAAACCACAACTGCGATCAATCTGGGCACTGCGCTGGCAGCTGTTGGCGAATCTGTTTTAGTTGTCGATCTTGATCCCCAAGGCAATGCCAGCACAGGGCTTGGTATTGCGCGCAAACAAAATCAAAAATCGTCCTACCATGTTCTGATTGGTGAAGCCGAGCTTGACCAAGTGATTGTAACCTCGGCCATACCGCGGCTTCATTGCGTGCCCGCAACGATTGATCTCTTGGGGGCCGAAATTGAACTTTCAGATCTGGAGCGCAAGACCCACCGGCTGACTGATGCTATTGCACGGATGCAAAAATTAGAGCACCGCGAATATTCTTACATTCTGATAGATTGCCCACCTTCACTCAATCTCTTGACCATCAACTCGCTGACTGCCGCTGATGCTATATTGGTGCCTTTGCAGTGTGAGTTTTTTGCGCTTGAAGGGTTAAGCCAACTTCTTAAAACGGTTGAGCGGGTTCGCACAACCCTCAACCCTCGTTTGATTATTCAAGGTGTGGTGTTGACGATGTTTGACAAGCGCAACAGCCTGTCCGACCAAGTTGCAGCGGATGTGCGCGAAGTTCTTGGGGACAAAGTCTATCAAACGGTCATTCCGCGCAATGTTCGCATTTCAGAAGCCCCATCTTATGGTAAGCCCGTTCTTCTTTATGATCATACATGTGTGGGCTCGCAGGCTTACATTAAACTTGCGTCGGAAGTGATTAAAAGAGAACGAGAATTACGTGCGGCATAATCGA
Organism: Aestuariivirga sp.; assembly: GCA_043744395.1. Classification (GTDB taxonomy): domain Bacteria; phylum Pseudomonadota; class Alphaproteobacteria; order Rhizobiales; family Aestuariivirgaceae; genus Aestuariivirga. Next base: position 42,476 of record JAYTUV010000102.1, read on the forward strand.
TTCGGTACAGAAACATTCTGAACCAAATAATAATACAGGATAATATTGATGACTCAGGTACAAAAACGTAGACTTGGACGAGGCCTTGCGGCGCTTATTGGTGATGACACCACCGAGGAAGCGATCGTTCAAGACATTCGAACCTTGCGTCATGTTCCCGTTGAGCTGCTACATCCGAACCCGCACAATCCGCGCAAACATTTTGCCGAAGAAGATCTAGAAAGCCTTGCCAAGTCACTTAAAGACAAGGGACTGTTGCAGCCCTTGGTCGTGCGTCCCCGTGCTGATGGTTCGTTTGAAATTGTCGCCGGTGAGCGGCGTTGGCGCGCCAGCCAGCGTGCAGGCATTCATGAATTACCGGTTTTGATTCGTGAACTCGACGACCGCGAAACACTTGAAATCGCGCTCATTGAAAACATTCAGCGGAGTGATCTCAACGCGCTGGAAGAAGCCCGCGCTTACCGTCAGCTGATGGACCAATATAACTACACTCAACAACAATTGGCCGACTCAATCGGCAAAAGCCGCAGTCATATTGCCAACACCATGCGCCTGCTCAGCCTGCCCGAGGCTATTCAAAACCAAATCGAAAATGGCAAACTGACGGCTGGTCATGCCCGCTCTTTGGTTGCCACAGAATATCCCGCAGAAATGGCCGACCAAATTATCAAGCTTGGCCTCACCGTGCGCGAAGCGGAGGAGTTGGCGCGGACCAACTCGGTCGCTCCCACGATCAAAGGTTATGTTTCGGAAAAAGATGCTGATACCCGTGCGCTTGAAAAGACCCTCACCGAAGCGTTGGGCCTGAGCACTCTGATCAAGCATAAATCCTCAGGTGGTGGGTCTGTTTTGATCAGCTATAAATCACTTGAACAATTAGACGATGTGATCCGCAAACTAACCACGACGGTCGGTTGATTTCGAGCGGGCAAGACGCGCCAATGACAACAGAGCGCGGCTGGTGATTGCATCACTCAAGTCAGAGTTCTTTCGCGTTTGAAAAACTGCAGCCGCCAATGACTGCTGCATCACTAACAATTCATCCGCATCGAATTTACGAAGTTGTGAAACCACTGCCGTTTGTCGCTTGAAAAATATAGGAGGCCGCGCACCACGGATGACTGTGTCAACATTTGCACCGTTGTCCATGATACCCCGCAGTTCTTGAAGTCTCACAACATGCGAAAGGCACGACGATAAAATCATGCGCTGGCCACCGCCGTCACTTTCCAAATTTCCAAACATGCGGTCAACCAGATCGAGATCACCCAGTAACATGGCGTCGATCAACCCATCAGAACTCGAAGAAGCTGTGTCCCCACACACCGCCAAGACATCAGCACTCGAAATTACGGTCTGGCCTAAACAATACAGCAACAGTTTTTCAAATTCCTGTGTCACCATGCTGCGGTCAATCCCAACAATTTCTAGAAACGTTTCTTCCGCCCCCACACCCCACTTCATACCCGCCTTTGAAATGAGAGTTCCTAACCGACTGCGGACAGCGTCAACGCCCTCCTCATACAATGCAAGCGACCCAATTTTCAGAGCTTCCTCGCAAGCCACCCGAAGCTTGGAAGTTTTTGTTAGAGCGTCAGCGCTTAAAAAAACAAAATTGGCAGGTTGATCAGATGAAATAATACCTGTCAAAGATTTCAGCTGTGCATCGCCAACATCATCAATCCATAACACTCTGCGATCACCCAGAAGCGATAGCGAATAAAATTCATCTTGAATGCGTCCGGCACCTTCTTTGAGAATGCTTGAATCGTACCGCTCGGCTTCTCCACCTCCAGCAATTGCCCTAATAATCTGTCGTCCAAAGCTGGCCACTGCGGCACTGTCAGCTCCATGAACGAGCACACCGTTAAACGACGATATTTGGCGTTTCAAAAATTGGTCAAAACCATCTTCGCGGAGAACCGACAATCCGCAATCTCAAGCCGGATGATCGGCAAAATAAGCTGCAATACGCTGGCGCAAATCTTGACCAACCTCTTGAGCTGCACGTTCCATCGCATTATTGGCGGCTTGTAAGTCAGCAACGGGTTGACGCACAGTATCAAACGACACATTCGAAAAACTATCGCCGGCTGCCAAAACTGCGCCGGACGAGACATCCACCAATTCATAGTGTGAACTGAGATTAAAGCGCTTTCTCCGCAAGTTGGATGCAGACAGCACCGAAACATCGATAGTCTTTTCTGTCACAGTAAGCCTGAGGCTAAACCGCTGAGCTCCCGTGCCCAACGTTGATAAAAGCTCATTGCGGATCAGTTGCGCACTGCGCAGGCGCTGCTCGGGGACTGAAACAGCAGCCAATGCTGAGGATACGCTTACACCGCTGGGCCCAGTGCCATAGAGCGGTCGATAGCTGGCGCATCCTGCCAAAAACATAAGGCAAAGACATCCAAGCAAACGAACCACTTTATGCATTATTCCTCACACACAATATTGACGATACGCCCGGGCACAACAATCACCTTCTTTACAAGTTTGCCTTCCAACAACCGCATCACAGATTCCAATGCCAAAGCCTTTGCCTCAACAGCTGCCCGATCAAGACTTTTTGAAACTGTAATCTCATCGCGGCGCTTACCATTAATTTGAACGGCAATGGTTAATGCGTCAACTGCCACAAGTTCAGGCAAAACCACTGGCCAACTGCTATCAACGACAGCATCAACGTGACCCAAAATTTTCCAAGACTCTTCGGCCAAATGCGGCATCATTGGTGCCATCAATGTAACTAAAAATGATCCTGCTTCTTGCAACGCCGCGTTCAAACTCTCAGATTTGCTTATGCTTTGCAGGGCCTGACTGATTGCGTTTGACAGTTCATAAATTCGGGCAATAGCCCTGTTGAAACGCAAATTATTGAGATCATCTGTCACCGCAGCCACGGTACGGTGAGAGATGCGGCGCAAAGCCAGTCCTTCACCCGCCAAAGATAAAGCCCCGGTTGGCACTTCGGCAATGTCATTCACAATACGCCAAATCTTTTGCGTAAAACGCCATGACCCTTCAGCGCCCGCCTCGGTCCACTCAATATCGCGTTCAGGCGGTGTATCTGACAGCATGAACCACCGCGCCGTATCGGCGCCATACGATTCAATAATGGTATCAGGGTCAATCACATTGCGCTTTGACTTTGACATTTTTTCAACGCCACCAACTTCTAGCGGCTCGCCTGAACGGGCGTGTACCCAAGCGCCGTCTCTATTTACTGCATCAGTCGGCAACACCCATTCACCAGAGGCGGTCTTGAATGTTTCGTGAATCACCATGCCTTGTGTAAACAAACTAGCAAATGGCTCTTCAACATTCAGATGTCCGGTCTGCTTCATGGCCCTGGCATAAAAGCGCGAATAAAGCAGATGCAAAATGGCGTGCTCAACGCCGCCAATATATTGATCAACCGGCAACCAATATTTCGAAGCATCCTGATTAACCGGAATATCAGCATGCGGTGATGCAAAACGCGCATAATACCAAGACGAGTCAATAAACGTATCGAACGTGTCAGTCTCGCGCTGTGCTGGTTCATTGCACTTGGGACAATGGGTGTCCTTCCATGTTGGATGATGCAATAGCGGGTTACCTGGTTTATCAAACTTCACATCTTCGGGCAGCTGAACTGGCAATTGATCTTTCGGAACCGGAACGATGCCACAATCTTTGCAGTGAACCACAGGGATCGGGCAACCCCAATAGCGTTGACGTGAGACGCCCCAATCACGCAACCTGAAATTAACCCGCACTTCACCCTGACCAGATGCTTTCATGCGATTGACCACTTCTGCTTTGGCTTGATCAACGTTGAAGCCATCTAAGAATTGCGAGTTGACTAAAACACAATCATCGCCGTCTTTCTCAAGGTAAGGCTCAGTCCTTACAACGGGAACAGCTTCTCCACGCGGTGCCACCACGGGCTTAATCGGCAAATTATATTTTGTAGCAAAATCCCAGTCACGTTGATCATGAGCCGGGCAGCCAAAAATTGCGCCCTCGCCATAACCCATCAACACAAAGTTTGCTGCATAAATTGGTAATTTTATGGATGCGTCAAATGGATGTCGCGCATAGAGACCAAGCGCGCAGCCTCGCTTCTCGGCGCGCTCAATGTTCTCCTCGCTGGTGCCAAGGGCTGCCACCTCTTTGCGGAAGGCTTCAACTGCCGGATTTGATCCTGCTGCCTGCTTGGCCAAAGGGTGATCGGCTGATACCGCGCAAAAACTCGCACCAAAAATGGTGTCGTGGCGCGTCGTATAAACTGACAAGCCGCCATCTAGCTTTTTGCCTGAACCATCCTCAATATCAAAAGTGAAGCGCAAACCTTCCGAACGGCCGATCCAGTTTTTCTGCATCAGGCGCACTTTATCAGGCCACTTCTCAAGGCCGTCCAATGCGCTCAATAGTTCATCGCCATAGGTGGTGATTTTCAAAAACCACTGGGCCAGCTCTCGTTTTTCAACAGCAGCACCCGAGCGCCAACCTTTGCCGTCAATCACCTGCTCGTTGGCCAAAACTGTTTGGTCAACCGGATCCCAATTCACCAAAGACACGCGGCGATCAACCAGACCAGCGCTCATAAAATCAATAAACATCGCCTGCTCGTGGCGATAGTAAGATGGATCACAGGTGGCAAATTCGCGCGACCAGTCAATCGCCAATCCCATGGATTTGAGTTGTTTCCGCATGGTCGCAATGTTTTCATAAGTCCAAGTTTTGGGATGTATGCCGCGTTCAATTGCAGCATTTTCCGCTGGCATGCCAAAAGCGTCCCATCCCATCGGATGCAGCACGTTGTAGCCACAGGCCCGGCGGAAACGGGCAATCACATCACCCATTGTATAGTTGCGCACATGACCCATGTGTATGCGCCCCGATGGATAGGGGAACATTTCTAAAACATAATATTTCGGGCGCGAAACATCCTCTTTGGCTTCGAATGAACGACTGTCGGTCCAAAATTTTTGCCATTTTGGTTCGACTTCTCGGTGGTTATAACGTTCAGCGGCCACGCCAAATTCCTTCAAATACAGTGATGTTGGAACACCACGTACCAGTCCTTGAAAAGTGCCGCAAGCGTGGTCATAAAGGCAGCTTGATGACACATTCACAGACACAACTTTTATCTGTCCAGAAACGGACTGAAAAATCTGCTCTCGCTGTTGGCCGTAACGCAAGCGATATCAGGCTTGTCGCGGTGAGCAAAACATTTGAAATTGATGAAATTGAACCCGTGTTAGACGCGGGTCAGCGCGTGTTTGGCGAAAACCGTGTTCAAGAAGCGCAAAAAAAATGGCCACATTTGCGGTCGCGTTATGCAGACATTGAATTACATCTGATAGGCCCACTCCAGAGTAATAAGGCGTCTGACGCTGTGGCGCTGTTTGATGTGATCCAAACTGTCGATCGACCCAAATTGGTGAGTGCCCTTGCACATGAGATGAAAAAGCAAGGTGCCAGAACAAAATTGTTGGTGCAGGTCAACACTGGACGCGAAATTCAGAAGGCTGGCATATTACCAGAGGAATTTGAAGCGTTCATGGTTAGTGCAAAAGCGCAACTGGGCGATCATCTGATTGGTTTGATGTGCATACCGCCTGCAGATGAGGATCCTCGCCCCCACTTTCAAATGCTGAAATCAATGGCAAAGGCGCACCACCTTTCTGTGGTGTCGATGGGCATGAGTTCAGATTTTGAAATCGCCATTGCCGAGGGTGCCAATTGGGTTCGTGTAGGATCAGCTATTTTCGGAGTAAGGCCGAAGGCAATCCAGAGTTAGGCCATATTACAAGGCGTGTGAGCTTTGCGCAGCGACCGAGAACTATGCGCAAATGTTTCTCCGAGAGCGCAATGCAGCCTTCGGTTCCGGTTGTTCCGTCGGTAACATGCAAAAAAATTGCACTTCCTAGTCCTCTTACGCGAGGCTTCTGGTTGTGAGAGGTTGAAACGACAATGTCGTAGGCTGCATCATTGCGCCAAAGCCGTTCATGACTGGCATTAAATGGAAGTTTGATGTGGCGATTATAGCTATAATGATTTGGCGCATCACACCAACCACCGGATTTTGTCAGTGGCCGCGATTTCAAATTGATTCGGGCGCGTAACATTTTATCAGCGCGGTAATAAAGCTGCTCAAGCTGGAAAACACCAATGGGACTCGCGCCGTCACCTTCCATTTTTCGAAAACGCCGCCCGGTTTTTCCCAATCGACAGGGAAAATGCGTGGCCCCGATGGTTAACAAGCCGCTACTTGAACACGCGTTAATCGCGCGAACGTGAAGATGTGTTATGAATCTGCTCACGGTGAGTTGTGTTGTCCATATCGCTTGCTTGCGGCATTGAGCATAACATGAATTTCACTCAAAATTGAAACTGCGAGATTTCAAACCATGTCTACGACTAAAAAAATTATGCTTGTTGATGATGATGATATCCTACGGGAAACATTGAAGGAACAATTCAGTTTGCATGATGAGTTTGTGGTTGCTGACGCTGCCACAGCAACGACGGGCATCAAGCTGCTCAAAGCTGATCACGCTGATATTGTTATCCTTGACGTGAACTTACCTGACATGGATGGGCGTGAAGCTTGTAAAATTATGCGCCGCAATGGTTTTAAAGGGCCAATTGTGATGTTGACGGCACAAGGTTCTGACTCAGATACAATTCTGGGTCTTGATTCAGGTGCCAATGATTATGTGACCAAACCTTTCCGCTTTGCGGTTTTGTTGGCGCGTATCCGCTCACATCTTCGTCAACACGAACACAGCGAAGATGCGGTTTTCCAAATTGGGCCTTACACATTTAAGCCTGCCAGCAAAGTGCTCATCCGTGACGATAACAAGAAAGTCAGGCTGACGGAAAAGGAAACGTCTATTATCAAGTTCCTCTACCGCTCAGGCGAACAGAGCATGAGTCGCGAAACACTGCTGGCTGATGTTTGGGGTTACAATGCTGGGGTTTCCACACATACACTTGAAACTCATATTTACCGTCTGCGCCAAAAAATTGAGCGGGATCCGTCTCATGCCGAAATCCTAGTGACAGAAGGTGGTGGCTATAAGCTTATCCCTTGATTTCACAGCTCAATCGCAGTCAAAGGGTTGCCTGATTCGCTGAAGGGGCAAGATTGGACATGAGTGTCAGGGCCGACGCAGAAACATTACGCCAAATTCCAATTTTCCGGGAATGCGAATCTGTACCTTTGCAGATCATGGCCTTTGCTGCGGAGCGTCAGGAGTTTTCAGTTGGCGAAGAAATCTTGACCGAAGGCAAAAAGGCCCGTGCGGCATTTTTTGTTCTCAACGGAAGCGTTGATTTGAGGCAGGCCGAAGCCAGTATAGGCCGGGCTGAACCAGGCTCTCTCCTTGGCGAAGTGGCCATGATTGGTGGCAACCCAAGCACACTTACAGCCAAAGCATTGGATTTGGTTTCAACGGCGCGGATCAGCCATGAATTATTCTTGCGGGTGGCTAAAGAATATCCAGAATTCGGCCGCGTCGTTTTGCATAATTTGTCAGAAAAATTAGTCGGTTCGGTTCGCGAATTTGAAGCCGTACGCGTTATGATGAACAAAGCGCGCAAATTCTCCGATCTTTAAACGATATTGAAATCGAACTTTGCCACGACCGGAACATGGTCTGACGGCTGCGGCCAGCTGCGGACATGGCGCAAAACTTCAATGCTGGTGCAGCGATCTGAAATATCCTTTGTTGCCAACACATGATCCAGCCTGCGGCCCCGGTCAGCGATGTTCCAATCTCTGGCGCGGTAGCTCCACCACGTATAGAGTTTTTTCGAAGCTGGCACATGATTGCGCATCACATCCTGCCAACCGCCTGCTTCTTGAATGCGCCCAAAACTCTCAACTTCAATGGGTGTATGGCTGACAACTTTCACAAGCTCACGGTGTGACCAAACATCGTTCTCAAGTGGTGCTATATTCAGATCACCCACAGCAATAGCACCATAGCCTTTTGGCATGGCATCAGCCCTTGACCATTGTTCCATCTCATCAATGAAGGCCAATTTATGGGCAAACTTTTCGTTAATTTCAGGGTCAGCTTCATCACCTCCTGCTGGCACATATAAGTTATGTAGCAGAAATGGCTTTTCGCCTTCAAAGCGAACGCTCACATGACGGCAATCGCCTTTGTTGCAGAAATCGCGCGAATGCTGCGTGTTAAACGGAATGCGCGAAACAATGGCCACGCCGTGATAACCCTTTTGGCCGAATTCGGCGATGTGTTTGTAGCCTAAATCATTCAGCGGGCCTGACGGAAACTGGCCCTGCGGGCATTTGGTTTCTTGTAAACATAAAATATCAGGTTGTGCCTCTATTAAAAGACGTTGAACCAAACCAATCCGAAGTCGAACAGAGTTTATGTTCCAAGTTGCAAGTGAAAAGCCCATGCCAAACAAATGACATGGGCATTAAATTGGAGCAAGAATTTTATTTTTTAATTGGATTTGCCTTCTGGCCGATCAATTTTACCAACAAATAATTTGGGATCAAATTTGCCTCCTGTTTCAATATTGGCAAGCTGTACGGTGGTGCGGCGGTCTTTACCGTCAACAATGATCCATTGTTGCAATTGGCTGCGCTGTTCGTCAAACACTAGCACGATGTAGCCACCCATTGAGCTTTTGCGGTCTGCCAATGAAATACTGGTAATGCCATCCTTGGTCTCATAACCAATCACGTCGGTTTCGGCAGCAAGATCGATTTTCGGTGAAACCACGAGGCGCAAGGGCGTGGCCGAAAGCGGAAATTGATCGCCTTTTTCCTTGGCCCGGTTTTTTATAGTCAACCATTTGCCATCGGACACAATCAACATTGGGTTTGGTGCGGCATATTCAAAACGCAATTTGCCGGGTTTGTTGATCAACAACACACCTTGGGCCATTTGACCCTTAGAGCTTATTTGAGTGAAATCACTTTTCATGGTCTGGAAGCTGTTGAGGAATGCATTAATCTTCTGCAATGACTGCTTCTGGGCCGCGTTGAGACCTATGATCGGATATTTTTGAGCGGCATGCACAAGAGGGCTCATGGCCATCAATCCAATAACGATGACAGCAGAGCTGAACCATTTAAACATTTTTGTCATTTTTAACTTTCGAATCTCTTGAAACGTGTTCAATTGCTATAGTTCATCATCCAATAGTCGCACAAGCGGGCCATATTACGGCGCGATTGTGCTAAACCCGTGCGCTATCTCCCGGCACCAGAATTTCACGCTTTCCTGTGGCATTCGCCTGAGAAATAAGCCCTTCCTTTTCCATGCGTTCAATGAGGCTGGCTGCCTTGTTATATCCTACTTGAAGTCGGCGTTGGACATAGCTGGTTGAAACTTTCTTGTCACGCAAGACCACGGCAACGGCCTGATCATAGAGTTCATCACCTGAACCGCCGATAGCTCCTGCCATGCCACCGCCCTCGCCGCCCATGTCGTCTTCATCAACCTCTTCGGTCACAGCCTCAACATATTCAGGCTGACCTTGTGCTTTCAAATGATTGACGATCGCTTCGACTTCACTATCGGTCACAAATGGCGCGTGAAGACGCGAAATACGACCGCCACCCGCCATATAAAGCATGTCGCCTTGGCCCAGCAGTTGCTCAGCACCCTGCTCACCTAAAATCGTGCGGCTGTCGATTTTGGACGTGACTTGGAACGAGATGCGGGTTGGGAAGTTGGCTTTAATGGTGCCTGTGATCACGTCAACTGATGGACGCTGCGTTGCCATCACCACGTGAATACCAGCAGCGCGGGCCATCTGTGCCAAGCGCTGAACAGCGCCTTCAATGTCTTTACCTGCAACCATCATCAAGTCGGCCATTTCGTCGATGATCACGACAATGTAGGGAAGCGTTTGCAAATCCATATCTTCTTTTTCGAAAATTGGCTTACCCGTGTCTGGCTCAAATCCGGTTTGAACGGTGCGCGTTAGCTTTTCACCCTTGATCGCCATCTGAGCGATTTTCGCGTTATAGCCATCGATGTTGCGAACGCCAGTTTTCGACATTTTCTTGTAGCGATCTTCCATTTCGCGCACCGCCCATTTCAGGGCGACAACAGCTTTGCGAGGATCAGTCACAACAGGCGCTAGAAGATGAGGAATACCTTCATAGACTGAAAGTTCCAGCATCTTGGGATCGATCATGATCAATTTGCATTTGTCGGGCGGCAGGCGGTAGAGCAAGGAAAGGATCATGGTGTTGATGCCCACAGACTTTCCCGAGCCTGTCGTACCGGCAATCAACAAATGTGGCATGCGGGCAAGATCAGCAAAAATCGGTTCGCCGCCAATGTTTTTGCCCAAAGCCAAAGCAAGTGTTGTGTTGTTAGTAATGAAACTTTCGGTTTGCATCAACTCGCGCAAATAAACGGTTTCGCGCTTTGGGTTCGGAAGCTCAATGCCTATGGCGTTACGCCCCGCAACCACGGCAACACGCGCTGAAATCGCACTCATGGAGCGCGCAATATCATCAGCCAAGCTGATCACGCGTGATGATTTTATACCCGGTGCTGGTTCAAGCTCATAAAGTGTTACAACGGGTCCTGGACGCACATTGATGATTTGGCCACGCACGCCAAAATCTTCCAGCACACCCTCAAGACGACGGGCATTTTCGGCAAGCAACTCTGGTGCAAATTCAGGCTGACGCCCAGCCTTTTTAGGTTCACTGAGGAGCTCTAATGGAGGAAGCTCAAAATGATTTGCGACAGGTTTTGCTTTGTTGCGAGCTAACGGTTTTGCAGATAATTTTTTGACAGGCGGTGCAGCCTCTTCATCCTCAAAGGTTTCTTCGCTTTCCAGCTCAAAAAATGAATCTTCAAAACTGTTTTCCGTTTCGGCGCAATAATCGTCAGCTGGTTCTTCGTCCGTCAACGCTCCGCCAAAAGATGGTTCAACGCGGCCTACTTTGGGTTTCGGTGATTTCTTTAAGCTCAGTGGCGCAAACCGACTCAGAACATCATCTGGATTATCTTCATTTGTGTTGCGAGCAACTGCGCGGAGCTTTGGCTCAGGTTGCAGCGATTTCAATAAACCAAAAAACTTCGCCATCAATGGCTCGCCCTTGGGGGTATTTGCTTTTATTGTGCGCACAGGTTTTTTGCGAGGCGATGAAGTGATCTTAGGAAGTGGTCCAAAAGCGACTGATTGCGATGATGTCCAATAAAAAGCTGCAAGTGCTAATGCTCCGACAAGAAACTTTGCAACAAAACCCTTCATCCCAATTGATAAGATTGAGAGAAAAAGACCTGTTATTATATCACCAAGATTGCCGCCCAGACCACTCGCAAGACGCCAAAAATCTGGAACGGGAAGACAAGCCAGAAAACAGCCAAACGCAATTGTTGCACCAACCCAGCAGAGGCCTTGGCGACGCGGATTTGTTGGGAGTTCATGACCAAATAAACCCATGACCCATTTCAATGGGATGAAAAGAAAGGGCAGAGTTGCCAATCCCAAGTTTTGGATTAACTGATCAGCGACGATTGCGCCGGGGCCGCCAAGCCAGTTTTGCGGTTTACTGCCAGTTGCATGATTAAGCGACGGATCGCTAATGCTCCAACTTGCCAGTGCGAGGCCCGCTGCGACAATCATTAAAAACGCAACAACTCCAAAAAGTTCAAAACTGCGTTTGATCAGAAATAGTCGCAAGCGCGCTGGGATGGTGTTTTCATCCGTGTCGATCATGTGGTTGAGGGCCATCAAATTTCTCCGCGCTGATAAAAGCGTTTTGATGTTTCATAGAAACATTAAAAGCGCTCTAAGTTATTCATTTCGATCAATTTTCCTGACTTTTGACGACTCCGTCAAAAGTCAGATTGATCTGACCCCATTGGTTCGGGGTCTAATAAAAGGTTAACAGCAGTCTGACGGAACACGGTTAAGGCGCGGTAAATTTAAGCATAAAAAAGGCGTCCCAAGCCTCGACTTGGAACGCCCTTTGAGTTGATTTGTATGAGCTTATGAGTAAGCGCGCTCGCCGTGGCTGGAAATATCCAGTCCTTCGCGTTCGGATTGTTCATCCACACGAAGACCTACTGTGTATTTGCAGATCAGACAGGCGATAAAGCTGACGACAGCTGATAACACGGTTGCCGTGACAATGGCGTAAACCTGAGCCATCATTTGGGCTGAGAACACATATTCCAAGACTGCAGAAGATGTATCAGTTGCCAGATAGTTTGTGACGCCAGATCCGCCTAAGGCTGGATTTACAAACACACCAGTCAACAATGCTCCCAATATGCCGCCAATGCCGTGGACACCAAAAACATCTAAAGCATCGTCATAGCCCAGCTTGGCCTTTAACCAGATCACTGCAAACAGGCAGATCACACCTGCGGCAGCGCCAATCACGATGGCTCCCATTGGCCCTACCCAGCCACAAGCTGGCGTAATGGCCACAAGACCTGCCACAATGCCCGAAGCCGCACCCAGCAAGCTGGCATGACCTCGAACAACACGTTCCACTGCAACCCACGCCAAAGCAGCTGCCGCAGCACCCAGAATTGAATTCAGGAGGGCCAAGGCGGTCAGACCATTTGCTTCAAGGTTTGAGCCAGCGTTAAAGCCAAACCAACCAAACAGAAGAAGGCCTGTGCCGATGAGTGTTACAGTCAAATTGTGCGGTGCCATTGGTTCGCGGTTTAAACCAACACGTTTTCCCAACATCAATGCGCATACAAGGCCTGCAACACCAGCGTTGATGTGCACAACTGAGCCACCTGCAAAATCAAGGGAACCTTTGTTGAACAACCAGCCATTGGCGGCATTTACAGCATCATTGTAGGCCGATAGAACAGTCGCCTTATCAGCATCCGTTGTTGCAGCAGCCAGTTTAGCGAGGAAATCCGCAGCGGCACTGTCGCCGACGGTAGCTTTTACGACATCAATGTTTGCAGCGCTCAGAGTGTAAGCGTCTGGACCTGCCCACCACCACACCATGTGGGCCATTGGCAGATATGAGAAACAGAACCAAATGGTGAGAAACAAAAGTACTGCCGAAAATCTCATGCGTTCAGCAAATGCACCGACGATCAAAGCTGGTGTAATCGCCGCAAATGTCAGCTGAAATATGATGTAAACATATTCTGGAATATAGGTTTCTTTCGAAAAAGTTGCAGCCATGGTTCCGGTGTTCACACCAAACAGACCCCATTTCGAAAATCCGCCAATAAAGCCAGCGGTCGCACCACTGCCATTGGTGAAGGCTAAAGAATAGCCGAACATAACCCAAAGAACTGAAATCAAGCTAAAGCAAATGGTCACTTGCATCAGGATTGAAAGAACGTTTTTCGACCTAACCAAACCACCATAAAACAAAGCAAGTCCCGGTAAGGTCATCAACACGACCAATGCGGTCGCTGTTAACATCCAAGCCGTGTCGCCCTTATTTACACTCGCCGCCGCAAAGGCGTGAGTTGCGGGCAAGAGAGCCGCAAGCCCCAATCCTGTTCCCAGTGCCTTCAGGCTTCTAGGTAGTGTTGCCATATTCATTTTATATTCCTTTCTAAAACTCTTAATTTCAAAGGGCGGCCGCGCCGGTTTCCCCGGTGCGAACGCGCGTTGCCTGTTCAAGCGGCAGTACGAAAATCTTGCCGTCACCAATTTGGCCGGTTTTTGCCGCTGTTTGAATCGCTTCGACCACCTTTGCAGCGAGGCCGCTTTCGACGGCAATTTCAATTCGCAGTTTTGGCACAAAGCTGACAGCGTATTCAGCGCCGCGGTAAAACTCGGTATGACCGCGCTGGCGGCCATGGCCCTTGACTTCGGTGACGGTAATGCCCTGCACACCGATGGCACCCAACGCCTCGCGCACCTCTTCGAGCTTGAAGGGCTTGATGATGGCGGTGATCAGTTTCATGGAGCCCTCTAAGCGCTGTTAGCCTGCAAAACGCAGGCCGTCTGCCAATTCTGGCGGCGTATTGCGCAGGAATTGAGCGACAACAATGCCTGTAAATGAGGCAGCGGGCAACCGTCCCGGAAAGTTTCCCCGAAAGCCTGTGCGGACCGCCTTTACGACTTGTCAGCATCCTGAGGGCGGCGCCGGCGGATTAGCCCTTC
>JAYTUV010000103.1:0-5112 GCA_043744395.1 Aestuariivirga sp.
GGGCGTAAGCGCAAATCGACCCGGAAAATATAACCCTCTTCGTTCAAGTCTTGTAACAAGCTCACGAGATCCCGCGTGAACCTCACAAAAAAAGTTGATGGCTCAACGCCCTCAGCCAGTGGTGCTATTTCAGGGTCATAGAGAATGATCAAATCAATATCGCTTGAGTAGTTAAGTTCAAAAGCGCCATGTTTACCCATGGCCAGCACAACATATCCGCAGTTCAGCGATGGATTTGTAGGATCACGCAGGGTCAGTTTCTGTTTTTCGGCATAATCGCGAAGCAAGAAATTGATCGACGCGTTTAAGCAAGCATCAGCAAATTGAGTCAGCGCTTGGGTGACGAGAGTGACTGACCAGACGTTACCCAAATCCGCCAAACCAATCAGCAGCGCGGCTTGTTGTTTTCTAATTCGCAATCCAATTGCAATTTCTTCTTTTGACGCTGCGGAACCTAGATATAGACATTCCGTGCATAGTTTCTCCAGAACTGCTTCTGGTTCAGAGTGAATTAGTCTTGCTAGAAAATCGCCATGTCGCAAAATCAATTTTGTCAGATAAGGCGAACCCGAGACGGCTGCGTCAATCAGATTTCGAACGGGTTGCAATGATTGAGCAGTCTTTGGATCGCATTCAGCCCAAAATCGAGCCAAAGCTGCTGCATCAGCAACGTGCAAATGCGATTGATCAACTCTTGTTTCAAATTGTTTTTGGCTCACCCGACTGTTTTAGAGTGCTTGCCTATAAAGGGGAAGACGCAGAATGGCGCGCAGACCTGGCTTGTTGTCTTCCAGCTGAAGCAGACCGCTATGCAACGTCATAACGCTGGCAACGAGGCTCAATCCTAACCCATTTCCTGGCTTGGAGCGGCTTTCGTCCAAACGAACAAATCGGTCAAGAACGCGTCCCCGATCATTTTCATTTATGCCGACACCATGATCAGACACCTCAACAATCACGTTCTCTCCGTCAATTCGCCCGCGAACCAGAACGTCGGTGCTTTTGCCATTTCCGCTCTCGCCATATTTCATGGCATTGTCGATTAAATTGTTCAAAGCTTGGGCGACCAATTGGCGGTCACCGCGTATCTTCAATCCGGGGTTTGATTCCAATTTCAAACTTCCGCCTGCTTCTTCAACAAGTGGTTCGTAGAGTTCCACAACATCGGTCAAAGTATCATTCAAATCCAATGGTTGAAGCGCCTGACGCATCTGTCCCGATTCTGCTTGGGCAATGGAAAGCAGCGCGTTGAACGTTTGCAGAAGTTGATCGCATTCTTCAATCGTTTGATTTAATGCGCCTTTGTATTCTTGTTTATTGTCCTGACGTAAAGCAGCTTCAATGCGCGCGCGCATGCGGGTGAGTGGTGTTTTAAGATCATGTGCAACATTGCTGGACACTTCTTTCATACCATTCATCAATCGCTCAATTTGCGAGAGCATATCATTCAACGATCCTGATAATTGGTCCAGTTCGTCGTTGGCAGCCGTTACTGGCATCCGCCTCGAAAGATCGCCCGCCATAATCTCGCGGGAGGCCCCAGTTATCGCATCAACGCGCCGCAAGAAATTGCGACTCATCAAATAGCCGCCACCCAAGCCTAAAACCAAAGACATGCCCACTGCCCATAAAAGAGCCTCGCGAATCAAATCACGAAATTGACGCAAGGCATTCACATCCCGCCCCACAAGAAGATCGTAACCATTGGCGAGTTCAACCTGAAACCCGTGAGCCGTGTGTTGCACCGAATTTGGAGCCTTGCCGACGGTGATCGGGAAATCAACCCAAGCTTGGTTATCTGTAAAACCCTTAGGCATCGCATCAAGATTACCTGCAACATAGACTTGGCCTGGACCTACAAGCAAATAGATCGCACCGTCAGTTTCAACACTGCGGCGACGCACAGTTTCTGCCAATCCCGATAGACCTAACAGCCGATATTGGTCTGCAAGGCCTACGACTTCAGCGTGAATTGTATCTTCGGTTTGGCGCTCTAAAAGGCCAACCGTTGTATAATAAACATAACTAAGAATTCCGCCTGCCGAAATTGCAAAAACCAGCAGATAAATTGCGGCAAGCCGAAAGGTTGAAGTTTGAAATATACCGCTGTTAACGCGCACGGATCATATAGCCTGCTCCGCGCACGGTTTGCAGCAATTGTTCGGCAAAACCCTTATCAAGTTTGCCCCGTAGCCTTGATACATGAACATCAATCACATTGGTTTGCGGATCAAAGTGATAATCCCACACGTTTTCCAGCAACATTGTGCGTGTCACGATATGGCCCGCATTGCGGACAAGATATTCGAGCAGTTTGAATTCACGCGGTTGCAACACGATGGGTTTGCCACTGCGCGTCACCGTGCGGCTCATCAAGTCAATTTCCAAGTCCAAGGCTCTCAGTTTGGCATCTTTTGGATCAAGCGATTTACGGCTACCCAAACCTTCGACCCGCGCCAGAAGCTCAGCAAAGGCATAGGGTTTGGCCAAATAGTCATCACCACCCGCCCGAAGCCCTTTAACCCGCTCGTCAACATCGCTTAGAGCGCTCAAGATTAAAACCGGAGTCTTGAGGTCGGACGAACGCATTTTTTGAATGATTGTTAGGCCATCCATCAAAGGCAACATGCGGTCAATAATGCACACATCATGAACCCCTTCAAGCGCCATGTTCAGTCCTTGTAAGCCCTCGGCTGCAAGGTCAACAATATGTCCGCTTTCGCGCAAGCCCTTGACCAGCCAAGAGGCAGCTTCACGATCATCTTCAATTACCAGAATGCGCATGTGCATTTCTGTGCCCTGCTGGGCCCCTCTTGTCAAATCAGCGTGTTGCATGATGTTGCCCTTCAACGGTTTTAAAATATGCGCGCGGAGACCAGTACATCGGGGGAACGCCGGGGGGTGGCGACCAGTCTCCGCGCTTTTCAAGTGCAGACCAACTTGCGGGGACAGTGGCCATCACCTGTTTTTCAGATTGGCCCTGAAACCCCTTGACAGGCCAATCAACCTTTTGCGTGTGGCAAAGCTAGAAAGCGCTGACCATCGGCATTCTTGATCAACATCAGAACCTTCTTACCGCTCGCGCCCTTTAACGCAGTCGCCACAGCTGCTGGATCATTTACTTGTGTGCCAGCAACTTCGAGGATCACGTCACCCTCTTTCAATCCGCGTTCGGCGGCAGCAGATTTGGGGTCAACTTTCGTCACCTTAACGCCTGCACCGTCGTCTGCCGTTACCACTTCCAAGCCATAAGCCGAAAGCGATCCGGCCTTAGGCTCTTCAACTTTTGTCGATGCCATTTTAACGTCATTTGGCATGGCATCTAAAGTCACCGGAACAGTTTGGGCTTTGCCACCGCGAATGATGGCCAATTGCACCACTTTTCCCGGGATCACACGAGAAATGACTTTCGCCAAATCACGCGCATCGGAAATATCTGTGCCGTCAACTTTCAAAATCGTGTCACCAGATTTCAAACCGGCCTTCAAAGCGGGTGATCCATCGGTTAGTTCAGAGATAATAGCGCCTTTGGCGTTTTCAAGACCCAAGCTCTCGGCAATATCGGCTGTGACGGGCTGAATTTTCACGCCCAACCAGCCGCGGATTACTTTGTGATTGGTTTTGAGGCTTTCGATCACGCCCGTGGCTGTGGACGCCGGAATTGCAAAACCAATGCCCACGGAGCCGCCCGATGGTGAGAAGATTGCCGTGTTAATGCCAACCACTTCACCACTCATATTAAATGTTGGGCCGCCGGAGTTGCCCTTGTTGATGGATGCATCCACTTGGATAAAATCATCATAGGGGCCAGAGCCAATGTCGCGGCCACGGGCCGAGACAATCCCTGATGTCACTGTACCGCCCAGACCGAATGGATTGCCAACGGCCATCACATAATCGCCAACTTTGGCTTCAGTTTTTGTGAATTCAACATGCGGGAAAGTTTTGTCAGATTTGATCTTGAGCAAAGCCAAATCAGTCTTTGGATCAGTGCCGATCACCGTGGCGTCAAATTTATCGCCGTTTTGAAAAACGACCTTCACTTCGTCAGCGCGTTCTACCACGTGGTTGTTGGTTACAATATAACCATCAGAAGTGATGACAAAACCTGAACCAACAGCACCACCACCGCCTTGTGGTGCCTGTGGTGGCACGCGGTTTTTGAATTGGGGGAATTGGTCTAGAAATTCTTTCATGCCGGGCGGAATTTGGTCAGGCGCAGCACTATCGCCAGCATCAGCAACTGCCGCATTCGAAAACTTGACTTCAACACTGACGACAGACGGCATAACCTTCTCGACCAAGGGTGCGAGACTTTGGTGCGGATCAAACACGGCCGCCTGTTCGGCATGGACGGACGAAGGCGGCAACGCGACCAAGGTTGAGGTCAGAACCGTGGCACCAAGTAAGCCAGCAGTGAAAAGACCGAGAAAGGTTTTTTTGGTAAGTTTAAAAGTTGAAGGCATGTTTCAATCTCCATTAAGTCAATAATGAATATATACGCGCCCTCAAATTACACGGTTCTTACAAGGCTATGAAACTTTGGTAAGTCTTGCGGCGGTTTGGTGGCTAAATCCTTCAAATATGGCGATTTTCGGGATTGGTCACGGTTTATTGATCAGCGGACTTGCCCAGCTTCACACCTTTTGCCTTCAAGCTTGATGCCAATTCCTTGGGCATGTATTTTTCGTCGTGCTTCGCAAGAACTGAGTCGGCTAAGAAAACTCCGTCAGCCCGCATCACACCTTCGGCCACTGCGCCCTGCCCTTCACGGAATAAATCTGGCACCGCGCCGCTATAAACAACTTTGGCGGTTTTGATTGTGTCAGTCAAAACGAAATCTTGGTGAATGCCGTCACCCTTGTTCCAACTCCCAGCAGCCACCATGCCGCCTAAGCGGATTCGCTGGCCGGGCCTCAAAGTCTTTTCAGCAATCTCGCTTGGCGTGTAAAAAAACACCATCGTGTCGCCCAACACCCGAAACATCAAAAATGCAGCAATACCCAAAACCGCCAGAGCGGCGGCAATCATTGTGGTTCGTTTTTGTTTGCGGGTCATTGGTTGATTTATCAATTTGTATGAATTCTATGGGGTGTTTGATTGTCGCATGGT
>JAYTUV010000104.1:0-19857 GCA_043744395.1 Aestuariivirga sp.
GAAAGGTTTGCCCGCGACACGGAATCCAGCTTTGGGCGGTTACCGCGAGTTGAGAAAGCGGGATTCCAGATAAAGCGCTAACATTTTGCTTGCGCAAAATACGCGCCTTTCTGGAATGACGGAGTTGAGGTGAGATGGTGAGTTAAATGGATTTCACCACATCCACCACCTCGCGCAAATCTTCCACTTCGTAAAACCGCTGCGTACCCAACGGCACTTCTTCATGCTCGTGATCCCAGATCATTTCGAAGGGCACATATACGCCAATTCCGCCAGCGGCAATCATTGGCAACACGTCTGAGCGGATGGAGTTTCCGGCCATAAGCATTTGGGATGTGACGCTGCCGTGGCGGGCGGCGATGCGGTGATAGGTTTCGGGTTTTTTATCTGAGACGATTTCAACGCCTTCAAAATAATGAGCGAGGCCTGAGCCCAAAACTTTGCGCTCTTGATGATGCAGATCGCCCTTGGTGATGAGCAATAATTTATACTCACCATGCAGCGCCTTCAACGTGTCTTCAACATGAGGCAAGAGTTCAATATCGTGATCCAACATATCGCGGCCTGTGGCGATGAGTTTGGAGATGGTTGCTGAATCCACGGCACCGTTTGAAACCTCGATGGCAGCTTCAATCATCGACAGCGTGAAACTTTTTGTGCCAAAGCCATAAAGCTTGATATTTTGGCTTTCAGTTTTTTCCAACACGGCGCGGGCTTGAGCTTCGGGCATGTGGCTTGAAAACATGTCGCCAAATTGCTTTTGCGCGGCATCAAAATGAATGAGGTTATGCCAGAGTGTGTCGTCGGCATCGAAGGCGATAAGCTTGAGCATCAACCGCGTCGCATCTCGATCGCATCCATAATCAATGCGGCAATATCAGCGCCGCCAAAGCGCTTCACTTGCCTGATGCCCGTAGGCGAGGTCACGTTGATCTCGGTCATGTAATCGCCGATCACGTCGATGCCTGTAAATATAAGCCCGCGCTTTTTAAGCTCTGGCCCGATGGCCTCACAAATTTCGTGTTCGCGTTTGGTCAGCGTTGTGGGGGCGGCCACACCGCCCACATGCATGTTGGAGCGATTATCATGTTCGGCAGGAATGCGGTTGATCGCCCCTGCCACTTTGCCGTCAACCAAGATAATCCGCTTGTCACCTTTACGCACATCGGCCAAATATTTTTGTGCGATGTAGGGTTCATTGTAAAGCTGGCCGAACATTTCCAACAGTGAAGTGAAATTCTGATCGGTCTTGCTAGTGCGGTAAACACCTGCACCACCATTGCCGTAAAGCGGCTTTAAAATCACATCATTATGCTCGCGGCGGAAGGCATCAATCTCGCTGATGTCGCGCGTGATCAACGTGGGTGGCATGAGGTCTGGAAATTTTAGAATGAAAAGTTTTTCCGGCGCGTTGCGCACTTCTGTGGGGTCATTCACCACCAATGTTTTTGGGTGGATCATATCAAGCAGATGTGTGGCGGTGATGTAGCCCATATCAAAGGGCGGATCTTGGCGCATAAGGATTGAATCTTGAGTTGCCAAGTCAATGCGCTTCTTGGGGCCGAGTTCAAAGTGCGCACCTTGCTTGTCCTGCACCTTCACGTCATGGCCTTCGGCAGAAAGTGTTCCATTATGATAGGCGAGGGTTTTGACGTGATAGTAAAACAATTTGTGGCCGCGTTGCTGGGCTTCCAGCATCATGGCGAAAGTGGAATCACCTTCGATATTGAATAATTCAATGGGGTCGCATTGCACTGCGATCTTGAGGCTCATTTAGAATTCTCCTGAAAACGCATTGGGAATATGCGTCGGCCAAAGATAGGCGTTGACGGAAACAATATCAAACCGACAAAATCCAAGCGCTGCTTTTGCGTCGCGCGTCATCCACAATGAGGCTGCAGCACTGATGCGCTTGGCTTGGGTGGGGGTGACGGAGGCTAATGCTGCATCCGTTGTGGCGCGGGCTTTGACTTCAATGAAGGCGGTGGTTTGGCCTTTGCGCATGATCAGATCAATCTCGCCATGATGCGATTTAAAACGGTGGGCGAGCAATCTGTATCCCTTGAGGCGTAAGAAAATGAGGGCAACAGACTCTGCCCTGTGGCCGCGCTTTTCGTTTCGGGTCCTATTTGCGTTTGAGGATGCGGGCATAAATATCCTCTTTTTTGAGGTCGTATTTCTTGGCCACGAGATTAGCAGCTTTGGACGCGGCGTTATCTTTGAGGGCAACAGTGATGGCGTTTTCAATTTCATCGTCTTCTACGACAACAGGTTCATCTTGCGGTGGGGCGATGACCAAACAGATTTCGCCTTTTACAGATTCGCGTTGCGATAGGATGGTATGAATTTCTTGTGCTGTGCCGCGCAACACTTCTTCATGCAGCTTGGTCAACTCCCGCGCCATGGCCATTTGGCGTGGGCCTAAGGCTTCGTTGATATCGAGAAGCGCGTCGATAATGCGGTGTGGGCTTTCGAAGACGATGAGGGTTGAAGGAACAGATTTGAATTTGGTAAGCAGATCGACACGGGCTTTATGCTTCTGCGGCAGGAAGCCCAGGAACGTGAATGTGTCAGTTGGTAAACCAGAAAGAGCCAAGGCCGTGAGAACCGCTGATGCGCCGGGCAGACCAGTGACCATCAAGTTTTCGGCAATGCAAGCCTGCACCAAACGGAAACCCGGATCAGACACCAACGGCACGCCTGCATCAGACACCAGCGCAAATGATTTGCCGTCTTGCAAAGCGGCGATAATGGCAGGGCGTACTTTTTCGGCGTTGTGCTCGTGGTAAGGTTTCATGGTGTTGCGAATGCCGAAACGCTCGAGCAGGCGCGAGGTGACTCTGGTGTCTTCGCATAAAATATAATCAGCCGCCGCCAGCGTGGCCAAGGCGCGGATGGTCACATCGCCTAAATTACCAATCGGTGTAGCCGTCACATAAAGGCCCGCTTTAAGTGTGGGGGCATCATAGCGATTGGGGCCAATGAAATATTCAGCCATTGAGCTCTCGGATGATGGCATTGAGAATGGGTCGCCCGCGTTTGGTGGCCATGAGGCGCGTACCGCTGCGTTCAACGAAGCCTAAGTTTTCGAGGGCTTCGATTTTGGCAACATCAATATGCGTTCCGCCAAGCTTTGCGTGACGATTCAGATCAATGCCTTCTTTAATACGCAGTCCCATCAGCAGATATTCAGGCGCTTGTTCTGCGGGAGTCAACAATCCGTTTTCAATGACCGAATGACCCTGCGCCTGCACATTCTGCCGCCACGTTTCGGGATGTTTTTCACTCATCAGGGCAAGGCGGTTTTCGCCAGAGGCCAAGCGGCTGTGAGCACCAGGCCCAGCACCCGCATATTCACAATAACGCCAGTAAGTGAGGTTATGACGGCTTTCATGGCCTGCGCCTGCGTGGTTGGAAATTTCATAAGCGGGCAGATTGTGTTTGTCGGTTAGCTCTTGTGTCAGCTCATAAAGCGATGCTGCATCATCATCATTGGGGATTTGCAATTTTCCGGCATCGAACAAATCTTGGTAGCGCGTTTCCGGCTCAATGGTGAGCTGGTAAAGCGACATATGACCTTGCTGTTCTTTGAGGGCGGTCGATAGTTCTTCGCGCCATGCGGACAAGGATTGTTGGGGTCTTGCATAGATTAAATCAAACGATACACGTGGGAAGATTTTAGCAGCGAGGCGAAAGGCGGCCAGTGCTTCATCCGGCGTGTGCTGGCGACCAAGTGCTTTGAGGTCTGCTTCGTTGAGGGATTGCACACCGACGGAAACGCGGTTCACACCCGCTGTTCTATATCCGCGAAAATTCTCGGCTTCGACGCTGGTGGGATTGGCTTCCAGTGTGATTTCAGCTTCAGGCAGCACTGTCCATAAATTTGCGATGTGATCGAGCACATGCGCCACTGCCTCGGGCGGCATCAAACTAGGTGTACCACCGCCAAAGAAAATGCTGGTCACTTGCTTGGGGCCTGTCTGGTTTTTGAGCCAGCTGAGTTCTGCGGTGAGTCCGCGCGCATAAGACATATGATCCACAGCTTCGTGGCGCACATGGCTGTTAAAATCACAATAAGGGCATTTGGCCTTGCAGAAGGGCCAGTGAATATAGACGCCGAAGTCTTGCTCAGAAGAGGTCACTGAGCAACTTCTCTAACGCCAACCCGCGATGTGAAAGCGAATTCTTTTTCACGTGAGTCATCTCGGCAAAAGTCTGGTCTTGGCCATCTGGCACAAACACGGGATCATAACCATGGCCCAATGCCCCACGCGGTGGCCAGACGAGTTGACCGTGGGCGACACCTTCATAATAGCGCTCATGCCCATCTGGCCACATGACGCAGAGGGTGCATTTAAACTGCGCTTTGCGTTGCACTGGCTCTGTGGCTTTTGCCGCTTGAAGTTTTTCTTCCACATTGCGCATCGCCAAGTTCCAATCGCGCGATGGCCCGGCCCAATCGGCGGTGTAAACGCCGGGGTCGCCGTTCAAAGCATCAACACATAGGCCTGAATCATCAGAGATGGCGATGTGGCCTGAATGCGTCATCGCAAACAAAGCCTTTATCCGCGCGTTACCACGAAAATTATCTTCGGTTTCTTCTGGTTCAGTGAGGCCTAATCCTCCCGCTGAAAATGTCATCACGCCATGGGGCCTCAACAATTCAGCAAACTCTTCAAGCTTGCCTTTGTTGTGCGTGGCGATGACAATTTTTTCGTTGTTGAGTTTGCGGATCACTTCAACGCTTCTTTCTGCATCGCCACCAATGTTTTAATTCCGCCATTGGCGAGGCCCAAAAGTTTAAGCAACATATCTTGGCTGAAAGGTTCGCCCTCAGCTGTGCCTTGCACTTCAATGATGCCGCCTGATCCTGTCATCACAAAATTCGCATCGGTTTCGGCCGTTGAATCTTCGGCATAATCCAAGTCCAAAACAGCGTTGCCGCCATGAATGCCGCAAGAGATCGCAGCCACATGATCTTTAATTGGCGAAGTTTTAAACATCTCCCGCGCCATCATCCAATTGATGCAATCTTGCAGTGCCACGAAACTCCCGGTGATGGCCGCCGTGCGCGTGCCACCATCGGCTTGGATGACATCGCAATCCAAGGTAATTTGTTTTTCGCCAAGTGCGCGAAGATCAACAACCGCACGAAGCGAGCGACCAATGAGGCGTTGGATTTCTTGGGTGCGACCTGATTGTTTGCCGCTTGCGGCTTCACGTTTCATGCGGTCACCCGTGGCACGGGGCAACATGCCATATTCTGCCGTCACCCAGCCCTTGCCGCCACCTTTAAGCCATGGTGGCACGCGCTCTTCGAGTGAAGCTGTGCACAGCACATGCGTGTCACCAAATTTGATGAGGCATGAGCCTTCAGCATGTTTAGATACGTTGCGCTCGAATGAAACGGCGCGGAGTTGATCAAAGTTACGGCCAGAAGGGCGCATGAGAAATTCCTTGTTGAAAAAAGGTTCCTTAGCGCAGGTTTCAGACGGGGGAAATGATTAAGTGTCCCATTTGGGCGCCCATGCCCCTGTAACCAATCGTCTCCCCTCATCCAGCTTGCGGATGGCCGCCATATCAGCTGGTGTTAAGACAATGTCTTTGGCGTTAAGATTTTCCAACATTCGCGTTTTGTTGGTGGATGCGGGAATAATCACATGGCCTTCATGCAACAAAAAAGCCAATCCGACTTGGCTGGCAGTGTGGCCAGTACGGTCGCCGATGGCTTTCAATGTGGCATTGTTAGTCAATGCACCGCGTGCAAGTGGTGAATAGGCGGTCATGGGGATGTTTTGAGATTTGCAATAATCTGCAATGATGTGGTTTTGATTCAACACATGAATTTCGCATTGATTGGTGGTGATAGGGCGATTGCCCAAAACACGGATCGCGGCATCGAGATAAGACGTGTTAAAATTCGAAACACCGATGTGTTTGACAAGGCCTGCATCATAAACAGCTGCCAATTGTGCTACATAGTCTTCCACTTCAAAGCGGGATGACGGCCAATGCAGCAATAGCAAATCAACTTGGGCGACACGCAGTTTTTCCAGTGAATTTTTAACGTGACCCAAAATTTGACCGGGGCCAAAATTCTCAGGGGCTATTTTTGTGGTGAGAAAAATTTCATCTCTGGCGATGGCACTTTCAGAGATGGCTTGGCCGACCACGCTTTCATTGCGGTATAATTGTGCGGTGTCGATATGGCGGTAGCCTGCTTCTAAAGCCCAACTGATAATTTGCCGACCTTCATCTCCTTCATGGGTGTATGTTCCAAAACCAATTTGAGGAACTGGGCCAATCTGTTTGATTGCTGCCATCAAACACCTTCAACAATCACAATATCAGCTTCGCCAGCGCCCTTGCGCTTGGCTTTGGCTGATTGATATTCTTGAGAATGATAGCAATCAATGGCAGCTTGGTATGACGGAAATTCAATCACTACATTGCGCGGGCGGCCACTGCCTTCCATGATCTGATGCGTGCCGCCACGGGCGAGGATTTGCGCGTTGAATTTTTTAAACGCAATGCCGGCATCGGAGGCGTAAAATTTATACTGGTCAGGATTGCTGACAGTCACATGGGCGATCCAATAGGCTTTGGGCATGGGAAAATCCGTTTGATAATAGTTATTGGTGAGCTTATATTATTGGAAAGAGGAGAATTCAAATGGCTATGAGCGCAGATCTGGGATCGACACTGGAAAAATATGTTAGCAAGCTTGTGGAAGAAGGTCGCTATAATTCCAAGAGCGAAGTGCTTCGCGAGGGTGTGCGGTTGGTGCAGGATAGAGAGTCTCGCCTAGCTGTGCTTGATGCTGCAATAGCCAAAGGATTGGCAGCATCAAAGGCTGGTCAAATACATTCAGCTGAAGATGTGTTTTCAGAACTTGAGGATCAACTCGAGAAACTTGTCTCGGCCTCTGATAAATGAAGCTCTTTTTCACTGATCCAGCCAAAATTGACCTACGTGAAATTTCATTCTGGATTGCAAGGGAAAATCCGAGGCGCGCTTTGAGTTTTGCGCGCGAACTCAAAATGTCTTGCAGAAATATATTAGAATTCCCGAAGGCTCATCCGGTCGTTGGGCGGTATCAATTATCCAATTTAAGACGAAAAGTTCATGGAAATTATCTGATATTTTACATCGAAACTGAAACTCAAATCCAGATTATTCATATTCTTCATGGAGCACGTGACGTAGAAGAGCTCCTAAGTTCGATCGTCTAGCTACCCCCCAAACCCATCCCAAAACGCCTTGGCCTTGGCAAAAAACCCTTCTGACTCAGGCGAGTTATTGCGGGCTTCTTTGTCGAACTCTTGCATCAGCTCGCGCTGGCGGCGCGATAAGTTCACCGGGGTTTCGACTGAAACTTGAATATACATATCGCCGTGCTGGGCCGAACGCAGCACGGGCATACCTTTGGATTTTAGGCGGAACTGCTTGCCGTTTTGCGCACCATCAGGAATGGTCACGCGGGCTTTCTTGCCGTCAATTGTTGGCACTTCGATTTCGCCGCCCAGTGATGCAGTGGCCATTGAGATCGGCACTTTGCAATAAAGATCAGCACCATCCCGTTGAAAAAATTCATGGGCGCGCATCGAGATGAAAATATAAAGATCACCCGTCGGCCCGCCCCGTGCGCCTGCTTCGCCTTCGCCACTGAGGCGAATGCGGGTGCCATCTTCAACGCCGGGCGGAATCGTGACAGAAAGATTGCGTTCCTTGGTGACACGGCCTTGACCACCGCAGGCCATGCACGGATCAGCAATAACTTGGCCACGGCCAGCACAGGTGGGACAGGCGCGTTCAACCGTAAAGAAGCCTGATTGCGAGCGCACAGCACCAGCACCATTGCATGTGCCGCAGGTTTTAGGTTGGGTGCCGGGTTTAGCGCCTGAACCTTTGCACATGTCGCAAGATACGGCCGAGGGTACACGCACATTGGCAGTTTTGCCGCTGTAAGCTTCGGTTAAATTGATTTCGAGGTTATAACGCAGATCGCTGCCGCGCTGTGCACCTGTTCCACGCGCACGTCCGCCGCCGCGCTGACCAGCCTTTTGGCCGCCCATAAAATCGCCGAACAGGTCTTCGAATATATCAGACATCGAGGAGTTAAATTCAGGGCCAAAGCCCGGGCCACCGGGGCGCTGGCCGCCACCATTTTCAAAAGCTTGATGGCCGAAGCGATCGTAAGCTGCTTTTTTCTGAGGGTCTTTCAGAACATCATAAGCCTCGTTCAATTCCTTGAACTTGGCATCAAGGGCTTTATCACCCGTATTGGAATCCGGATGTAGTTTTTTGGCAAGGTTGCGATAGGCCGACTTCAATGCCTTTTCATCGGCACCTTTGGCAACACCTAATACGTCATAAAAATCGCGCTTGGCCATGGTTGGAGAAAATCTCTATCGGAATTTTAAGTGTCCGTCATCTCATTCTCGCTCCGTCATTCCTGCGAAGGCAGGAATCCAGCTAAACTTCGATTACCGGGTTTA
Source organism: Aestuariivirga sp. (assembly GCA_043744395.1). Lineage (GTDB taxonomy): Bacteria > Pseudomonadota > Alphaproteobacteria > Rhizobiales > Aestuariivirgaceae > Aestuariivirga. The sequence continues at coordinate 8,499 of JAYTUV010000104.1, forward strand.
ACCTTAAGCTGGACCCCGGCCTTCGCCGGGGTGACGGGTTGAGAGTGCGGCAGACATCAACACAAGAGTGCTACTTACTTCTTCTTGTGATCATCAACTTCGGTGAATTCAGCGTCCATAATATCGTCAAGCTCATCGCGCTCAACTTTATCATCATCGGCATCGTCTTCATCTTTGCCCGATGCTGCATTGGCAGCAGCTGCGGTGTCTGCACCACCAGCCTTATACAAAGCCTCGCCCATCTTCATGGAGAGCTGCATTAATGCTGTATTCTTGGCTTGAATGTCATCAGCATCGCCGGCTTCAATTGAAGCTTTCAGATCAACAATGGCCGCTTCAATGGCTGACTTATCAGATCCAGCAACCTTATCGCCTGCATCCTTCAACGTTTTCTGCGTCGAGTGAATCAAGCTTTCAGCTTGGTTCTTGGCCTCCACGGCATCTTTGCGCTTTTTATCTTCACCAGCATTGGCCTCGGCTTCCTTCACCATCTTTTCGATTTCAGCATCGCTCAAACCGCCTGATGCTTGAATGCGGATTTGCTGTTCTTTGTTGGTGGCTTTGTCCTTGGCCGACACATTCACAATGCCGTTAGCATCAATGTCAAACGTCACTTCAATTTGTGGCACACCGCGAGGTGCCGACGGAATGCCCATCAAATCAAACTGGCCAAGTGACTTATTATCAGCCGCCATTTCGCGCTCGCCTTGGAACACGCGGATGGTGACCGCGGTTTGGTTGTCATCAGCGGTCGAGAACACTTGGGATTTCTTGGTTGGAATGGTTGTGTTGCGGTCGATGAGACGTGTGAACACGCCGCCCAATGTTTCAATGCCGAGTGACAATGGTGTCACGTCGAGCAACAACACATCCTTCACTTCGCCTTTCAGAACGCCGCCTTGAATAGCAGCACCAATGGCCACAACTTCATCAGGGTTCACACCCTTGTGAGGTTCCTTGCCGAAGAATTGTTTTACCAATTCGATGACCTTAGGCATACGGGTCATGCCGCCTACGAGAACGACTTCGTCGATCTGTGCAGCAGTAACACCAGCGTCCTTCAATGCCATGCGGCAAGGCTCAATGGTCTTTTGAATCAGATCATCAACCAAGGCTTCAAGCTTGGCACGTGACAATTTGATGGTCAGATGTTTTGGGCCAGATGCATCAGCAGTGATGAAGGGCAAGTTGATTTCAGTCTGCATGGCAGAAGAAAGTTCAACCTTGGCCTTTTCAGAGGCTTCACGCAAACGCTGCAAAGCCAATTTGTCTTTACGCAAGTCCAAGCCATTTTCTTTTTTGAATTCGTCAGCGAGATAATCAACAATGCGCATGTCGAAATCTTCACCGCCGAGGAATGTATCACCGTTGGTGGACTTCACTTCAAACACGCCGTCGCCGATTTCCAAGACTGACACGTCGAATGTGCCGCCGCCCAAATCGTAAACTGCAATTGTGCCAGCTTCTTTCTTGTCGAGGCCGTAAGCCAAGGCAGCAGCCGTTGGCTCGTTGATGATGCGCAATACTTCAAGGCCAGCAATGCGGCCCGCATCCTTTGTGGCTTGGCGTTGGCTGTCGTTGAAATAGGCTGGAACGGTGATCACAGCTTGTGTCACAGGCTCGCCCAGATAGCGCTCAGCGGTTTCCTTCATCTTGGTCAAGGTAAAAGCCGAGATTTGTGAGGGGGCATATTTTGTGCCGCGGCTGTCAACCCAAGCATCGCCATTGTCAGCTTTGACGATGGAATAAGGAACCAGCTTTTTGTCCTTGGCCACCATCGGGTCTTCCATGCGGCGGCCGATCAGGCGCTTAATCGCAAAGAATGTGTTTTCAGGATTGGTCACACCCTGGCGCTTGGCAGGCTGGCCCACCAAAGTTTCGCCCTCGGCGTTAAACGCAACGATGGACGGCGTGGTGCGTGCACCTTCGGCGTTTTCGATAACTTTTGGGGTTTTCCCCTCCATGACGGCCACGCAAGAATTGGTGGTGCCAAGATCAATACCAATAACTTTACCCATTTAGACTTCTCCTCTGGCGAGCTTGTTGCCTCAGCCCGTTCATCAGGCACTGAGGGGTTTGCCCCCGTAAATAAATTGTTCCTCATCTCAGGATTTCAAGACCCATCCGATTTGGCGTTCGGGCGGTATATAGGGGGGCAAACAGGTGCTATCAAGGTTTTGTAATGAGAGATTCAAATGATTTATGACGGCGTGAAGCATTTTCCCGGGTTTCTGAACCGCGAGGCTCAGGAATCAATGGTTTTAGCCTTGCGCGAGGCTGTTATCGCCGCCCCGCTGTTCATTCCGCTCATGCCCAGAACGGGGCGGCCGTTTTCCGTGCGCATGACCAATATGGGCGAACTTGGCTGGGTGTCAGACCGCAATGGCTATCGTTATCAGGCCGCCCATCCTGATACGGGCACAACTTGGCCCGCCATGCCGGAACAGGTTTTAGAAATCTGGCGCAAAGTTTCAAATTATGCCGGGTTGCCAGAAGCCTGCTTGGTCAACTTCTACCAAGGCGGCGCCAAAATGGGCCTGCACCAAGACAAAGACGAAGAAGATTTTTCAGCACCCGTGGTTTCCATTTCATTGGGAGATACAGCCCTATTCCGCTTCGGCGGCACGGAACGCGGCGGCAAGACTTCGACGGTGAAATTAGCGTCCGGCGATGTGCTGGTCTTGGGCGGGGTCTCGCGCTTGTGTTTTCATGGGATTGACAGGGTCTATTCGGGAACAAGCACCTTGCTGAAAGAGGGTGGGCGGATTAATCTCACGCTCCGACGTGTCACTAAATCTTAATTGGAGTACGCCCCTTGCTCACCCTAGCCCTTGCCCAATCCATCATCGCCCACACGCTCGCCCACGCCCATTCGCAAAAATTCAAACCCTTGGGCGTCGTGGTCATTGATGCACGCGGCGCTGTGGTGGCGTCTGCTGCTGAAGATGGCTCTTCGATTAAGCGGTTTCAAATTGCCAATGCCAAGGCGCAGGGATCACTGGCCTTCAACATGAATTCCAGCGCTTTGGAAAAACTGGCCATTGACCGCCCGCATTTTTTGGCCGGTGCCATTCCGGCTGTCGGTGGAGCAATCATCCCTGTGGCCGGTGCCGTGATCATCCGCGATGCCAATAAACAAGTGATCGGTGTTGTAGGTGTTTCGGGCGATACGTCGGCCAATGACGAGATTGCAGCGATTGCTGGCGTGAAGGCTGCGGGGCTACTGGCGGATGGGGCATAACGTCCTCTACCGCACAGCGGGAGAGGGTGAGCCCTTGCGAACGCCGCAAAGCGGCTGGGCGGGACCCATCGCATGCGATGGGATAGGTGAGGGTCTGTGCTTGTGGAAAGAGGCCCTCATCTATCCCAAATTGTTAAAGCAATTCGGGCCCCTTTCTTCTCCCGCTCTCGCGGGCGAAGACGATAAAGGCCGCACTCAAATGCGGCCTTTCAGATAGTTGAATGTCAGAGGTTTTTAACCCGCATACCCATTCATCTTTGCATTGTTCTTGCAGCCTGATGGAGACTTGAAGCCCTCCGAAGCGCGGCCCACTTGTTTGCCGTTGGCTTTTGAAAAACAACGCCAGCGGCTTTCACCGCGCTTGTCTTTATAAAATTCCCACTTGTCACCAGCGATATCGCGGTTTGCGTTCGCTTCGCAATCCTTCTTGGCTTTGTAGCTTTCAGATGATGCACCAACGATTTCGCCATTGGACGCTGTGCGGCGCCAACGAAATTCGCCGCGCTTGTCTTTATAAATATCGAGTGCGTATTCAGCCATGTTCCATCCCCATAATTTACAATTCATCATAAGCGTGAATCTGGAACGGAAACTGCTACGAATTAAGCTTGGTGTAAAGCCCCTATTCGGCTTTAGACACGCCCACCATGGCAGGGCGCAGACAACGTTCACCCACCTGATAACCCGACTGCAATTCCTGCATGACAATACCCGGGGGTTTTTCAGCAGTGGGCACTTCGAAAATAGCTTGATGGAAATTGGGGTCAAACTTATGACCAACCGTATTGATTTTCTTAATGCCGTGGCGCTGAAAAACATTGTGCAATTCACGCTCAGTGGCCTCAACGCCAATGATCAAGTTTTTCTCAATTGTGCCCGCGTGCTCGCGCTCTTCAGCTGGTAAAGCTTGCAATGCGCGGCCCAGATTGTCGGCGACTGTTAAAAGATCGCGCGCAAAATTGGAAGCCGCATATAAAGTGGCCTCCGCTTTTTCACGCTCAGTGCGTTTGCGCAAATTTTCCATCTCTGCTGCGAGGCGCAACAGACGATCTTTCGATGCAGCCACTTCATCCTTCAAAATGATGATTTCAACATCTTTAGGATCAACAGCGGGCGCGTCATTTAGCGTTTCGATAAAAGCTTCAGCAGCCAGATTTTCGTCGTGACCGTCTTCGGTCTTGTCATTTTCAGAAGTCATTAAGGGTGTCCGGTTCAAGCGAGTGGGTCGGTTGGCCTGCATATCGGGGGAAACGCGCTAAAAATCAAGAGAGCAATCGGCCCACCACTTTTGCGGTATAATCGACCATCGGAATAATGCGCGCATAGTTCAGTCGCGTGGGGCCAATAATCCCTAAAACACCGACGATTTTTTCCTCATCATTCTTGAAGGGTGCTACGATGAGCGACGATCCCGACATTGAAAACAACTTGTTTTCTGACCCTATAAAAATCCGAACACCTTCGGCTTTTTCAGCCAAGCCCAACACATCCACAAGATCGCGCTTGTTCTCAATGTCATCAAACAATTTGCGAATGCGCTCTAAATCAGCAAGTGCTCCGGGCTGTTCCAGAAGATTGGCTTGGCCTTTGACGATCAGATTTTTGGAATCAATATCCGTAGCCCCAGACCACACAGCCACACCCTGTTGCACCAGCTTTGCCGACACATCATCAAGTTCAAGGCGCAGTTTTTCAACCTCATGCGCTACAAGCTTTTGCACCTCATCTATGCTGCGGCCTTGGCCCATAGCGGAAAGATAATTGGTTGCGCGAATGAACACAGATGCGGGCAGGCCCGGCGGCACATCTATGATGCGGTTCTCAACAGTGCCATCTTCACTGACCAAAATAACCAGCGCTCTGCCGGGCGCAAGATTAACGAACTCGATATGCTTCAGCTTGGCATTATATTTAGGTGACATCACGATAGAAGCGCATTGCGACAAGCCAGACAGCATGGTGGTGGCCTCGCCCAACACATCTTCATAGCGCCTGCTGCGGTTGCTGGCTTTCACCTGCGCATCAATGTTCGCGCGTTCAGAAGCATTAATTGCGCCCACCTCTAAAAGCGCATCGACAAAAAATCGAAGTCCTGCTTGCGTGGGCACCCGGCCAGCCGACGTGTGCGGAGAATAGATAAGGCCAGAGTCTTCAAGATCCATCATCACATTGCGCACCGAAGCTGGTGACAATCCAGCGGGCAGGGCTTTGGATATGGTGCGCGAACCCACGGCTTCGCCGGTTTCCAGATAAGTATCCACCAGCTTGCGGAAAATCTCGCGGCTGCGCTGATCGAGGCCCGCAAGGCCTGAAGGTTTGTCGTCTTGGAAAGAACGGGGTGGGATGATTGTCATGGTTCTTATTTAAGAACAGTAGGAGGAGAAGGCAACTCTTCGTCTTCCACCGCTTGCGGGGGAAGAAAGGGGCCCACGTCGCTTTAGCGGCGTGGGATAGATGAGGGTTCTTATCATATGCACTGGCCCTCACCTATCCCACTGCTTCGCAGCGGGCCCCTTTCCTCTCCCGCAAGCGGTAGAGGACAATGTGCTTCACATTCTTCAGTTCACTTGCTAATCCCTCCTCCCATGACATTAAAACTCGCAATTGCAGGTGCTGCTGGCCGGATGGGGCGGGAGTTGGCGCGTATTGTAAATGAAACCGACGGCTGCCAGCTTGCCGGTGGGTTGGAAGCACCGGGATCAACCCATGTTGGTGCTGACTATGGCGAGCTGATGGGCATTGGCAAAAACGGCATTGTCATTTCCGATAATCCTGAATTGGTTTTAGCGGCTTGCGATGGCATCATTGATTTCACCATTGCGCCTGCCACCATGGCTTTGGTGAGCCTCACTTCCTCGATGAAGAAAATCCATGTGATCGGCACGACAGGGATCAGCGCAGAAGAAGATGTTTTAATCAAAGCTGCTGCTGAAAACACCGTGATCATGAAAACGGGTAATTACTCGCTCGGGGTCAACATGCTGGCGGCACTGGTTAAGAAAGCTGCCGCGGCGTTGGGCGAAGAATTTGATATTGAGATTTTGGAAATGCACCACCGCAACAAAGTGGATGCACCCTCGGGCACGGCTTATTTACTGGGCAAGGCGGCGGCTAACGGTCGTGCTGTATCACTCAAAGATAAATCAGTGCGAGTGCGCGATGGTGTGACGGGTGCGAGGAACGCTGGCGATATTGGCTTTGCCACTTTGCGCGGCGGCTCTGTGGTAGGCGATCACACGGTGATTTTTGCTGGCGGTGGCGAGCGATTGGAACTGCGCCATGTTGCCGAAAATCGTGAGCTGTTTGCACGCGGTGCTGTGAAAGCGGCCCTCTGGTGCGGGAAGCAAAAGCCCGGGCTATATAATATGTTTGATGTTTTAGGATTGGATTGAAGATGAGCGGAACTTTAGTTTTAGTGCGTCACGGGCAAAGTGATTGGAATTTGAAAAATCTTTTCACCGGATGGAAAGACCCTGATTTATCGCCACAAGGTGTTTCTGAAGCCAAGGCCGCAGGACAACGCTTAAAGGCCAAGGGTTTGAAGTTTGACATGTGCTTCACCTCAGCTTTGACGCGCGCTCAACACACATTGAAATTGATATTAGCTGAACTCAGTCAAACCGGATTGCCCGAAACCCGCGATCAAGCTTTGAATGAGCGCGACTATGGCGAGCTGACCGGCCTGAACAAAGATGACGCCCGCGCCAAATGGGGCGAGGAGCAAGTGCTGATCTGGCGGCGTTCCTATGATGTGCCGCCGCCCGGCGGCGAGTCGCTCAAAGACACGCTGGCGCGTTCGCTGCCTTATTACATGCACATGATTCAGCCGCATGTGCTGGAAGGCAAAACCGTGTTGGTTGCCGCCCACGGCAATTCGCTGCGTTCGCTTATTATGGCCATTGAAGGCCTGACACCTGAGCAGATTTTGAAGCGTGAACTTGAAACGGGCGTTCCGGTTTATTATAAATTGGGCGCTAACTCACGCCCTGAAAAGATCGAAGTCTTGCACGCATGAGTTCAAAAATCAGCATTGATGGGGCAGACGCGTTTGAAAAACGAATTCCCCGCCTTGCTGAAATTTTGATTGATGCTGTTGCGGATGGTGCAGGTGTTTCATTTATGCATCCGCTTTCGAAAGTTGATGCTGAAAATTTTTGGCACGGGCAATTGGCCAGCATCAAATCAGGTCAAACCTATCCAGTCATTGCTGAGCATGATGGCCAAACGGTTGGCATCGTGTTGCTGGTCAAAGCCGGAGCACAAAACCAACCGCACCGCGCTGACATTGCAAAAATGCTGGTGCACAGTGATTTTCGCAGATGCGGTTTTGCAACGCATTTGATCCGTGCGTTGGAAGATAAGGCGCGTGCACTTAATTTAAAACTGCTGACCTTTGATGCTGTGCAAGGCAGCGCGGCGGAAGATTTTTACAAACGCTTGGGCTTCACATGCGTGGGCTATTATCCGGACTACGCCTATTCAGGCACGGGGAAACTTGACGGAACAGCGCTTTTTTATAAAAAACTATAAATCTTATTTCAGTTGCGTCGACGCGCGCGCCAATTTCTCAATCTCATCCCATTGGCCCTCATGCACTAAATTCTTCGGTGCCATCCATGAACCGCCGATGGTGATCACATTGCTGAGTTTCAAATAGCTGGGTGCCAGTTCTGGCGTGATGCCGCCTGTGGGGCAGAATTTAATTTGCGGCAGGGGAGAAGCAAGCGATGACAAATATTTTGTTCCACCTGCGGGTTCAGCAGGAAAGAACTTTTGAATTGAATAACCCCATTCCAACAGCGCCATGCATTCTGATGCAGTCACACCACCGGGCAGCAATGCAATATCAAAATCTTCTGCCGCACCTAAAAGCTGGCCAGTGGCACCAGGTGAAACAGCAAAGGCCAATTCCAGTTTGGCGCAGGCGCGCAGCTGCTGTGGGGTGAGAACCGTGCCTGCTCCAACAATGGCACCTTCAACTTCTGCTTTAATCGCCTTCATGCAATCAAGCGCCACATCTGTGCGCAATGTGATTTCGAGAACTGGTAGGCCGCCTTTGACCAAAGCGCGGGCCAATGGCACAGCGTCTTTTAAATTTTCAATCACCATCACCGGCACAACGGGCGCGCGCTTTAATGCGGCTTCCAAACCTTTTTGCAAATCTTTGCTCATTTAGATATTCCCAAATATTGATGCGCCTTGATCAGCGCGGCCTGCGAGCTTGCGAAAGGCCGCAAACAGTTCGCGGCCTGTGCCTTCCTCATTCTCTGCCATGTTATGAGTGGCCAGCGGTCGTTTTGCAAATTCGCCTGCTTCAACCAAAACGTCCATAGTGCCATTGGTCGCATCAATGCGGATAATATCCCCGTCGATGAGACGGGCAATGGGCCCACCATCGGCTGCTTCAGGTGTTACGTGTATGGCAGCCGGAACTCTTCCCGATGCGCCCGACATGCGGCCATCTGTAACCAGCGCCACACGAAAGCCACGCTCTTGCAAAACAGCCAGAGGTGGTGTCATGCGATGAAGTTCTGGCATGCCGTTGGCCTTGGGGCCTTGGAAGCGAACGACTGCAATCACATCCTTATTGAGTTCATTGGCTTTGAATGCCGCAGCCAAATCTTCTTGGCAATGAAAGATGCGGCATGGCGCTTCGATAATGTGACGGTCTTCGGGGATTGAAGATGATTTGATCACGGCGCGACCAAGAGGGCCTTCAAGCACATTAAGCCCACCTGTAGCTTGGAAGGGTTCTGAAACGCCGCGCAATACTGTTTTGTCACCTGAAGTTTTAGCAGCGTCGCGCCATGTTAACCCACCTGCTTCATCAAGGCCGGGTTCTTGGGCATAGCCCGAAAGACCAGTGCCCATGATGGTGGTCACATCGTCATGCAACAATTCCGCGCTTAAAAGCTCGCGGATCATGAAGCCCATGCCGCCTGCCGCATTGAAGTGATTGACGTCGGCCTTGCCGTTTGGATAAATCCGCGTGAGCAGCGGAATAACTTTTGAAAGTTCAGCTAAATCATCCCATGTCAACGTAATTCCAGCCGCTGCTGCCATCGCCACCACATGCATGGTGTGGTTCGTTGATCCGCCAGTGGCGAGCAGACCCACAACGCCGTTCACCACGGCCTTCTCATCATAGATTTTTCCAATTGGCGTATATTGGTTTCCAAGTGTCGAAATGCTTATCGCTTGCTTGGCCGAGGCCTTGGTGATTTCATCACGGAGCTGTGTGCCGGGGTTCACGAAAGTTGAACCCGGCAAGTGCAGCCCCATGATTTCCATCAGCATCTGATTGGAATTGGCCGTGCCATAGAACGTGCAGGTGCCTGGCCCGTGATAGGCTTGGGATTCGGCTTCAAGCAAAGCTTCGCGTCCCACTTTGCCTTGTGCATAGAGTTGGCGGATTTTCCCTTTTTCCTCATTGGGCAAGCCAGACGTCATGGGGCCAGCCGGAATGAATACAGCAGGCAGATGACCAAAGCTCAAAGCACCGATAATCAGACCCGGAACGATTTTATCGCACACACCCAGATATACCGATGTGTCAAACATTTGGTGGCTCAACGCCACGGCAGTGGACATGGCAATGACATCGCGCGAGAACAACGAAAGCTCCATGCCAGTCTCGCCTTGTGTAACCCCGTCACACATAGCCGGAACACCGCCTGCCACTTGTGCCGTGCCGCCCGCCGCGCGGGCCGCCTGGCGAATGAGATCAGGGTAAAATTCGAAAGGCTGATGAGCTGAAAGCATGTCGTTATAAGATGTGACAATCGCAAGGTTAGGGCCTGAACCGTTGCGCAAAGCGTTTTTATCACCGGCACCGCAAGCGGCAAACCCATGCGCGATATTGGCGCAACCAAGTGACCTGCGCTTGGGTTGACGGTCGATGGCGCGTTCAATTTTTTCAAGATATTTGGCGCGGCTGATTTTACTGCGTGCAATAATTTTTTCGGTGATGGTTGAAACTGTTTTGTGAACGGACATTATGGACACCAATATAAATCTAATGGTTTGGCAGAACGGAGCACTGAACGCACCGGCATTTCAAATGGGTCATCGCCACCCAGCGCTTTTTCTAAAACCTGCATTTTATCTTGGCCTTGAATGTGAAGGCAAAGATGAGTTGCAGCAAGCAGGCGCGGCAAGGTGAATGTGAGGCGCGGTTCGCCAGCGCCGGGAGCATTCATAGGGATGACAGCATCTGAATTATTGGGATCAATGGCCTTGGCCAGATTATCGCCACTGGGGAAGAATGATGCCGTATGACCATCATCACCCATACCCAAAATCACCACATCAAATGATGCTATGCGCCCTATAAAAGGATTGAGATAAAGCGGCACAAACTGCGCCGCCGCAGCGTCATTGCGCCAAAGATTATCACGCAGCAATCTCGCATTGGAGCGCGGATTATCCTCAGGCACAGCGCGTTCATCAACAAGCGTGATTGTGACTTTCGCCCAATCGATTTTTGCGTTTGAAAGAGCAGCGAAAAAAAGTTTTGGCGTCGAACCACCCGACACAGCAATCACAGCACTGTCCTTCATTTCTATTGCGGATTGTAACCAGCTGGCTACATCTGCGGCCATAGCTTTGGCAAGCTCAGCGCCAGAATGAAAAATATTTTTCTGCGCAATCATGCGCCTTCGCCTTCATACCACGTGCGACCGTCACGCTCGATCAAAGCAATGGCCGATGTAGGGCCCCATGTGCCTGATGTGTAGGGCTTTGGTAAGTCGGTAGATTCTTTCCAATGATCCAAAATCGGATCAACAAACTTCCATGCCGCATCCACCTCGTCGCGGCGCATGAACAAGGTTTGATTTCCGCGCACAACATCCATGAGAAGGCGTTCATAAGCTTCTGGCTGGCGTGTGCTAAAGGCTTCGGCAAATGTCATATCGAGAGGCACATTTTTAAGTCGAATGCCGCCAGGGCCTGGTTCTTTGAGACTGAGCCAAAGTTTAACACCTTCGTCCGGCTGCAACCGAATGACCAAGCGGTTAGGTTGGAGCGTGCCAGCAGATTTCGCGAACACATTAATTGGAACGGGTTTAAACTCCACCATGATTTCCGACTCGCGCTGGGCAAGACGCTTTCCGGTGC
>JAYTUV010000105.1:0-55176 GCA_043744395.1 Aestuariivirga sp.
GTGCCCTACATCATCGTGTTTTTGAACAAATGCGACATGGTTGATGACGCCGAGCTCCTTGAGCTGGTGGAAATGGAAGTTCGCGAGCTGCTCGACAAATACGACTTCCCCGGCGACGCCACCCCCATCATCCATGGCTCGGCCAAGCTCGCCATGGAGGGCGACAAGGGCCCCCTGGGTGAGCAAGCCATCATGAAGCTCGCCGAAGCCCTGGACACCTACATCCCGATGCCCAAGCGCGCCATCGACGGCGCCTTCCTGATGCCCGTCGAAGACGTGTTCTCCATCTCCGGGCGCGGCACTGTCGTGACTGGCCGTATCGAGCGCGGCGTGGTCAAGGTTGGCGAAGAAATCGAGATCGTCGGCATCGCCGATACGCAAAAGACCATCTGCACCGGTGTTGAGATGTTCAGAAAACTGCTCGATCAGGGCCAGGCCGGCGACAACGTCGGCATCTTGCTGCGCGGCACCAAGCGCGAAGACGTCCAGCGTGGTCAGGTGCTGTGCAAGCCCGGCTCGATCAAGCCGCACACCCATTTCACCGGCGAGATCTATGTCTTGTCCAAAGACGAAGGCGGCCGTCACACCCCTTTCTTCAACAACTACCGCCCGCAGTTCTACTTCCGCACGACGGACGTAACCGGTGTTGTAACCCTTCCTGAGGGCACTGAAATGGTTATGCCTGGCGACAACATCTCATTCCAAGTTGAGCTTATTCAGCCCATCGCCATGGAAGAGAAACTCCGCTTTGCCATCCGCGAAGGCGGCCGCACTGTCGGTGCCGGCGTTGTGGCTAAGATTTCGGACTGAGGTAGAGCATAATGCAACGCCAAAATATTCGTATTCGTCTCAAAGCGTTTGATCATCGAATTCTTGATAATTCGACGCGTGAGATCGTGAACACGGCCAAGCGCACAGGCGCGCAGGTTCGTGGTCCGGTACCGCTGCCAACGCGGATCGAAAAGTTCACTGTTAACCGTTCGCCGCACGTCGATAAAAAGAGCCGTGAGCAGTTCGAGATGCGGACTCACCGCCGTCTCTTGGATATTGTGGATCCTACTCCACAAACGGTTGATGCGCTCATGAAGCTTGATCTTGCATCAGGCGTCGATGTTGAAATTAAGCTCTAAGAGCTGTTGAGGAGAAGACGATGCGTTCTGGCATCATCGCAAAAAAACTGGGTATGACCCGGATTTACACGGAAGAGGGAGCAGTTGTTCCTGTGACCGTGTTGAAAGTCGACAGCGTCGTTGTTGTCGGTCACAAAACGGCTGAGAAGCATGGCTATGTTGCCTTGCAGCTCGGCTCTGGCACACCAAAGATTAAGCGCTTGAGCAAAGCTCAACGCGGAACCTTTGCAGCAGCCAAGGTGGAACCAAAGCGTAAGCTTCAGGAATTCCGCGTTGATGATGCAGGCATGATGCCGGTTGGTGCTGAAGTGACCGCTGATCACTTTGTTGCTGGTCAATTTGTTGACGTAACTGGCACATCCAAGGGCAAAGGTTTTGCCGGCGGTATGAAGCGCTGGAATTTCAAGGGTCTTCGTGCAACGCACGGCGTTTCCGTGAGCCATCGTTCGATTGGTTCGACTGGTAACCGTCAGGACCCGGGCAAAGTGTTTAAGAACAAGAAAATGCCTGGTCACCTCGGTGATGAAACAGTGACAACTTTGAACGTTGTTGTGGTTCGCACAGATAAAGAGCGTGGCTTGATTTTGGTGAAGGGTTCAGTACCCGGATCGCAAGGTGGTTGGGTTTCGGTTCGTGATGCTGTCAAGCGCAAGCTTCCGGCCAGCGCGCCACAACCTGGTGCTTTCACCGCTGCCGTAGCAGCACAGTGAGGCGAAAATGAAATTTGATGTAAAAACAATTGAAGCTGCAGAAGCAGGCACAGTGGAACTTTCCGATGCAATTTTCGGTTTAGACCCCCGTGTAGATTTGATCCACCGTGTGATCCAATGGCAGCTGAACAAGCGCCAACAGGGCACACACCAAGCGAAGTCACGCGGCGAAATCAACCGCACGACACACAAGCTGGGCAACCAAAAAGGTGGCGGTACGGCCCGTCACGGTTCCAGGAAAGCTGGTATTTTCGTGGGCGGTGGTAAAGCTTTTGGTCCGCGTTTCCGTAGCCATGAAACATCTTTGAACAAGAAGGTTCGTGCGCTTGGTTTGCGCCATGCACTTTCTTCCAAGGTAAAGTCGTCTGAGCTCATCGTGCTTGATAAAGCCGAAGTGAAGAACGCCAAGACTAAGGAAATGAAGGTTCTGTTCGAGAAATTGGGCTGGACAAATGCATTGATCATTGACGGCGCAACAGTGAACGAAGGTTTTGCTGCTGCTGCTCGTAACATCATCGGTATCGATGTGTTGCCAGTTCAAGGCATCAATGTTTACGACATTCTTCGCCGCAAGAATTTGGTTCTGACCAAAGCTGCTGTAGAAGCGCTGGAGGCACGGTTCAAATGAGCAAAGAACATTATTACAATATCATCCTGAGCCCAGCCATCACCGAGAAATCGACATTGGTTTCAGCCCACAACGCCGTTGTGTTTAAAGTGGCACTTCGCGCCACCAAGCCACAAATCAAGGCTGCGGTTGAAGGTTTGTTTGGTGTGAAGGTGAAGGCCGTAAACACTTTGGTACGCATGGGCAAAGTTCGTGTGTTCAAAGGCCGCAAGGCACAATTGAGCGATAGCAAAAAAGCATATGTGACGTTGGCCGCTGGCGAACGTCTCGATGTGACGACAGGACTGTGAGTTCATCATGGCATTGAAAACATTTAACCCAACAAGCGCCGGTCGCCGCCACCTTATTCAGGTTGACCGCAGCTCGCTGTTCAAGGGCAAGCCAATCAAGTCTTTGGTTGAAGGCTTGAACAAATCTGGTGGTCGTTCGAACACTGGTCGCATTACATCACGCCGCAAGGGTGGTGGTCATAAGGTTGCTTATCGTTTGATCGATTTCAAGCGCATCAAGCATGATATGCCAGCTGTTGTTGAGCGCCTGGAATATGATCCAAACCGCACGGGCTTTATTGCTCTGATCAAATACACAGACGGCACATTGTCTTACATCTTGGCACCACAACGCCTTGCAGTTGGTGATAGCGTTATTTCATCGGCTGGCACGGTTGACGTGAAGCCGGGCAATGCCATGCCAATTGGTTCAGTTCCAGTGGGCACGATTGTTCACTGCATCGAAACCAAGCCAGGCTCTGGTGGTTCGCTTTCGCGCGCTGCTGGCACTTATGCCATGGTTGCTGGTCGTGATGGTGCTTATGTCATCATCAAGTTGAAATCTGGCGAAACCCGCATGGTTGCTTCAAACTGCATGGCTTCGGTCGGTGCTGTTTCGAACCAAGATCACATCAACGAGGTGGTTGGTAAAGCTGGCCGCGCACGTTGGAAGGGCTCGCGCCCTGTTTCACGCGGTATCGCACGTAACCCGGTTGACCATCCAAACGGTGGTCGTACAAACGGTGGTAAGCATTGGTCCACACCATGGGGCAAGCCGACCAAGGGTTACAAGACACGTACAAATAAATCGACGACGAAATTCATCGTGCGCAGCCGCCACGATCGCAAGAAGTCGGGCTAAGAGGTAGCGAGATATGACACGCTCAGTTTGGAAAGGCCCGTTTGTAGACGGGTACATTTTGAAAAAAGCCGAAGCCGCTCGCGGCCAACGCAATATGGCGATCAAGACATGGAGCCGTCGCTCCACCATCTTGCCGCAATTTGTGGGTCTCACTTTTCAAGTGCACAACGGCAACAAGTTCATCCCTGTGAACATTTCGGAAGAAATGGTTGGTCACAAGCTTGGTGAATTTGCGCCAACTCGCACATTCAAGGCCCACTCTGCGGGCGATAAGAAAGCGGCAGCGAAATAATCATGAGCAAGCCAAAAACAAAACGCGCACTCAGCGACAGCGAAGCCAAGGCGATCACCCGTTCGATCCGCATTAGCCCTCGCAAGTTAAATGAAGTTGCAACTGAAATTCGTGGCCGTAAGGTTCATGATGCTCTGGCCCATCTCACATTTTCGCGCCGTCGTATTGCCAAGGACGTTAAGAAGACCTTGGAATCAGCAATTGCCAACGCCGAAAACAACCACAGCCTCGACATCAATGATTTGATCGTGTCGGAAGCTTGGGTTGGTAAGAACCTGGTGATGAAGCGTTGGAAGCCAGATGCTCGCGGCCGGGTTGGTCACATTCACAAATTCTTTAGCGAATTGACGATCATTGTACGTCAAGTAAAAGAGGCCGCATAATGGGTCAAAAAGTTAATCCAATTGGTTTGCGCCTCGGCATTAACCGCACATGGGACTCCCGCTGGTTTGCTGGCAAACGTGAGTTTGGCAAGCTGCTGCATGAAGATGTTGCGATCCGCGCTTACCTGACAAAAGAATTGAAGCAAGCCGGTGTTTCGAAGGTGCTGATTGAGCGCCCTCACAAGAAGTGCCGCGTTACAATCTACTCGGCTCGTCCTGGTGTTGTTATCGGCAAGAAGGGTGCAGACATCGAAAAGCTGCGCAAAAAAGTTGCTGATATGACCGGCTCGGAAGTTCACCTCAACATCGTTGAAGTGCGCAAGCCAGAAATTGATGCGACCTTGGTTGCTGACAATATTGCGCAACAACTTGAACGCCGCGTGGCTTTCCGTCGTGCAATGAAGCGTTCGGTGCAATCGGCCCAACGTCTTGGCGCAGAAGGAATCAAGATCACGTGCTCTGGTCGTTTGGGCGGTGCTGAAATTGCGCGTATTGAATGGTACCGCGAGGGTCGCGTTCCATTGCACACATTGCGCGCTGATATTGATTACGGTGTTGCCACAGCTCACACAGCTTATGGCACCAACGGTGTGAAGGTTTGGATTTTCAAAGGCGAAATTCTGGAACACGATCCAATGGCTCAAGATAAGCGCATGAACGAAGTGCAGGATGGTTCCGCTAACCGCCCACCACGTCGTGAAGCTGCGAACGCTTAAAGAGCTGAATGAGTAAAAATTATGCTGCAACCTAAGAAAACAAAATATCGCAAAGCCCATAAGGGCCGCATTCACGGCAAGTCCACAAGCTGCAACACGCTTGATTACGGCTCGTTTGGTTTGAAGGCTTTAGAGCCAGATCGTTTGACCGCCCGTCAGATCGAAGCTGCACGTCGTGCACTCGCGCGTGGCATGAAGCGTGCTGGTCGCGTGTGGATCCGCGTGTTCCCAGACGTTCCTGTATCCAAGAAACCAGCCGAAGTGCGCATGGGTTCTGGTAAGGGTTCAACTGAATATTGGGCAGCCCGCGTTAAGCCAGGCCGTGTGATTTTTGAAGTTGACGGCATTCCACGCGCCGTTGCTGAAGAATCTTTGCGCCTTGCCGCAGCTAAACTTCCAATCAAGTGCCGCTTTGTTTCGCGCCTTGGCGAAGCATAAGGGGAGGGGACTACCATGAAGATGACAGACGTACGCGCCCTTTCAAGCGACCAAGTGAAAGACGAAATTTTGAAGTTGCGTAAAGAGCAGTTGAATCTGCGTTTCCAACGCGCTTCAGGCCAACTCGAAAAAACCTCGCGCATCCGCCAGATCCGCCGTGACATTGCTCGTCTCAAGACAAGCCAAGTCGCAGCATCAGCCGCAGCAGCGAAGTAGGAGCCAAAAGATGCCGAAACGCATATTGCAGGGTGTTGTCACCAGCGACAAAAACGACAAGACGATCGTTGTGAAAGTGGAGCGCCGTTTGCTGCATCCCGTTTTCAAAAAGACGGTTCGTTTGTCGAAGAAGTATCACGCGCATGATGAGAAGAACGAAGCCAAGACTGGTGACGTTGTACGCATCGAAGAAACCCGTCCGTTGTCTAAGCTCAAGCGCTGGTCGTTTGTAAGCAAAGTCGACGCGTCGAAAGCATAATGGGCAATAGACCATGATCCAGCAAGAAACCAATCTCGACGTTGCCGATAATTCTGGCGCTCGTCGTGTACAGTGCATCAAGGTGCTCGGCGGCTCTAAGCGTCGTTACGCTTTTGTTGGCGACATCATTGTTGTGTCGATCAAGGAAGCCATTCCACGCGGTCGCGTGAAGAAGGGCACGGTGATGAAGGCGATCGTTGTTCGTTGCGCTAAGGACATCCGCCGCGCCGATGGTTCATCGATCCGCTTTGACCGCAATGCCGCCGTTCTGATCAACGCTCAAGGCGAGCCAGTTGGAACACGCATTTTTGGACCAGTTCCACGTGAATTGCGTGCCAAGAACCAAATGAAGATTATTTCCTTGGCACCGGAGGTGCTGTGATGCCAGTTAAGTTCAAAATAAAAAAAGGCGATAAAGTTATCGTCATCGCCGGAAAAGACAAGGGCAAGAAGGGTGACGTGATGCAAATCATCACCGATGAAAACCGCGCCATTGTTTCGGGTGTAAACATCGCTAAGCGCCACACAAAGGCGCAAGGTGCAAATGAAGGCGGGATCATCAACAAGACCCTTCCAATTCATATTTCGAATATCGCATTGCTTGACCCAAAAGATGGCAAGGCGACACGCGTAGGTTACAAGACGCTTGACGGCGGCAAAAAAGTCCGCGTTGCCAAGCGCACAGGAGTGACGATAGATGGCTGAAGAAGATAAGAAGGCCAAGCCTGCGGCAGCTGCCAAGGCAAAGTCTTCGAAGAAAGCGGTTAAGGAAGAAACCGGCCCAGTGGCTGATGCAAATGCTGGTTTGCCTGAGGGTTATATTGCCCGTCTGCAAACGCATTATGCTGAAGTTGTGCGCCCCGCTATGATTGAAAAGTTCGGCTACAAGAACGTTATGCAGGTTCCACGTCTTTCAAAGATCGTGTTGAACATGGGCGTTGGCGAAGCCACACAGGATTCAAAGCTGGTGACTGTTGCTGCTTCTGATTTGCAAAAGATTGCGGGTCAAAAGGTTGTCATCACCAAGACTAAGAAGGCCATTGCGCAGTTCAAGATTCGTGAGAATCTTCCGATTGGTGCAAAGGTTACGTTGCGCAAGACTCGCATGTATGAATTCCTCGACCGCCTCGTCACTATCGCATTACCTCGTGTACGCGATTTCCGTGGCCTGACTGATCGCAGCTTTGATGGCAATGGTAACTATGCTCTGGGCATTAAAGAACATCTGATTTTCCCTGAAATCGATTATGATAAGATCGACCGGATTTGGGGTATGGACGTGGTGGTTTGCACCACTGCTAAAACCGACGCAGAAGCATTAGCGCTTCTCGAACTATTCAACTTCCCATTCCGCAAACGCCAACAGGCAGCTGCGTAATGATGAACTCTGTTAAGATTTGAGGACGCTCCATGGCAAAAACGAGCTCTATTAACCGCAACGATAAGCGCCGCGCGCTGTCGAAGCGTTTTGATGCAAAGCGCAGCCGCTTGAAGGCGATTGTGATGAAGAAAGATACGCCGATGGAAGAGCGTTTCGCAGCAGCGTTGAAGTTGGCCGAAATGCCACGCAACTCAGCCAAGGTTCGCATTCGCAACCGTTGTGAAATCACCGGACGTCCACGGTCGTTCTACCGTAAAACAAAACTTTCACGTATTGCGATGCGTGAAATGGCCAACCAGGGTTTAATCCCCGGCATGGTCAAGTCGAGCTGGTAAGGAGATAAAGCGATGAGCATGACAGATCCTATCAGCGATATGCTGACACGCATCCGCAACGCCCACATGCGTAACAAGAACAAAGTAACGGTGCCACCATCGAAGCTGCGTGAACGTGTGTTGGAAGTGCTGCATAAAGAAGGTTACATCCGCGGTTTTGCTGTGATCGAAAAAGACGGTAAGTCTGAGATCGAAGTGGAACTCAAATATTTCGACGGTCTTCCTGCAATTAAGGAAATCGGCCGTGTATCAAAGCCAGGCCGCCGCGTTTACGCTTCGGTTGCAACTTTGCCATCCGTGTTCAACGGCTTGGGCATCTCAATCCTCTCCACACCTAAGGGCGTGATGTCGGATTCAGAAGCACGCGCCCAGAACGTTGGCGGCGAAGTGCTGTGCACAGTGTTCTGAGGTAGATTATGTCTCGTATTGGAAAAAAAGCAGTTCCCATTCCGGCAGGCGTTACAGCCACCATCAATGGGCAACAGGTTAGCGTCAAGGGTCCTAAGGGCGAATTGAAGCAAGTGTTGAATGAATTCGTTCTTGTGAAGATGCAAGAAGATGGTGTGAAGGTAGATCCAAAGGATCTCACAAAGCTTTCGCGTTCGTCCTGGGGTCTGTCGCGCACACTGATCGCTAACATGGTAACGGGTGTAACGGCTGGCTACAGCAAGACTCTCGAAATCAATGGTGTTGGTTATCGGGCTGCACTTGCTGGCAATGTGTTGCAACTCAATCTTGGCTATAGCCACGATGTGCATTACCCAGTTCCTGCCGGTATCGAAATTAAAGTGCCAAAGCCCACGGAAATCGTGATCAGCGGCATTGATAAGCAACGTGTTGGCCAGGTGGCCGCAGAAATTCGTGAGTATCGTGGACCGGAGCCTTACAAGGGCAAAGGTGTTAAATACGCAGGCGAAAAAATCTTCCGCAAGGAAGGTAAGAAGAAGTAACGGAACAGAGATATGGCAAACAACGCATCAGCTATTACGCTCCGCAAAGCACGTGTTCGCAAGGCACTTGCAAGACGCGAGAATGGTCGGCCCCGTCTTTCGGTGTTCCGTTCCTCCAAGAACATTTATGCTCAGATCATCGATGATGTGAAGGGTGTTACTGTAGCGGCCGCTTCCACTTTGGAAGAGGGCTTCATGACAACGAAGAAAACCGGTGCAGACAAAGCAGCAGCAGAAGCCATTGGCAAACTGATTGCTGAACGCGCCACCAAGGCTGGCATCACAACAGTGGTGTTTGATCGGGGCGGCTACATCTACCACGGGCGTGTAAAGGCTTTGGCCGATGCAGCGCGCGCTGGTGGACTTCAATTTTAATAGTAACGGACGAAAAGCAACATGGCTAAAGAACGTAGCGATCGCAAAGACAACCGTGAAGAGAAAGACTCTGAATTCACGGACAAGTTGGTTCACATCAACCGCGTTGCAAAAGTTGTTAAGGGCGGCAAGCGCTTTGGTTTTGCGGCACTGGTCGTTGTTGGCGATCAAAAAGGTCGCGTCGGTTTTGGCCACGGTAAAGCCCGTGAAGTTCCAGAAGCGGTGCGCAAGGCCACTGAAGGTGCTAAACGCGCTTTGATCCGCGTGCCACTTCGTGAAGGCCGCACATTGCATCACGACGTTTCAGGGCGTTGGGGTGCTGGTAAAGTTATTCTTCGTACTGCGCCTGCTGGTACTGGTGTTATCGCTGGTGGCCCAATGCGCGCTGTGTTCGAATCCGTTGGCATGGCAGACGTTGTTGCAAAATCCACTGGTTCGTCGAACCCATACAACATGGTTCGTGCCACATTCGAAGCGCTGAAAAAGCAAGTGAGCCCACGCTCAGTTGCCAGCCGTCGTGGCAAGAAAGTCAGCGAAATTTTGAGCAACCGCACCACCGAAGTGGTTTCGGACTAAGGTTTAAGGAATATAAAAATGGCAAAAGCAGCTTCGGGCAAAACCGTTACGATTGAGCAATATGCAAGCCCACAGCGTCGTCCGGCTGATCAACGTGCAACGTTGGTTGGTTTGGGATTGAACCGCATTCGCAGGCAATCAACTTTGATTGATACGCCAGCCCTTCGCGGCATGCTTGCCAAGGTGGCCCATCTCGTTCGCGTGGTCGAATAAGTTTAAGGAATTCTGATTATGAAATTGAATGAGATTGCAGATAATGCAGGCGCCAAGAAAGATCGCAAGCGCATCGGTCGTGGCCTAGGTTCAGGCAAAGGCAAGACTGGCGGACGCGGCGGCAAAGGCCAAACAGCTCGTAAGGGCGGCGCTAAAGCTGGATTCGAAGGCGGTCAAATGCCGATCTATCGTCGTTTGCCAAAGCGCGGTTTCAACAAGCCAAACGAAGTGCCATACAACGAAGTGAATTTGGCGCGCATCGCGGTGGCCATTGAAGCCAAGAAGCTTGATGTGAAAGCCCCGGTGACGGGTGCAGCACTTTATGCTGCTGGTGTTATTACCAAGTTGGAATCTGGCGGCGTTCGTTTGATCGGCAATGCTGACATCAAGGCCAAAATCTCGTTTGAAGTCTATTACGCTTCTAAAGGAGCTGTTGCAGCTGTTGAAAAGGCTGGCGGTTCGGTGAAAGTTTTCCGCGTTGATGAGCCTAAGGCAGAAGTTAAGGCCAAAGGTTGATGGTTCGGGTGTCTCACCCCATATCGGTCGTGTGACATTGGACAAAGGATAGAGCATGGCATCGGCAGCTGAACAACTCGCGGCAAACATAAATTTCAGTTCGCTGGGCAAATCGGAAGATTTAAAGAAGCGTCTGTGGTTCACACTTGGTGCTTTGATTGTTTACCGTCTCGGTTCATACATTCCAATTCCCGGCATTGATACCAATGAAGTCGCCAAATTTGCCGCGCAAAATGCTTCTGGCATTCTGGGCTGGGTCAATGGTTTGGCGGGTGGCGCGCTTGGTCGTTTGGCCATTTTTGCGCTCAACATCATGCCCTATATTTCGGCTTCGATCATTATGCAGTTGATGACCACTGTGTCTCCGCATCTTGAAGCTTTGAAAAAAGAAGGTGAGTCGGGGCGCAAGAAAATCAATCAATATACGCGCTATGGAACGGTGCTTTTGGCAGCGCTTCAAGCTTATGGCATTGCCGTTGGCCTTGAAGGGCGAGGGGGGTTGGTGATCAATCCCGGGCCATTCTTTATCGCCACAACTGTCATCACGTTGACAGGTGGTACGGTGTTTTTGATGTGGCTGGGTGAGCAAATAACCGCGCGCGGCATTGGCAACGGCACATCGCTCATTATTTTCTCAGGCATTGTGGCCAACTTGCCAGCTGCCGTTGCTGGCATGTTAGAACTCGGCCGCACTGGCCAAATGTCGCCATTCCTGATCATGGCCATTTTGATCATGGCGATTGCAGTGGTGGCATTCATTGTGTTCTTTGAACGTGCGCAAAGGCGCTTGCTCATTCAATATCCGAAGCGGCAAGTCGGCATGCGTGTTACTCAGGCCGAAAGCTCCCATCTGCCGTTGAAGCTCAATACATCAGGCGTTATTCCGCCAATCTTTGCTTCATCATTGTTGTTGTTACCTTTGACGGTTGCAAATTTCTCAGCAGGCAAGGGCCCAGATTGGTTGAACCAAGCCACAGCTTTACTAGGGCATGGTAAACCATTGTTCCTCATCATGTATGCGGCCCTCATTGTGTTTTTCTGCTTTTTCTACACCTCAATCATGTTCAACACGAAAGAGACTGCAGAAAACTTAAAGAAGTCGGGCGGCTTTATTCTGGGCATTCGTCCTGGCGATCAAACCGCTGAATATCTTGACCGGATTCTTACTCGTATTACTGTTCTTGGTGCAATCTACATCGTCATCATCTGCTTGATCCCTGAATTGCTTGTGGCTTATTCCGGTATTCCATTTTATTTTGGCGGCACATCGTTGTTAATCGTGGTCAGCGTGACGCTTGATACAGTTTCGCAAATCCAAGGCCATCTGCTGTCGCAACAATATGAAAAGCTGATGAAGAAAGCGAATTTGCGCGGGCAGCGGAAATGAATTTGATTCTGCTTGGACCCCCAGGTGCTGGCAAAGGCACACAGGCTAAGATTTTAGAACTGGCACACGGGTTCAAGCAGCTTTCAACAGGTGACATGCTCCGCGCGGCAATAACTGCTGGAACAGAAATAGGCCTCAAAGCCAAAACAATTATGGATCGGGGTGATCTGGTTTCCGACGATGTAATTTTGGGCAT
Organism: Aestuariivirga sp.; assembly: GCA_043744395.1. GTDB lineage: Bacteria > Pseudomonadota > Alphaproteobacteria > Rhizobiales > Aestuariivirgaceae > Aestuariivirga. The sequence continues at coordinate 11,833 of JAYTUV010000105.1, forward strand.
TGTGGCCGAGCGTATAGACAGGCCTGATGTGGCCAAGGGGGTTGTGTTTGACGGCTTCCCGCGCACCCCAGCGCAGGCCGAAAGCCTCGATAAAATGCTCAAAGCTCGCGGTGCGAAGCTGGATGCCGTGATTGAGATGAAGGTCGATGGTGAGGCGTTGGTCAAGCGCATCACCGGTCGTTACACTTGCGCCAAATGTGGAGCAGGGTTCCATGAAGAATATGCCAAGCCCAAAAAGGCTGGCACATGCGATGTGTGTGGCTCAACAGAGTTTACGCGTCGTCCCGACGACAACGAGAAGACGGTGCGTGACCGGCTTCAGGTTTATAATAAGCAGACGGCTCCACTCGTGGAATATTACCGCGGGCAGGGCAATTTGCATGTGATTGACGGCATGGCCGATATTGCGGTGGTAACCCACGCGATGGAAGCTGTGTTGGCCCAAGTTAGGGCCTAAAATTGCGATTTCTTCGGGTTGACGCGTAAGCGATTCCACTCTAAGGACACGTCAATTCTAAGTCGGACGTGTGGCTGGCGTAGGGAATAAAACTTCTCTATGCGCGGCCTTATGCGTTTAAAGTATGAAGAAACTGTTTTGAGACAGGAACGTAAGTTCCTGAAATTATTAGGAGATTACCTGTGGCCCGTATAGCTGGTGTCAATATTCCAACTGGAAAGCGTGTAGAAATCGCGCTTCGTTATATCAATGGCATTGGGCCAGTTAATTCCAAGGTCATCTGCGCTGAAGTGAAGATTCCTGCTGCAAAGCGTGTGAACGAGCTTTCGGACGCTGAAATCTTGGCGATCCGCGAAATCATCGACCGTGATTATATGGTTGAGGGTGATCTTCGCCGCGAAATTTCTGTGAACATTAAGCGCCTGACCGATTTGGGCTGCTACCGTGGCCTGCGTCACCGGAAGGGTCTTCCAGTTCGTGGACAACGCACACACACAAACGCACGCACCCGCAAGGGCCCTGCAAAAGCCATCGCTGGCAAGAAGAAATAAGGTTTAGTCATCATGGCAAAAGAAGCTGGCCGTACGCGCCGCAAAGAACGTAAAAATGTGTCGTCGGGCATGGTGCATGTGAATGCATCGTTTAACAACACAATGATCACCATCACTGATGTGCAGGGCAATACGATTTGCTGGGCATCGGCTGGTAAAATGGGTTTCAAGGGCTCGCGTAAATCGACCCCTTATGCGGCTCAGTTGGCTGGTGAACAGGTTGCCAAATCGGCAATTGAAAATGGCATGCGCACAGTTGAGGTTGAAGTTACTGGCCCAGGTTCGGGTCGTGAATCAGCGCTTCGTGCATTGCAGGCTGCTGGTTTGCAAGTGACATCGATCCGCGACATCACACCCATTCCACACAACGGCTGCCGCCCACCAAAGAAGCGCCGCGTTTAACATTCTCATTGTGGCGCGGGTTCGCGCCGCCAACTAATAACCCATATTTGGAAGAGCAATCTTCCGGAGGCGAACGGGAACATGAACATGCAGGTTAATCAAAAGAATTGGCAAGAGCTGATCCGCCCAACGAAGATTGATATTCAATCGGGCAAAGATAAGAAGCGTATGGCAACTGTGGTTGCCGAACCTTTGGAACGTGGCTTTGGCACAACGCTGGGCAATGCACTCCGCCGCATTCTTTTGTCCAGCTTGCAAGGCGCTGCTGTAACTGCTATTCAGATCGACGGTGTGCTTCATGAGTTCTCATCAATTGCCGGTGTGCGTGAAGACGTGACCGATATGATCATGAACATCAAGGAAATTGCTTTCGTGATGCATGCTGAAGGCCCAAAGCGCCTGACGCTGAAGAAGGAAGGCCCTGGCGTTGTGAAAGCCAGCGACATTCAACAATCGGCTGATGTGCAAATTCTCAATCCAGACCACGTGATTTGCACGCTTGATCATGGTGCTGAACTGCGCATGGAATTCACCATCAACAATGGCAAAGGTTATGTTGCTGCTGATCGCAACCGTGCTGAAGATGCGCCAATTGGCTTGATCCCGGTCGACTCAATTTATTCGCCCGTGCGCCGCGTTTCATACCGCGTTGAAAACACCCGCGAAGGTCAGATCCTTGACTATGACAAGTTGATCATGACTGTTGAAACCAATGGCGCGGTAACGCCAGAAGATGCAGTGGCTTATGCTGCGCGCATTCTGCAAGACCAGATTTCAGTGTTCATCAATTTCAGCGAACCATCAGCTGCCGTTGCAGAAGAAGTGCGCTCCGAATTGCCGTTCAATGCTGCTCTTCTGAAGAAGGTTGATGAGCTTGAGCTTTCAGTGCGTTCAGCCAATTGCTTGAAGAACGACAACATTGTTTACATCGGCGATCTGATCCAGAAGTCAGAAGCTGAAATGCTCCGCACGCCAAACTTTGGCCGCAAGAGCTTGAACGAAATTAAAGAAGTGCTGGCACAAATGGGGCTGCATCTCGGCATGGAGGTCACTAATTGGCCACCAGAAAACATTGATGAGCTGGCCAAGAAAATGGACAGCCATTACTAATGCGGAATGACTTTTCTTGAGAAAGTCATTCGCGCACTACGGAGTCACCGAAACCTACGGTTTCGTTATTGTTAGGAGAATATATTATGCGTCATGGTTTTAAAGGCCGCCAACTCAACCGCACATCCGAGCATCGCAAGGCGATGTTCGCGAACATGTCGGCATCGCTGATCAAGCATGAGCAAATCGTCACAACTTTGCCAAAAGCCAAGGACTTGCGCCCGATCGTTGAAAAGCTGATCACGCTGGCCAAAAAAGGCGGCCTTCACGCCCGCCGTCAAGCCATCGCCCAAATGCGCGACGAAACACAAGCCAAGAAGTTGTTTGATGTTCTGGCTGCCCGCTACAAAGACCGCAAAGGCGGCTACATCCGCATCATGAAAGCCGGCTTCCGCTACGGCGATAACGCGCCAGTGGCAGTCATCGAATTTGTTGACCGCGATGTTTCAGCCAAGGGCCTAGACTCAGGCCCATCGCAGAAGAAAGAAGAAGCTGAGGCCGTTGCGGCTTAAAACTGGTTTTACATTCCTCAGTGAATTCGAATAGACTGTTCTCGTTGCGGGCGCTTATGGCTGCACCGCGGTAGAAGCATTATTACAGTTGTTCCTTTTCCTTCCACTGAATCAATATTCAATTGCCCACCTGACTGGGTCACGAGATTATTGACAATAGATAGTCCGAGTCCAGTGCCTTTGCCCGGTTCTTTCGTTGTAAAAAACGGTTCGGTTATTCTTTTTAGTAATGACTGAGGTATACCTGTGCCATTATCGGAAACTGAAATGCTAATATAGCCAGTGGGTAACAAACCTTTTTTAACATTTTGAAAACCTGAGTTATCGCCAAGATTTTGAACACAGACGGTTATTTCACTGTTTACAGGAGAAGCGTCTCTGGCGTTCAGCACTAAATTGAGCAAAGACGTTTCAAACATAGAAATATCAGTGGCTATCGAGCCGCCATCGGTTTCAAATTCCAACACTAATTTTATGTTTGATCCGCAAGCTTCTTGCAATAATTCTGCGAGTCCACGTACGACAGAACTTGGTTCAAATGTCTCAATAGCTAAATTTTTGCCGCGTGAAAATTTGAGCAGACGGTCGGTCAATTTGACACCGCGCTGCGCGGATTGAAGTGCATCTGCTACTTCTTGAGAGCCGCCTAGCACATGCTGTTGTCGTTTAAGAAAAAACTGTAAGTTACCAATGACCGACGATAAAATGTTATTGAAGTCATGTGATATTTCGCTTGTGAGTTGCCCTAAGGTCTCCATTTTCATAAATTGCCGAGCTTGAGCTTCTACCATGCGCTGTTCAGTTATATCTTGAAACGTGCCAAATATCCGAACCATCCGGTTGTTTTCATATTCGGGTTCGCCAATCGATCTTACATTGCGGATATTGCCCAAGGCTGTTGTGATACAGCACTCAAATTCGAAAGCATCTCCATTTTCAATAGTGTTTCTTAAATTTTCGGCAACCACGGCTCGTGCTTCTGGTTCATAGAAATTTAATGCGCTGGCGATTTCTATTGTCGTTCCAACCATAACTTCATGAATTTCATAAACTTGGTCAGACCAATGTATCGACTGATCTGTTAAATCATATTCCCAACCACCAATCTTTGCTAATCTCGAAACGTGTTTTAAAATAGTGTCACTTTTACTGAGTGTTGTTTTCTGATTATTTATTTTTTTCAGCAGTATTTTAGCTGCGGAAAGTTCTTTTGCATTTTCATATTTTAATAAACTAACCTCAAATGTTGAAATTATGGTTCGAGCAATGCCCTCCATCAAAAAAATATCTTTGCTTTCAAAATTTCTCGGTTTGTCAAATGAAACAAAAAATGTCCCGACGAACTCTTGTTCATGAATGAGCGGGACGGCGATATATGAACGAATACCACGTAATTTCATGGCTTTACGCCTTGATAAATCGGCGATTAAATCGCTGTTGGGAACGATAACAGTTATTTTTTTTTCTTGCACTTCAACGGATAAAGATTGTTCTCGTGGCAGTCCTTCGCAGCTTGCCCCGTACCAAACTGGCAACCAAGATTTTTGTTCGTCCAGAAACTCAACAGCAACGCATTTGCTATTCATTACTTCGCACACAATTTTACAAATTTCTACAAATCTATGCGGACGCTGATTAATCGTATCGCGGTATAGCAATAGCTTGTCGGTTTTTTCTTTTAAAATCGAACTGTTCAGCATTTTTACATCACTTTTTAAAATATTAGCGAAAGATTCGCTTATTTCTAGAGCGGAATATTTGCGTTCTAAAACTGCTTCTTATTCATAGAAAAAATCAGATCGACCAATTCATCCGATTTTACCGGTAGTGAAAAATAGTTTCCTTGAGCGAGGTCGCATCCAAGAGCGCGCAGAAGTTTAAGAGTTGTCTGATCTTCCACGCCAACTGCACAGGGGACGAGCTTTAAATTTTTAGCCAATCCTATCATTGTCTGCACAATCGTTTTGGCTTCGTCGGTATTTTTGCATTCACTAACAATGTATTTGTCAAGTTTTAACTCGCTGAAAGGCATACGAAGGAGCCTGAGTAATGAAAAATGGCCAGTGCCAAAATCGTCCATCGAAAGACGGAAACCTTTGAGCCCCAGACGTACAATTGCATCTATAGGTTCAAGCACCTCATTGCCGACTATGCTCTCGTTTATTTCCAATATCAGACGGTGCCGTGCGAGTTTTTTTTCATCCATTCGTGCAGCGAGTTCTTCGGAAAAATTCAAATCATACAAAACCTCTGCTGAAAGATTTATGCTGATGTGAAGGTCAGCGAAACTAGGAGTCAGCTCTTCGAGTTTGGCAATTGCCAGACCTACGATCCTATCATTAAGATCAAACATCAAACCTGCTTCTTCAGCGGCAAGTAGAACTAGTTCCGGCAGAAGTATCCCTCTCATAGGGTGGTTCCATCGTACCAAACCTTCTACTCCGACAGTATAAGATTTGCCGTTTGCATCCCAAGCAATTTTGGGTTGATAGTACAATTCAATTTCGTTAGAATTTATTGCACTGGCGATTTCTTCGGGGCCTATATTTTCGTTGGGCACTTCAAGTTTTTTTAAATCTTCCGACAATTTATCAATGTCGAATGGTTTACTAATTGCGCCGACTATATTTAACCCAATTTCTCGTCCTAAGCTTTCAGAGGTGCGTAGTACGCGTGGGTCAATACCGCTTATGAGCGTTATATTACAAGTCGCCATTAGGCGACCGAGTTCGCGCATAATTGCAAGCCCATCGGCGCCTGGCAGGATCATATCAAGAAAAATATGAGTTGGTTTGAACGACCGATAAGCCAACCAAAATTCATTGGCGTTTGCTGTTTCAAAAACAGAAAACCCAGCTTCGATACCAACGCGCTTTAGAAGGGGACGGATATCACAGCAATCTTCAAGTATTAAAAGTCTTCGAGCTGATTTGGAAATTGATTTGTTGATGTTGGCTTCAGAACTAAAGTATTCCCTCGGACGAACCACAACTTCATTGCGCTGGCCTTTGTCGTTCGCAATGGCCGTGCTGTCTCGGTGTCTATATCTAAAATGAGGAACATATGATCCGGACATGAGCTCGATCATCATATCGCCATCGGATTTCGATCTTAAGTAATACAATTCAAGAGCTTTTCGTACGCGTCCGGCAATAACCCTCACTGTCGCATCAGTAATGGGGTCGAACGAATCTGGCCTGCCTAACCCTTGGGTCGCAATTGTATAGGCCTTAAGGTTTTCCCCGCGCCCTGCGATAGTTTCGTCCACAACAAAACTAAGGAAAGCGCATAACTGAGGGGATCCAGAAAAGTTGGCAGAGTTTATAATCAGAGCAAGTGAGGTTTTTACAATTTCAATTTTTGATTGTGTATTTTCAAGCTCTTTAAGCACTTTAAAGGTTCTCTTCTATGCAAGCTAATACAATACAACCAAATACACTAATTTACCTTTAAAAATTGCAATTCAAGTAGACGTTTCAATTTTTCTCAGATTTTTTGCAATCCCTGTTCGAATATTGTTACTGTAACTAACGCGGAAGTTTATATGACATAACAGTAAGCTACTCCCGCAACGACCATTTTTCATGCAAGCCTCAAGCTACAAAGTAACGAGGCGTCCCATGTCTAGCGTAATTAAAGGCAACAATAACAAGCTAATGACTGCAATTTATTCTTTGCTTTTACGCACAATGATAATTGCCCTACCTTGCGCCATGTTACCGGGAGCATCATTTGCTGACACAAGTCGTGGTCACTTAACAGTTAGTTTAGCAATCATTAAGAGTGCTGACTCAATTGGTGCACGACGAGATTTTGGCACCTCGCATTATACTTGGGGCGCAGCAGAAGTTGCTTTAGAAAATGCGGGGTATGTAAAGCTTATACGTGTCGCTTCCGAAGATGAAATCTATTGGTTTTCGGTGCCAGTGAAAAACAAACCAATGGTCATTGGAGTTTCGATGAACTCTGGAGAAATTGTTCACACTTCCCATTCTGCCAACTAAATTTCTGCAATAAAGCATCGCTTTACTGCAGCAATACCTTGTTAAATTTGCACCTTAACAAGCCTGCCCTTGAAGAGTGAGAAGGTGTTGTTTTTTTGATTTAAACGCTCAACACCTTCTCCACCTCAACAATCTCATGTTCGCCATAGCCGTTGAACTTCGTCAGTGTCGAAACGCCATAAGCGCCGAGCGTGCCGAATTCGATGTAGTCGCCTTCGCGCAGGCCTTCCAGGATGTCGAGGTTATGCGGCAACACGTCCAGCGGGTCGCATGTTGGGCCGAAGACTTTCCATGATTTCACAGCACCGTGGATCACCTTGCCATCGCGGATGACGCGGAAGGGCGGTTTCAATTCTGGTGCTTGCATATATTCCATCAGTGCGCCGTACACGCCGTCATTTATGAAAATATCATCGCCGTCGGTGCACACCAGTTTTACGCGGGTCAAAGCCGACATGCAATTGGCCACCAGTCCGCGGCCCGGTTCGCATTCAAGTTTCGGTGCGTGTTCGCCGAAATATTTGGCCACAGCTTCCTCGATGATGCGGAAGAACACGTTTGGTTCAGGTGCGGTCGAGAGCATATAATTCGCGGGAAATCCACCACCCACATTCAGCGCAAACACTTTCACATCAGCCGATTTGGCGATGCGGGACGCGGCCTCGATATGGCGCACATAGGTTTGTGGATCGCGACTTTGCGAACCGGGGTGGAAGGTCAGCATGGGTTGCATTCCGAGCTCCACAACTTTTTTCAAAAGCTCAACGCAGATATGTTCAGGTGCGCCAAACTTGGTTGAAAAATCATGGGCCGATGAACCACGGTCGCGCGGCAAAACAAAACGCACTGCAATTTCAATCGTCTTATCGGCGCCAACAGTCTCAACAATTTTTTGCAGTTCTTCACGGCAATCGACCACAAAGCGGCGGCAGTTATAAATATTATATGCATCAGAAATTTCACGGCGCGACTTGACCGGATTATGATAATGAAATTTGGCCGAAGGCGAAATGCCGTGCACTAATTTCATCTCGTGCACCGAAGCCACATCCCAATTGGTCATGCCCGCTTTGGCCAATGTGCGGATAATGGCTTCGGACGGGTTTGATTTCACAGCAAAAGTCACCAGCCCTGGAAAGCCATTGAGAAACACATTCGCCCGGTCGGTCAGTGCCTGAGGCGAAAAACAAAACAGCGGCTCATCTGGCTGCAACTCGAGCGCCACAGCCGCCGCATTTTCGGGAAGGCCGTTTTTGCGCACTGATTTCAGGGAGGTGACTGCGGACATGGATGATTCTCACTTTTGAATTAGAACAGGTTATGGACGCTGCAAATGACGGCATAAAGACTGCGATGTGTTGCGATTTGGCCGATGCGCCGTCATAATGACGGCAACAGACTCAAAGCGACGAAACTTATGCTCACGGTAAAAGATGAAGAATTGATCAATGTTTTGCGGGCCAATGCCCGTGAACCTGTTGCTTCTCTGGCCCGCAAGTTGGGCGTATCGCGAACGACGGTTCAGGATCGGTTGAAACGTCTGGAAGAGCAGGGTGTTATTGCTGGCTACACGGTTAAACTGGCGAAGGAACAAAGTGCTAAAGGCATTGCCGCGTTGGTGACCATTTCCGTCGAACCGCGCCGCCAAGTGGAAGTGGCCAAAATTTTGGCTAAGTTTACGCAGATTGAGACGCTGCACACAGTCAGTGGCAAAATTGACTTGATTGCCATGGTGCGCACTAACACGTCGGAGGATATGGATAAAGTGATTGATCAGATTGGCGTTATATCGGGTGTTACTGAAATTGAGACAGCTGTTATTTTATCAACCAAAGTTGATCGCAGGTAAGGAATGGAAATGTTGCGCATTGTTTTAATCGGACTAATGATTTTCTTTGGAGTTCCGCAAGCTTTCGCCGAACAGCGTGGTGTTCCGAACAGCCGCGCAGAAATTACGATGTCATTCGCGCCATTGGTCAAGCGCACGGCTCCAGCTGTCGTCAATGTCTATGCCAAGACCATTCAAAAGCAACAAGCCCAAGACGGAGGCCCATTTGATGATCCGATTTTTCGGCAATTATTCGGCTTAGGCAATAACGGATATGGCCCTCCGCGCGAGCGTATCGCCAATTCTTTGGGTTCGGGTGTGATCGTTGATCCAACAGGAATCATCGTCACCAATAATCATGTCATCAAAAACGGCACCGACATTCGCGTGGCCCTTGCTGACAAGCGTGAGTTTTCGGCCAAGGTTATTTTGGCTGACGAGCGCACAGATTTGGCCATTCTGAAAATTGATGTCGGTGACGAAGAATTGCCGTCGCTGACGCTGGGAAACTCTGATGACTTAGAGGTAGGTGATTTAGTTTTGGCCATTGGTGACCCCTTTGGAGTAGGGCAAACAGTGACGAGCGGCATTGTTTCTGCTTTAGCGCGCACCAGCGTGGGGGCCAGCGATTATCAATTCTTCATTCAAACGGATGCCGCGATTAATCCTGGAAATTCAGGCGGTGCATTGGTGAATATGCGAGGCGACTTGATTGGTATTAACACAGCGATTGTATCCAAGTCTGGCGGTTCAGTTGGGATTGGCTTTTCCATCCCGTCCAACATGGTCAATACCGTTATCAAAGGTGCAGAAACGGGTCGGAAAATTGTTAGGCCATGGATGGGTGGAAGTTTTCAAAACGTGACGCAGGACTTGGCAGACTCGCTTGATTTTGCAAGGCCAGAAGGCGCTCTCATTGTTGAACTCCATCCGCAAAGTCCGCTTAGTGTTGCTGGCCTTCGCCGGGGCGACGTTGTTGTGGCGATGGATGGTAAGTTGATCGAGAACGCGCAAGAGTTTTCTTACATGATTGCCACTTCAAAACTGGGTGACCGCAAACTAGTTGAATATCGCCGCGGGCCAGCGTCGCGTCAGACTAGCATCAGGTTGATTGCGGCGCCTGAAACGATTGCGCGTTCTGAAACGGCCATCACAGGCCAAACGCCAATGGCAGGACTGGTGGTGGCCAACTTGTCGCCTTCGGTTGCAGACGAAGTGGGCCTTTCGGCCGATGCAACAGGGGTAGTTGCACTCGACATTAAAGTGGGGCCGGCGCAACAGTTCTTCCGCAAAGGTGATGTTATAACGGATGTGAATGGCCAAGTGATCGACAGCGTTGAAACACTTCGTGGCGTGTTGCAGCAAGCGACAAAACGCTGGCAGATTGGGTTTATGCGTGGTGGCCGCAAAGTGTTTTTGCGTCTGGGGTAATGAGTTCCCTGTTTGAAGCAGCGGGCATGACTAGCCAAGGGCCACGGCCCTTGGCTGATAAATTGCGACCTGCGAAACTTTCCGATGTGGTTGGTCAAGATCATCTGGTGGGTGAAGATGGAACGCTGACTCGCATGTTGGTTTCTGGCCGCATTCCGTCAATTATTTTATGGGGCCCACCGGGTACAGGAAAGACAACGATTGCGCGATTGCTCGCCGGCGAAACCGGATTAGTTTTTGAGCAAATGTCAGCAATATTTTCTGGTGTCGCCGATCTTAAGAAAATTTTTGAACAAGCCCGCATGCGCCGCGAGCAGGGGCGCAGCACATTGCTTTTTGTGGATGAGATCCATCGGTTTAATAAATCGCAGCAAGATTCGTTTTTGCCTTATGTTGAGAACGGCACGATTACTCTGGTTGGCGCGACGACAGAAAACCCGAGCTTCGAATTAAACGGTGCTCTGTTGTCTCGTGCGCAAGTTTTAGTTCTCAATCGTTTGGACGAAACAGCTTTGAATGCTCTGATTGGTCGATCTGAGATTTTTGAAAAACGGCCTTTGCCGTTGGATGCAGATGCGCGGAACGCGTTGTTCGCCTTAGCCGATGGTGATGGTCGTTACTTTTTAAATCTGGTTGAAGAAATTTTTGCAACAGTTCAGGAAGGTTCGACCCCGCTCAATTCTGAAGCGTTAGGTAAAGCCGTTTCAAAGCGACTGCCGCTTTATGACAAAGCTGCCGATGGGCATTACAATCTCGTTTCGGCCCTTCATAAATCCGTGCGTGGTTCTGATCCGGAAGCTGCACTTTATTATTTGGCCCGAATGTTAACAGCGGGCGAAGACCCGTTTTTCATCGCTCGTCGCTTGGTACGCATGGCCAATGAAGATGTGGGTTTGGCTGATCCTGAAGCCGTGAAGCAAGCGTTGGCGGCGAAGGATGTTTATGATTTTTTGGGTTCACCCGAAGGTGAATTGGCCTTGGCACAAGCCACAGTTTACATTGCCACCGCGCCTAAATCGAATGCGCTTTATAATGCCTACAAAGCGGCGATGACCGCAGCCAAGGAAACTGGTTCCGTGGCACCGCCAAAGATCATTCTCAATGCGCCAACAAAACTAATGAAAGAACAGGAATATGGTTCGGGCTATCAATATGACCACGATCAACCCGAAGCATTTTCTGGTCAGAATTATTTTCCCGACTCCATGGGAAGGACAGAGTTTTATAAACCAGTCGAGCGCGGCTTTGAACGCGAGGTTAAAAAGCGCTTGGAATATTGGGATAAGTTAAGACGCGAGCGCCAATAAAAAAAGGCCGGATGAAGCTCCGGCCTTTAATTTGTTGCAGAGGAAGTTACTTGTTGCGGTTTGCATCTACGCTGTATGGGCCAGCGCCTGTTGCCGCAAAATACAAAAAAATGAAGCAGAACAAAACAGCGGCATCGCCACCATTTTGAACTGGGAAGAAGCTGTTTGGCATATGGGCCATAAAATAAGCCACAGCCATCATGCCAGCGAGAATGAAAGCAGTCAGACGTGTGAACGCACCAGCTGCGAACAATATGCCGCCAACAACTTCAAGAATGCCAGCAATCAACATCAAAATTGGAAGCGGCTGACCTGCTGGAAAATAATCTGTTGCTGGCCAATGGATGAGCTTGGTCAAGCCGTGTTCGAGAAAAAGCAAACCAGTTATAATACGCAAAGCTGCGCGAAGATGGCCGGAGTATGTAGCGGGGATAACGCCATTTAACATCGTTTGATTCCTTGTTTGTTGCCAGAAGCGCTTCTTGTTAGCAGATCGTTAATAATGTAACAAGATATTGCACAGTTTATATTCATCGCAATGAATTTTCGGTCCCGCCTAAGTTTGGACAGCAATTTCATTAGCAGCCAATGCCAATTGGCGTTCGCGCAGGAAGATATAAAGCCCAGAACCAATAATCATCGCAGCGCCTAACACCGTGGTCCAAATCGGCAGATCACCCCAAACGATAAATCCAAATAGAGTAGCCCAAACCAGCGAGCTGTATGAAAATGGTGCTACCACTGAGGCTGGTGCAGCTTGAAATGCCTTGATCAAACACAAATGCCCCAAGCAGCCCACAACGCCGCTGGAAATCAACAGCAACCAACCAAATGCATTCGGCATTGACCAATGAAACGGCAAAAGCAGCGATGTTACTAACGCGCCGGCAGCGCCTGTAAACAGCAGCGATGTTAACGGGTCTTCGTGGCGTAAACCGCGCGTGGTGATTTGATAGCTCGCATTGGCAAATGCAGCACCCATCATAAATAGCGCGCCAACATTGAGCCCTGTCATGCCGACTTCCCAAATGCGGATCACAATCAATGCGCCAAGAAAACCAATCACAATTCCAGCCCAGCGCCTCACACCTACATGCTCTCCCAAAACGAGGTTTGAAAGCATAGTCACCAAGATTGGGCTTAAAAACATAATGGTCGTGCAAGTGGCGAGGGGGAGATGAATGAGACCTGCATTGAACAAGCCTGTTGTTGTCATCAAAAAAGCCGACCGCATGAATTGTCTTTTTGGCGCTTTACTCACAATCAATTCTGGAAGGCGCTTGCCGCAAACCAATGCCGCCACAACTGTGGCAAAGAAAAACCTTGCCCAAGTCACCTCAACAAGTGAGTAGGTTTGCAGGGCGTATTTCATTATTGCATCTAGCGTGATGAAACAAAACATCGTCGCCAGCATCCACATAATGCCAACTGATCTATTTTCAGGAATAATGCCAGACTTAGCCAATTAAAGGAAACTCCAGTGCGTCCATAACCGCACCGTGCTTCAAGGTAACGCCGCGAAACGGTGGCGAGGTCACAATACCTTCACGCCGCGCAAAGCGTGCATCCTCGCCTAACAGCCGCAGCGAAAACGCACGCCGACCGGTCGAAGCGCTGTTATTAGCGGGAGCACCGTGCAGTGTTTTGTAATTGAATGCCACCGCATCGCCCGGCTTTAAATCCCAACCCAAAACATCATATTGATCGCGGTTGCCGTTAATGTCTGGCACAGGCTCCAACCCATCATTTTCATTCAGCGGTGTTTTATTAAACCGCTCCGGCCGGAAATATTTTCCCCATTTATGCGACCCACCGACAAATTCTAATGTGCGTTCACGTGGAATATCATCAAGTGGGATCCAAAGGCTGACCGTCTGGTCGCCATCCACACAATAGTAGGGTTGGTCTTGGTGCCAAGGTGTGGCCACATCGGCGCTCGCCTCTTTCACTAAAACATGCTCATGAAACAATCGCACATTTTTGCTGCCCATCAATTGCCTTCCAATTGACGCGGCCGAAGAATTAAATATAAAATCGCGATATTCTGAAATGCGTGCCCAATTGCAATAATCGCCAAAAAAACGACCAGCGCCACCAGTACCCGTATAGATTTTCACATCAGCGCTAGGCTCTGCCATGTTGCGCGCAATGCCTTTGCTCAGAACATCAACCCACTCCGTAAATGCACCTCGTACAACGCAAGCCCCGTCGCGTTTAAAAGCTTCGATAGAGGCAGCGTCCACATTGAAATCGGTCATGACAATTTTCCCTGCAATTCATCTTCAATATGCACCTGGATAATCTCTTCGAAACTCTTGTCAGCGACAAATCCCAATGCAGAGGCGCGCCGCGCATCAAATTTTTCTGGCCAGCCGCTTACGATCTTCATAATCGTTTCATTGGGCTCGCGCCGAATAAGTTTCACGCGTGCGGCTCCGGCTTTGCGTTCTAAAGCTTCAATCTGTTCGGCAACTGTGCATGAAACGCCAGGCATTGAGATAGCCCGCCTTGCGCCCATCTTTTTTAAATCCATTTCAGTTGCGTGGATTAACATTCCAACGGCTTTACGCGGAGAAGCATGCCAATGCCGCACATTGTCGCCAACCGGTAAAACAGCTTCTAATCCGACCAGCGGCTCGCGAATGATGTTTGAAAAAAATCCCGATGCTGCTTTATTTGGTTTTCCGGGCCGCACACACACCGTCGGCATCCGAAGGGCGGCCCCATCAATAAATCCGCGCCGCGAATAATCCGAAATCAACAACTCGCAAATCGCTTTCTGCGTGCCATAGCTGGTGAGGGGAGTTGTAAAATACTCGTCATCAATGGCTTCCGGAAACGGCGCGCCGAATACGGCAATCGAAGATGTAAAAATGAACTTTGGGCAATAGCCTCCGCCAATAGCGCGAACTGCCTCAAGCAAATTACGTGTGCCGTCCAGATTAATTCGGTAACCTTTGTCGAAATCAGCCTCAGCTTCGCCCGAAACAATCGCTGCCAAATGAAAAATGACATCAGGCTTTTCAGCGATAACAGAAACAGCTTCTGCAACATTCGAAACATCGCCCATTAAAGTTTCAATTTCAAATTCACTCTGCGGCGGGGCAGGGGCTATAATCACATCGTGACGTGTAATTTTTGAAATTTTCTGGCCGCCTATCTGTCCCGTCAAGGCAAGCCGTATGACAAGCTTGTCCCCTAACATGCCACCAGCGCCAATCACAAGAATATGCATCAAGATTTACCCATCAAAAATACGAAGGCTAACGTAAAGCTCCAACATCGTCCAGTTGAACCAAAGCAGAAAATCAGTGAAAAAGGAATCACTATAACAGTGTTGATCGGAGACGGCTCTTCCAGAGCGGAAATTTGGTACATTAATTCATATACTTATGGCCGTTAATGATTGTTAACCATATACTGTGTTATCTCCGTTGTATTGGATTTCATGGGGAGAGAATCTTGACGGCACTTGAAGAAAAGCATCCAGCCGACGAAATTGGCAAAGCTTTGTCGCGTGCTGGCGGCATCCTGACATCGCTTTCAAATTGCTACGAAAAGAATGATTCTGATTTTCAAATCAGTTTGCCATTTGTTTTTGAAGCGGTTACCGCAGTCGAAAGGCTTTTGGCGCGCGCCAACGACGAACTCACGAGCCTTTATCAGCTCTATGATCTCACGAAAATTGCAGAACAAATTCCAGAGACCTTCATTGAACCAGAGCAAAATGAAGAACCGCATGATGAAAATCCTCGTGCTGAAAGCGAAGAGCCTCTAAATTTTCCGTCTCGCTATGTAAAAATTGAAACTCAATCTCAATCAAGCGAATCTGCGGCCACACCTTATCTGGGGTTTTTTGGGCCGAGTGAGCAGGTTTCACGCTTAGCCTCGCGACTTGATAGCATTCTCGAGGCTATGCCGACGCGCTCGCATGCGCCGACAACTGATGATTTGATCGACAAGCCAGCTCAGACTTACAATGAGCTGCTGGAAAAGTTAACGGCGATGGCAGATGCTGCCGCGTATCAAGCGCATCAGTCTCCTTCTCACGAGCAAAATTTACTGCCTGTCCTTGAAAGGCTCCGTGCGGATATGTTGCGTATCCGCTCCGTTGCCTAATTGGCGCAGCTAATTTTTGTATGACGGATCAGTTCCGTCCAGCAGTGTTTTCAACTCTTCGAAATG
This sequence comes from Aestuariivirga sp., assembly GCA_043744395.1. Lineage (GTDB taxonomy): Bacteria > Pseudomonadota > Alphaproteobacteria > Rhizobiales > Aestuariivirgaceae > Aestuariivirga. The sequence continues at coordinate 27,620 of JAYTUV010000105.1, forward strand.
GGCATTAAACTGCTCGCGGTCGTTTTCCCATTCCTGAGCTGTTTTTTCGGCCACGTCTGGGCTCATTACATGTAATCTTTGTCCGGTTTGATAGGCGAGCACGAGATTGCGGCACGAACGTTCGAGATAATAAGTCAGGTCAAATGCTTCTGCCACGGACTGGGCACAAACCAACACACCGTGATTGCCCATCATCATGATCGACTTGTTGCCCATCAAACGCGCCAGTCGGTCACCTTCTTCGTCAGAATTGGCCATGCCTTCATAGCCCATATCAATTGCCACGCGATTGAAAAACCGGGCTGTATTCTGGTCAATTGGTTTGATTTCAGGGTCTGCCAAAGAAGCGATAACCGTCGCATAAGTCGGGTGCAGGTGAATGATGCAACGCGCCTGGGGCAGGGCGGCATGAAGTCGGCCATGCAGGCTCCAAGCCGTCAAATCTGGTGCATTTGGACGATTCATAGTTTCTTTATCGTCTGAATCGAGGAGAATGAGCTCCGAGGCCTTCATTTTTGAGAAATGCCGCCAGCGCGGGTTCATCAAAAATTTTTTGCCATCTCGAGACACCGCAAGGCTAAAATGGTTGGCTACAGCTTCATTCCATTCATTTTTTGCAGCCAGCCTAAAAGCTGCCGCAAGATCAACACGCATTTGCCATTCGTTGGCATCAGAAGTCTTTTGTGATTTGAAGCTGGTCACATTGCTCATGTAGCTACTCCCTTGGTATTTGGATTATGCTATAGTAAGCGGTGATCGGCGACAACAGCTTCTGGCATAAATATAACAATCTTGATTACGAGGGACGCGATGTTTCGGAAAATAGTTTTAACAATGGCTACAATGTTGGTTGCAACTCCAATGGCTTTTGCTGATGTGAATCCAGATGGAATTTGGCGCCTCACCAATGGAAGTGTGACGGTTAAGGTGACACATTGCGGTAAAAACTTGTGTGCAAATATTGTCGCATTGGCATCTCCAAACTATCCAGACGGAACACCGTTGTTGGACGCGCTTAACCCCAACAAAGCATTGCGCAAGCGGCCTGTTATGGGTTTGCCTGTTATCAGTGGCATGGTTCAGTCTGGGCCAAACACCTATAAGGGCTACATTTATAATGCCGATGACGGCGGTTCTTATCGTGCGACCGCAACACTGACCGACACAACAATGAAACTCAAAGGATGTTGGATTGTTTTTTGTCGCGACAATGATTTTGTGCGTTTAAAATAACAAACTGAAAACTAGGAAGTCTTGAAAAGGAATAGGATGACCTATCTAAACCGCCACGGTTTGATAATCGCTACTTTGCTGTTAGGCAGCGGCTTAGCTATTGCAGGCAATCCTAGCCTTGATAATCTTCCGTTCTTAAAAAAATTACGTCTTGCGAAAGCTGGCGATGTCGAAGCAAAAATGGCCGTCGCTGAAGCATTGGAAAGCGGCACTGATATTAAAGTCAGCATTGTGGAAGCTGCAAAATGGTATCGTGATGCAGCGTTCACGGGCAATTATGAAGCGCAGTATCGTCTTGCAAAACTAGTTGATAAGGGTGCTCCTGGTCTCAAGGCCGATAAGCCAACCGCCGTTAAGCTTCTTCAATCAGCTGCCAGTCATGGCCATGCTGCCTCTGAAAACCTGCTTGGCCAGATGTTACAAAATGGCGACGGTATAGCAAAAGATGAAAAATCCGCTGTCGAGTTTTACAAAAAAGCGGCAGCGCAAAAATTACCAATTGCTCAAAATAATCTGGGTGTCATGTTTCTCAAAGGACTTGGAACAGACCGTAATCTCGATGAAGCATTCAAATATTTTTTAATGTCCGCAGAAGCTGGAGACGGCTGGGCCATGAACAATCTGGGTGGCATGTATGAAATGGGCTGGGGAACAAAAAAAGATTTGGTTCAGGCAAAATCTTTTTATCAGAAGGCTGCTGATAAAGGCATTTCAATTTCACTGAAGAATTTGCAACGTTTAGAAAATCCGGCAACAACAGCAACGACGGTCAAGCCCTAAGCTTTACCATTTGCTAACTAAACAATTTGACTCAAATTTTACGTAATGGATGCAAAAAGAAACTCTGTGACATGTTTGTCTCATGGAGTTGCCTATGCGTATTTCATTCTCATCGATATTCATGACGGGCCTTTGCGCAGTTTTACTTGCGGGCTGCTCCAGCCATAATCAATCATCATCTCACAAACGAAGTTCATGGAAAGGTGCAGGCCTTGACCCATTCGCCGGCACAGGCAGTCCATATTTTAAGGGCAATGGCCCCATTCCTTTTGGTGGCGGCAAATATCATGTTGGCAGCGCTTATCAAGTTGCAGGCCGCACGTGGACACCGCATGAACAGCCGGGTTACGACAAAACTGGTGTTGCCTCCTGGTATGGCGAGGCTTTTCATAAACGTAAAACATCGAATGGTGAATGGTTTGACATGAACACCTTGACCGCAGCTCACGCAACACTTCCACTGCCAAGTTATGCGATGGTCACCAACCTAGATAATGGTCGCCAAGTTATCGTGCGCATCAATGATCGCGGCCCTTTTGTCGACACGCGCATCATTGATCTTTCAAAAAAAGCCGCCGACGTTTTGGGCTATCGCAATAAGGGCAAAACCCATGTGCGCGTCAAGCTCATCGGCCCAGCACCACTTAAAGATTCTGCACGGCATATGGTGGCGATGAACCAAGCCATGAACAATGGCGCATCTTTGAGTCAGATTGCAGCAATGGCGGATAATCCAAATGCGCAGACATCAACTCAAGTAGCAGATGTTGCACCACCGCGCCCAAAAATTAAACGTGAAGCCGCAGTGCAACAAGCAAGTGTTCCAGCGGACGAAGTTGCGCCAACCAGTGGTGGGTTCATTGTTCGGGTTGCTGTTTTTCATAGCTTAGATAATGCAACCGCGGCCTATGATGCTTTGAAATCTCTTGGCCCAACACAAATTGTCAAAGCCGTTGGCGCAAATGGCCCGCTCTACCGGGTTCAAATGGGCCCAATTGATAATGAGGCAGATGCCGTTACAGCGCGCGATAATGCAATTGCCAATGGCTTTGAGGATGCGCGCGTTGTCGAAACTCGGATACAAGAGGTGGCGTATAAATACTGAGGAAACTGGACGTTATCCAGGAAAACTTTGTATTCCGACTTCGGACACTTCACCTTGTTTTGTTCGAACGAGGCAGCGCTCACTCTCTATGCCTTGGACAAAGCAAAACACTGGCACATTCTGTTTTCGCCATTCTTCATAAGTGTTTCGGTTTAGGTCGCTATTGACTGTGAAGGGAAACGCGCTCGGTGGGTTTTCGATTGGACCATCGGCTCCTGCCTTCCATTCGGCATATTGTGAAAGGCGGGTCACTTTGGAAAATAGGCCCGTGTCGAGCCATTCGTTCAAAGCCTTGAGCATCTTTTTATTGTCGGTCACTGGCGCGTCAGCCAAGTTGCCAAAGGTTCCGATAAATTCAGCAGCACTTGAAAAGCTATATTTTATGTGTCCTTTGCCATCGCGCACAACCAATAGAGCTGCTGCTCGCGCGCAGTTTGGCCCTACGGACGAGGCATCAATGGTTAGGCCCGCACTCTTCCAAGTCTTTGAAACTGTCATCGTGCAGGCCGCCGAGGCAGAACCGATCAGTTGGACTGAATATCCAAGAGCAACGACAAAAAATAAAAATACACCCATATTGGAAACCTATACTGACTTGACCCAATACTCAATGCGGAAAGATACCAACAACATAACAACGAACGAATACAGAGCTAATACACATTCACTAGAATTCTCTAAATTCTGCTTTCGCAAAAGCTAGGTTTTACTTTAAATATCGCAGCTCAAAAGTTTCCAACACCAGTGCTACTGGATGGACTGATGGGAAAACTCATGCACCCGCAGCCGCCTTAATCTGTTCGACCAACATCTCGGCCCCTTGCGCGCCAACGACGCCGTACTTCTGATTGATTATGTAGGTGGGGACACCCACAACGCCGATTTGTTGGATTACGGTGGCAGTGCATTTGATGTGTTAAAAAATGGAACTAATAATATAATGCACTGTCATGTCTGGACGGCGCTCTTTTGGCAAGGGTGTTTTTGTTTTGATGGTTTGAGGTTTTTGGCGCGGGGTGCGGTCATGTCTTCGGCCTATGATGCGACCTTGAGTGCTGGCCGCTGGCCCTGATGTTGTTCGCTGAGGTCTTCACTCCCAATCACCGTATCGCGCTTATTAAAGCGTTTTGATGAATCATCAAAACGCTCTCATCGCCTGACAGTGCAGCGGGTTTTTGTTGACCTTGCGCCACATAGCGCTTTACCTCTCACATCATCGCATCGTCACTCCGGCCAATTTGGTTGTCGCGGTTCAGTTACGCGGCAGTTGTGTGTTTAGTGTTGTAGCAATCATCACCTGCCATAATAGCCCAAGCGATGCGGGCCATTTTATTGGCAAGGGCCACCGCCACAAGTTTGAACGGCTTCTTGGCCAGCAGGGTTCGAGCCCAGTCGGCAAGCGGGGATTGCGTCTTGCCGGACTTGATGCGGTAAAGGGCAGCGTGAGCCCCCACCACGAGCAAGCGCCTGAGATCGCGGTTGCCCATCTTGGATATCTTGCCAAGGCTGGCCTTGCCACCTGTTGAATGCTGCCGCGGCACTAATCCAATCCAGGCTGCAAACTCGCGGCCCCCTGCAAACATCTTCGGATCACTCACCGTTGCGCTCAGAACCGTGGCCGTCAATGTGCCAATACCCGGAACTGTGGCAAGACGCATGCTCAGTTCGTTGGCGCGGTGTTGTTTGAGGATTGCCACATTCAGAGACTTGATCTCCTCTTCCAGCCCCAACAGACTTGTCACCAGAGGGCGCAGTGCTGTTTGCATCAACGCGGGCAGTTGGTCATCATTCAGTACCCGTGCCACCAAGGTCTTCACCTCATGAGCCCCACGTGCCACCACAATGCCAATCTCAGAGAAGTGTCCTCTCAGCGCATTGATCAAAGCGGTGCGCTGCGCCGTGAGCAGATCACGCGCCTTGAACAGCATCAACAGAGATTGTTGTTCAACGGTCTTCACACCAACAAAGCGCATCTCAGGCTCACGCACCGCGCGGGCAATCGCCTTTGCATCAGCCGCATCATTCTTCATCCGCGGCAGAAACGCTTTGACCCGCTGCGCCGGGATCAGCCTCACATCATGGCCAAGTTTGCCAAGTTCCCGTGCCCAATAATGCGCAGACCCACAGGCCTCGATCCCAACCAAGCAAGCGGGACGCTTGGCAAACCACCCCAGCATCTGTCCGCGCTTCAAATCCTTGGTCAAAACCGTGTGACCCTCAACATCAAACCCGTGAATAGAAAAATTGTTCTTGGCAATATCAAGACCAATTGTGTGGATGGTCGTTTCCGTGGCAGACTTCGTCATGGTGGATGGCTCCCTCGTTGGTTGTTTCTACAACACCACCTTGGCACATCAGAGGCCGTAAGCGAGCGCCGTCCACCACATCACCGTAATCCGAAAATTATTTATGAATAAATCCGATACGGATGATTGGGATTTATAGTGTGCGATTTCAGCTTGACTGAATAGTGATACGACCTAATGACAGGCCGATTTCCAGTTCATCTGAGAGATAAAATGCGCGTGAATCCAACATAGAAAAGAAACATAGTGAAGTTTGCAACGGGATGTGATATTACCACGACAACGAGTTTACTTTTTTGAAGGGTCAAATCTTTCTCAACAGCTTACCATTATTTTTGAATACATCTCAACCGATCAATTTTTTATGGAGAGATTCAATGACCAAAACTTTACAAGTTTTATTCACTGTGGCAGCTCTTATGTCGGTTCCTACGACCTTTGGCGTGGCTGAAGCCGCCACGTGAGCATGAAATTCTGTGGCGGCGGCGGAAAGAGAAGCAAGCAAGTCCATGGTTGCTCGGATTTCGGTCATCATCGTGGCCACCATAAGATGAAGCACGCTCATCACATGATGTAAAATACTAGAATCGTTCGTGTTTGGTTCTAAAAACAAGGGGAGCAACAATTATGACGCTAAAAATCATCGGGGCAGGTGTCGGGCGGACCGGCACATATTCTTTGAGATCGGCGCTCAATGCACTGGGACTTGGGCCCACCCATCACATGGAAGAGGTCTTGCACCATATGCCCGTGCAACTCCCGCTATGGCAGGCTGCCCTTAAAGGCAGTGCAGACTGGGCTGCTATCTATAAAGGCTATCAAAGTGCAGTTGATTGGCCAACAGCAGGCTTTCATCGGGAACTGGCAAAAGCCTATCCCGACGCCAAGTTCGTCCTTACAGTTCGCAGCCCCGAAAGCTGGGCTGAAAGCTTTTCGGAAACAATCTACTCCTTGCTCGAGGGAAGAGACAAAGCCCCTCCGCATATGCATCCGTGGATTGATTGGGGGACTGCGGTGATAGCCAAAACTGGCTTTCCTGCTGGTTTAGATAAGGCTGGGCTCGCAAAGGCATTCGTTGCGCATACCGAAGCTGTAAAAGAGATTATTCCCGCTAAAAATCTGTTGATTTATGAAGTCAAGCAAGGGTGGGAGCCCTTATGCAAATTCCTTGAAGTTCCCATTCCAACTTCAGAATTTCCAAAAACGAATGGTCGAGCTGAGTTCTGGGAACTCGTTAAAGCAGGCAGTGCTCCGCCAGTGTAGCCCTGTATTGGCAAGCGTCCAACATTGATCGAGTCAATCCGATTTTGATGGGATCGTAAGGTATGCCTGAATGTGTGCACAAACTCATCAAAAGCGGTCGCATCCAAGAGGGCGAAAGTAAACTCACGCAAACAATTTGTTGTTTGCGCGCCATCCCGGTAATCTCTCCATTTTTGAATTACGGTGCCAGGGGGCAACAGCAAAAAACGGTGACACGTCATTCAATTAAAACAAGATTAAGAATAGAATGACGTGTCACCGTTATCTCGATTTTGATCGTGAACGAGGGAGTTCGAAATTGCCAAAAGTGTTCGCAGTTTCAACGGCAAAGTCGGTGGCTGATTTTTCTGATGTTGCCCGGCTGGGTGAGGAATTTGCGGCTTGGGACTGTCGTGAAACCAGCGCACTGGGTCTTTCAATAGGTGATCTTCTGGGTTTCCAACATGATTACCGGATTACGGTGACAGTGCATTTTACTTTGAGCACAAGCATCTGCCGCACCTCACGCGCTTACCCCACTTCGCTCAGAAGAATTCGCGCCTCTCACCACTTGCGCCGGAGAGATGGCAAGCCCTTAGGGTTACGGTGACAGTGCATTTTATTATATATACTTCCATAGCACCTTTACCCTCCATCCATCCCCGGAGAAGCACTTTCTGATTGCAACTCAGCGCTCACAAGAGTTCACCCCTCTCCGAACAGAGGCGTGCCATTCGCTCACGCCGCCTTCGCAACCTTCTTCTTCACGCTCATCTTCACCGTAAGTCCTGCATTATGGGCCAGTGTGGTTAGCATATCTAAACTAAATTTATTGATCTTGCCGCGCAGCAGATCGCTTAAACGTGGCCGCGTGATGCCGAGTTTTTTGGCTGCCTCTTGCTGCGTGATACCCCAGCTTTCGACTGCATCTTCAATCGCCATCTTCAATTTTGAGCGCAGCGTCAAATTAATTGCATCGGCCTTATTCTTTTCAAGTGCGAACCACACGTTGTCGAATGTTTCAATCTTGTTCATGTCATTCCTTTCCAATTTGGCGAAACCGAATGATTGCCAAATCAATATCGCGTTGCGCTGTTTTCTGTGTCTTCTTCTGGAAGGCGTGCAACACATAGATCTTGCAGCCGCCCGCCTCGCATCTTCGGGGAAGTCTTGCAGGCGTGAAAGAGAGTCACCTAGAAATGAAACGAGCTTGCGTAATTCCATTAGGACGAAATGTATCAGTTTTGATACGGAATATCAAGTACAACATTCGACAGTTTTTAAAACGTACTAACAAAATAACACGAGCTCACACTCCACCATTCCCACCCCAATATCCCCGCTTGCAAACCCCAAACTTCCTGCCTATACCGCGCTCCATTGGCCTCGCCGTTTGCGGGGCCTTCGCTCTGAATGGAGCGGGCGGTTAGCTCAGTTGGTAGAGCAGATGACTCTTAATCATCGGGTCGCAGGTTCGAATCCTGCACCGCCCACCATTCACCTCAAAAGCATAGCTTTAAAATTGTTGGGCCTCGGCCTACATTGGCAAATGTCTTGCGGAGGGGCGACACTTTGAAATCACCATACGAAATTCTGGGCGTTGCAAAAACAGCCAGCGCTGAAGAAATCAAGAAGTCTTACCGCGCCCTCGTCAAAAAACATCACCCGGATTTAAACCCAGGCGACAAGAAGGCTGAAGCACATTTCAAAGACATTGCCAGCGCGAATGAACTTCTGTCAGACAACACAAAACGCGCCGAGTTTGACGCTGGTGAAATTGATGCCACTGGTGCAGTTACGCAAGACGCCAAGCAGCGCCAGTATTACCGTGATCAAGCGCAAACCCAACAACAACCACGGGGCAATCCATATGCCAACCAATCGGCCTATGAGGATTTTGCAGGTGAAGACGATCTATTCGCTGAATTGTTCCGTCGTCAGGCCGAGCAAGCGCGCAATGCCAAGGGTCTTGATGCTCAATATCGCCTGTCGGTAGAATTTCTGGAAGCAATCAACGGCATATCCAAGCGCATCTCAATGCCAAATGGCTCAACGCTGGATGTCAACATTCCCGCCGGAATCCAAGAGGGACAAACTTTGCGCGTAAAAGGCAAGGGCCAGCCTTCATCAGGCACGGGAGGGGCAGGCGATGCTTTGATTACAATCTCCATCGCACCGCATAAATTTTTCACCCGCGCAGGGTATGATATTGTCTTGGAACTTCCAGTCAGCATTAAGGAAGCCGTTCTTGGCGGTTCGATCGAAGTGCCGACAGCATCAGGCAAAGTGCTGCTGAACATTCCAAAAAATTCAAATGCAGGTTCCACTTTGCGTTTGAAAGGCAAAGGTGTTGCTGGCCGTGGCGATCAATTGGTGAAACTAAAAATCATCATGCCTGTGAGGTCAGATCCTGCTCTCGATGAATTTTTATCAAATTGGCAGCCAGATGCTTCCTATAATCCACGCAAGGAAATGCAATCATGATCATCGCTAAAGCTGAATTTTTATTGCACACCAATCTCGATCCGCAAACCTTGGACATTTGGGTTTCGGAACAATGGCTGCTTCCAGAAGAAGACGAATTCACTGAGGCCGATCTGGCGCGCGCCCAATTTATCCAAGACCTTAAGCATCAGATGGGTGTCAATGATGAGGGCGTGGGCGTGGTGCTGCACTTGGTTGATCAGCTTCATGGTTTGCGTCATGCTATGGCAGCGTTGCTTGAATCTGCGCGCCACAAAAACCAAGAATAGAAAGTATCACTATGGCCAACAGCAATCCCCACTGGGTCTATAACCAAACCATCAAGATGTTCGCGGCTGATGCGTCTCCGCCATTCGAAGATGACAGCGAACTGATGCGCCATTGGGGCAAGGTTTATGGGGTCGATAATGATGTGGGCACGATCCGCTCCATCCTTGTGCACCGTCCGGGGCCTGAGATGAAAATCGTTGATCCCAAAAAGCGTATCGCCGAAATCGGCTCTTTTGGTGATATGGAAAAAGGCTGGTATTTCCAATCCGACACGCCGCCCGATATTCCGAAGATGCAGAGCCAGCATGATGCGATGGTGCGCGCGTTAGAAAGCGAAGGCATTGAGGTGCATCATGTTGAGGGCGTTGACCACACGCGGCTCAAATCTTGCTACACGCGCGATCCGCTGATCATGGTCAAAGGCGGTGCCATCGTTTGCCGCATGGGTGCTCGTATTCGCCGTGGCGAAGAATTGGCCATCACCCGCACTTTGGCTAAAATTGGTGTTCCCATTTTGCGTACAATTTCTGGCACCGGCATTATGGAAGGCGGCAGCTTTGCGTGGATCAATGACAAAACCGCAGCCATCGGCATTGGCGTGCGCGTGAACCGCGAGGGGGCAGAGCAGGTGGGCGAAGTGTTGAAGCGCCAAGGGGTTGAGCTGCTGATCATTCCGCTGACCGGATATGACATTCACATCGATTGTGCATTTTTGATGATTGATAAGGATTTGGCCTTGGTCAACCCCTTCGGCCTGCCATATTCATTTATGGAAGATTTGAAATCGCGCGGCGTGCGCTTGATTGAAATCAGCCCCGCCGATGATCCATGGATCAACAATTCGCTGGCCATGGCACCCGGTAAACTGCTGATGCCCGAAGGTGCCACCAACGAAACGCTCGACCGTTTGGCCAAGCAAAGTGTCTCGTGGGTCACCGTGCCATATGCTGCCATGCATAAAAACGGCGGCGGCATTCATTGCTCCACCACACCGCTGCGCCGCGATTCGGTTTAAGGAACGAAGCGCACCGCACCCTTGGCCGCCGAAGTGGCAAATGCCGCATATGCGCGCAAAGCTTCCGTAACTTTGCGCGGGCGCGATTTCATCGGAGTCCACGCGGCTTTGCCACGCGCAAGTTGAGCAGCGCGGCGGGCTTCAAGTTCGGTTTCGCTCACGGCTAAATTAATGGTGCGGTTTGGAATATCGATCTCGATGGTGTCACCTGTGTTCACCAGCGCAATGAGCCCGCCTTCTTCTGCTTCAGGTGAAACATGGCCGATGCTCAAGCCTGATGTGCCGCCAGAAAAACGACCATCAGTGATCAGCGCGCAGGCTTTGCCGAGACCCTTGGATTTGATATAGCTTGTTGGATAAAGCATTTCTTGCATGCCAGGGCCGCCGCGTGGGCCTTCATAGCGAATGACAACAACATCGCCGGCTTTAACTTCGCCATTCAGAATGCCCGCCACCGCCGTGTCTTGAGATTCAAACACCACCGCTGGGCCAGTGAATTTCAAAATGGACTCGTCCACGCCAGCCGTTTTAACGATGCAACCATCAATGGCGATGTTGCCTTTGAGAACAGCAAGGCCACCATCTTTTGAGAAAGCATGTTCGACTGAACGGATTGCACCTTTTTCGCGGTCGATATCGAGATCATCCCAACGGCGCGATTGGCTGAATGCGGTTTGCGATGGCACGCCACCAGGCGCTGCCAAGAAAAAGTCGCGCACTGTTTTTGAATTACTCCGAGTCACATCCCAATGATTGATCGCCGCACCAAGTGTGGCTGAATGCACTGTTGGCAAATCCGCATGGATGAGGCCGCCTTTTTCAAGCTCACCCAAAATCGACATAATGCCACCCGCACGGTGTACATCTTCCATGTGCACATCTGACTTGGCAGGGGCCACTTTGCAAATGCAGGGCACGCGGCGCGACAGGCGATCAATATCCTCCATTGTAAACGGAATGCTGCCTTCATGGGCCGCCGCCAGAATATGCAGCACCGTGTTGGTAGATCCGCCCATGGCAATATCCAGCGTCATCGCATTTTCAAACGCCTTGAACGAAGCCACATTGCGCGGCAAAACGCTTTCATCGTTTTGTTCATAATAGCGCTTGGCAATATCAACGATGAGATGACCAGCTTCGAGGAACAAGCGCTTGCGATCTGAATGCGTGGCCAGTGTTGAACCATTGCCCGGTAACGACAAACCTAAAGCTTCAGTTAAGCAGTTCATCGAGTTGGCGGTAAACATGCCAGAGCAAGAACCACAAGTAGGGCAGGCGGAGCGCTCAATAGTTTCCACTTCTTCATCGGAATATTTATCATCAGCAGCAGCCACCATGGCATCCACCAAATCAAGCGCTTTGATTTTGCCTGAAGGTGCCAAATATTTGCCTGCCTCCATCGGCCCGCCAGAGACGAACACGCTCGGAATGTTCAAACGCATGGAAGCCATCAACATGCCGGGTGTAATTTTATCGCAATTGGAAATGCACACCATCGCATCGGCACAATGCGCATTGACCATATACTCAACCGAGTCTGCGATAATCTCGCGCGAGGGCAGGGAATAAAGCATGCCGTCATGGCCCATGGCGATGCCGTCATCCACTGCGATGGTATTGAATTCCTTAGCCACGCCGCCGGCCGCTTCAATTTCCCGCGCCACCAGTTGCCCCAAATCTTTCAAGTGCACATGCCCCGGCACAAATTGCGTAAAGCTGTTGACCACGGCAATAATCGGTTTGCCAAAATCGCCGTCCTTCATGCCCGTGGCACGCCATAGGCCGCGTGCGCCTGCCATGTTGCGGCCATGGGTGGTGGTTCTGGATTTGTAAACGGGCATTGGCAAATTCCTTGAAATACAGTGTGCTGTCGCTTCTAGCTGGTTGTGGGCGCGGGCGAAAGATTAAATCCGACATAGCTCTCTTGAAATTGGGCAGCACCTTCCTATTTCATAAGAACACTTAATGGAGGGCAGTATGACTTATACAGCAGATGCGACGGCCGAAACTTTGAACCGCGATAACCGCGGTTGCTATGGCCGCATGAATAAGAAGCCATGGTCGATTTATGAAATCGGCGCTGTGCTCGGTGGGTTTGCGTTGTTTTGGCCCGTTGGCCTTGTTGCGTTGTTTATGAAAATGAAAAAAGGCGAAATCTGGAAAGGTGCAAGCGAAATGGAAGCTCCATGGTCTAATTGGCAAAAAACCTCTGACACCGTGTCTAACTTTGCTGGCAAGTGGCAGCGCCCAACTTCGGGTTATAACACGGGCAACGCCGCCTTTGATGAATACCGCAAGGTGGCAATGGAAAAACTCGAAGCCGAGCGCCGCAAGCTTGATGACGAGCGTCATGCCTTTGATGAATTCCTGACCAAGCTGCGCCACGCCAAAGACCGTGAACACTTCGAAAAATTCATGGCCGATAGGAACGCGCCGTCGAATTCGGCAGATTAAGGTTCATCTCGCGATTATCGCGCTCCCCCAACTTGCTTGGGGGAGCTGTCCGAAGGACTGAGGGGGCTGGTGGCCCCTTGAACTGTTTTCGATTTCATTCACCCCTTGCATTTCAACAATATATGAATATTATGCTTGTACAAATAAACAATCCTTGACACCGCGCGGTCATCCTGCTAACTGTTGTCATACTCCACACATGGGTCAAAAAATCCAAAGCCACACCAAACAAGTCTTGCAAGCTCACGAAGACGACGTTTGGGGGTAGTTTTGATGGAGTTTGAGAGTCTGTAATCCGTAACTTGACAGATAACATGCTTCATTATATAAACTCCTATGCGGATCAGAAACATCATCCACAAAGGTTTGCGGCGGCTGATTGAAGACGACGACCGCTCTGGCATTCAACCAGATCTCGTCGAAAAACTCAGACGTATGGCAGCGTTCCTGCAAGATATGCAGGACGAAAACCAGCTGCACAAAGTGCCACTGTGGAAGGCGCATTTGCTGACAGGAAAACGGAAAGGAACATGGAGCCTGTTTGTCTCAAAAAATTGGCGACTGACGTTTCGAATTGAGAAAACTGAAATTGAAATTATCGATCTGAATTACGAAGATTATCATTAGGAGAAAATCATGGCAGCACAATTAGGTATCCGGATGAAAGAACCTCCCCATGTGGGTGGTTTTGTAAAACACGAAATTTTAGCGCATTTGGAACTCACCGTAACCGACGCGGCCAAAGCCCTCGGCGTAACCCGCCCGGCTTTATCAGGCCTGCTCAATGAACACGTTGACCTCTCGCCTGAAATGGCACTGCGCATCGAAATGGCCTTCGGCGTTTCGATGGATGTCCTGATGCGGATGCAAAACAGTTATGACATTGCTAGGGCACGTAAGGGGGCTAAGGCGATCAAGGTGCAGAAGTGGAAGAGGGCGGCGTAGGGGACAACGATTTTTGAATGCGGTAGCATCGAAATTTGAAGAGAATTAGGTTGATGTTGTGATATCAATCGAATTTCGAATTATCGAAACGAATTGGAAGAATCAAAATTTTTCTCTGTTAAAAGAAAAACTTAAACTAGTCGTTCTTGGATAATGAAAACCTTAAAACCTCGCATCAAGCCAAAACAATCGAACATTGAGGTAGGCCTTATGGACAGGCCGATCTCATCATTTAGGCTGACCAATCTTTTATTCCAATTCGTAGAAAGTAATTTTATAAAATATGAAGCCAATTCGTTTACTTCGAAATTTTTTCGTCAATTAGTTCGTCGTACTTTCGAATTTTTGCAAAATGCGACTGTCTGCAGTTTAATTATACTGTGGGGTACCAAGACCCAAAATCGTCTACTTGAATACATTGGGTTAGCAGCAACCTGTGTTCTTTCATTAAGTTTTTGTTCATATTTTTCCCCGCTTGTTAAGCAAATTTCGTTTAAAGTGAAATCTTCAATCCTCCGACATATCTTGGACTTCATAGTGTATGTTGTGATTTGGACTGCATTTTCACTTTTTGTGGCGTTCGGTGTTTTTTCATTGGTGCAAGGTATTGCCGTCAGCAATGTTCGCTAGAATTAGGTTCGCCTCCACCTGATTAAATTTTGGATTTAGGTGACATCTCAATTAGTTGATTCAGTCAAATGCGACTTCCCTCTCTTGCTTGTTTTGCTTTGCAAAACAAGCTGCTCTCTCCCGCGAGGGGAGAGAGTTGAAGGGGTGGTTCACATTTGGCTTTCAATCAATCGCTCAGCCAATCCCGCCATGCGTGTCGCTTCAACATTTGCGAAGGCGAACCTTAAGTAATTCTCCTGTCCGGGGCCGAACATGGAGCCGGGAAGGCAGAGGAGGTCGTTTTGTTGGGCTAGGCGCATGGCGACGGATTTGGATGGCTCTCCAACAAACGGGTGTTTCACATAAGCGAAATAGGCGCCGCTGCCGACTAGCTCATATTTCAAGTTTGGGGTTTTAAAGCTGGCGCGCATCGCTTCCAGCCGCCCGCGCATGACGGCTTTCTTTTCCGACTTCCAATCGTCGAGTTCAGTCAAACCAAACAATACGGCGCGTTGTGAAATTTGTGGGGGGCAGACGGTCATGGTGTCGAGAACTTTCGCCACTTGATGAAGCACGTGCTTACCCGCAACAATCGCTCCCAAACGGTAACCTGCCAGAGCATAAATTTTGGAAAAGCTATAAAGCTGGATCAGTGTATTCTGCCATCCATCACGCGCTAAAAGATTGTGCGGTGGAGATGGATCAGGCCTGAAATCTTTGTATGTTTCATCCAAAATCAGCGCGATGCCAGCACTGAGAGAAACATCATAAAACTGATTTAATATTGAACTTGGATAAATTGCACCTGTTGGATTATTGGGCGAGCACAACACAATGGCCCGCGTGCGGCTATCAATCAACGATGCCGCAAGCTCTGGTGAGGGATGTGAGACACCCTCTGAAAATGCGGGGATCGCTCTGATCTCGATCCCCATCATCGTCAACCACATCTGATGATTAAAATAATAGGGCACCGGAATAATCACATTGTCGCCAGCTTTGGCCACAGACATGATGGCCGCCGCAAAAGCTTGATTGCACCCCGTTGTAATCGCAACTTCAGTTGCAGAAATGCGGGCCGCATAGTCAGCACTGATGTGAGCCGCGTAAGCTTCACGCAGCGGCATGATGCCGAAGATATCGGTGTATCCGCCTGTGCTCGGCTCATGTGCAAGCCGCGCAATTTCGTTTTGCAAGATCTCAGCAGGCGGATAGCTGGGAACAGCTTGACACATGTTCAACAGCTCGCGTGAACCCGAACGATCCTTCACCCAGCTCATTGCTTCCGCAATAGGGGGGAACTCAACTTGGCCAACCAATGGCGACAAACGGAACGTCATTCTAGATCCTCTTGGAATTTATCAATTCTTAGGGCATGAAGGCACCCATGAAAAGCACCAGTATTGAAACTATTTTGAAGCAGCGCGGGGCATGGCTAAAGGCCATCCATGGCGAGGCCTCAGTTGCGCATGCAAACGCGGTCGTATCTCGTCATATTAGCGAAAACTATATGTTGTTTGAAAAAGTGCGTGATTATGTTTTCAAAGCAACGGACGATTATGTTCACCGCGTTCCAATTACGGTCGGAAATTTACCTAGCGGTGGCTTCGAGCTCATAAAATTTTTAGAAAATCACAAACTCTTAATCCGTGAGCCAGGCGGCGAAGCGATTTGTGAAACAAAAAGCAAAAGGTATCTCGCGGGTGGCTGGCTTGAAGAGTTGGCTTGGTTGGCTGCAATCGAGGCAGGGGTCGATGAAGCGATTTATGGCCAGGTCATCGGTTGGCAGGTGAAGGGCTTCACCGGGGAAAATGAAATTGATTTGATCCTGCGTAAAAATGAAACCCTCGCTTTTGTCTCGTGCAAGGCTTTTCGGTCAGAACTTGATATGCACGACCGCAAGCATCGCAATCGTTTGATGGACGCTGTGCATGAAGCTGATAATTTGGGTGATCATTTTGGCAGGCCTGGAGAGAAAGTGGCCATACTTGTGACCACCGATCTATTTGATGAAGCGCGCAATAGCGTTCGTTACAACGCGCTGATGGGCAAGGCCGCTGTTTTGGACGTCGAAATTATAGCTCTTGAAGATCTGAGCTGGGAAAAACTAGTGTCCGCATTGAAAAAATTTGTTTGAAGGACTCACCACATGAAAATGATTCAATTTGCCAAAACCGGCGGAGCCGAAGTGATGCAAATGGTGGATGTTGATTTAGCCCCACCCATGGCAGGCGAAGTGCAAATCCAACACACGGCCATCGGCCTCAACTATATCGACACCTATTATCGCAGCGGGCTTTATCCAACGGCCGCACTACCAAGCGGCCTTGGCAATGAGGCGGCGGGCGTTATCACTGCCATAGGGGCAGGGGTAAAAGGATTCAAGATCGGAGACCGCGTCGCTTACGGGTCTGGCCCGCTCGGTTCATATGCCCAGTCGCGCAATTTCCCGGCCAATCGACTGATTAAGTTACCGAAATCAATCAGCGATGAAACTGCGGCTGGTATGATGCTGAAGGGCATGACCGTTCGCTATTTATTGCGCGCCACTTACAAAGTGAAGCGCGGCGAAACTATTTTGGTTCATGCCGCGGCTGGCGGGGTGGGGTTGATATTGTCGCAATGGGCCAAGGCGCTCGGCGTGAAAGTCATCGGCACCGTTGGTTCATCGGAAAAAATCGAAATTGCCAAAGCGCATGGCTGTGCATATGTCATCAACAACCGTACTGAAGACGTGGCGACGCGTGTTCGCGAGATTACCAAGGGCAAGGGCGTTCCGGTTGTTTATGACGGCGTAGGGCAGGCCACGATGATGGCATCCCTTGACAGTCTTGCACCACGGGGTCTGTTCGTTAGCTTCGGCAATGCATCGGGGCCAATTAAAGACTTCAATTTGGGATTGCTGGCTGCCAAAGGCTCGCTGTTTCTGACAAGACCAACGCTCTATAGTTACATTGCCACGAATGATGAGTTTAACGAAACGGCCAAGGATGTGATTGAAATTGTAAAATCTGGGAAAGTGAAAATTCCAGTCAACCAGCATTATGCTTTGGCAGACGTGGCGCAAGCGCACCGCGATTTGGAATCAGGTCGCACAACAGGTTCGACGGTTCTGCTGCCGTAACAGCCGCCTACATTTCGGTGACAGTGCATTTAACTATCGCATCGAGAACGCCTTAACATGCGAATGCGATAGTTAAATGCACTGTCACCGAAATGTATGTGCCACATTCTTACCCGCAAGCGTCCATGTTTTTGGCGGCCAACGCGTTCCAATTTTGCCCACAGGTTGTCGTAGAACACAAGAAATTGGCGAGGGACGTTGCTGGGATCGCATGGGCCAGATTGATCGAGTTTCCAGAAGCGTCAGACAGCGTGCTGACAACCATGCCAACGAGGTGGCCCTTGCCATCAAACACTGGCCCGCCAGATTCGCCGCGTTGCGTGCCCATATGAAGTACCATGGCATCGGGGTAGCCAAATTTTCCGTAAGCCACGGCACGACCAAAATGCTTGGCTTCAAGAGAGCCGACACGCGCTGTGTCGCCTGAACCATGAGGTTTTCCCAAAGTGTAAACCAAATCACCCTTAGCTAAACAACCAGGTGTTGAAGGCACAGCACTGCGACCGCTGAAGCTTCGCAGTTTCACAACCGCCATATCGTTTGTTGGATTGATGCCAATTACAGTACCGGAATAAACCCGGCCATTGGCGGCGCGGGCTGAAATTTCATTACCTTTAGCCACAGCAACATGGGCCGCAGTCATCACTAATCCGTCTTCACCAACCACAAAACCACTCCCAGATGTAATGGCGTTGGTGCTGGCTTTCGTGTCAAAACGGTCGGCTTGTGAAACAGTAAGGGTGACATATGTGGGGCCGGTACTTGGCAATAGATGGGCAACAGATGCCGCAGCCTCTTGCCCCGCTGCACCCGCAGGCTCAGCTTGTTGATCTACAGAAATAGCTCGACTTTCAAGCGAAACTTGGTCAGCCGCACAAGCAGCTAAAAAAGTTGCTGCAACAAAAAATAGAAGAAATCGATTAAGATTCACGTGATTTGACACCCAGTCTGACAAGCGATTTAATTACGCGAAGATCGCGGCAGTAACAAGGCTATATCTAAGTGTCTTCTCCCGTTTTACGCGAGAAGAAGGGGACCCATGCGCCTTCGCATGGGGGAGATGAGGGAACGGCAGTTATTATTCTGCGCCGCTTGTCCCTCACCTCCCCCAAATTGCTGGCGCAATTAGGGTCCCCTTCCTCTCCCGCTGTCGCGGGCGAGGACAAATGTACATAAAAAAACGGCCCGCCGAAGCGAGCCGTTCTCATTAGATTTGTATAACTTAGAACCTGAATACAGTTACCAGGTCGGCAGTAATTGATTCTGCCGTTGTCGAACCAGTGTTGTTTACAGCTGGAGCTGCAAAGTTTGTTGTTTCACGATTCCAGCTGGCTTCTGCGCCAACAGTCAACTGCGAAACTGGTGAGTAGTACAAACCACCGGCAACACCAAGCTTGTCTGAAGTAAGGCCGCCAAGAGCCGCACCACCAGTGCTTGTATATTGGTTGTAACCCACGCCAATTTCAGCTTTCACTGAATCTGACAATGAAGCACCAGCCATCAAATTTGCATTCCAGTAGGTTGCATCTTCCACGTAGTTCCAATTACCACCCAAAGTGGAGATTGCGCGTGTAAATGTATGGTTGGCATCTTTACCAATTGCGGCAGCAGCAGACAATGTGAACATATCCATTGAAGCTGTTGCGCCTACGCCAACTTGATAGTCGCCGCCATGCACCCAACCAGCAACCTTAGCTGACATTGCATCGCCTTTGTATTCTGCGTTTGCGCCGAAAGCATAGTCGCTGTAGGCAGTGACGTTTGCCGGAAGAGCAAGATCAAAGTCTGATAAGCCAGTATTAGCTGTCAAGTTGTTGTCTTTACCTTCATAATGACCAACAGCAATTTTGAAGCTAAGCGGACCATCTGCGTAAGCAAGAGCAAATTGCGATGTGTCACCAGGATTGCCAGCAGAGTTTGGCGCGCCATCGGTGTAGAATGCATTCAACTTGTCTGTGCCGTAACCACCAACACCACCAGTCATGCCATCAAAGCCGCCGATCAACATCAGGTTTGGTGTTAATGCCCACCAGCCTTTTGCTACTCGTACAGACCAACCTAAGTCTTTACCAACTGCGTTATTACCATCCCAGTTATTACGGAATGTAAGAGTTGCACCAACTTCGCCAACGGCTGTATCTGTTTTACCAGTTACAGAGAGCTCGCCGCGAGCCATAATGTGTTTCTGGCTTTTGGAGTATGAACCTGCAGCAACGGCCACACCATCAACGAGAGGATCGTTAACTGCGGTCGCCTTTGCTGGATCAACTAAAGCGCCAGCATTTGTGAAGTTCACATTTTTTTGGCCATAAACAAAAGCAGCGCGGGCAAAGCCAGTCCATTGCAACACAGTTGATGCAGGAGCATCAGCAGTTGGCATAATGGCAATTGTGTAGGCTTTGCGTGTTGGATCCAACAGCGATGGCTGCATGGATGTTGACACGAATTGATAACCAGATGGAAGATCAGCAGCGGTGTGGGCAGCAGCAACCTGAGCAGTCAGAGCTTCTACTTGTGCCTTGAGGGCAGCAACGTCAGAAGCTGTGCTTGCTTGGGCGCTAACCGAAACTGCAGCAATTGCCGCTGTTCCGAGAAGTGCAAATTTAAGTGTATTCATATTGTATTCTCCCAAGTTCTTGGAGTTTAAATGAGCCCCCCGGTCCCCTGCAAATGAGTAGGCGGGCAATGCACGAGTCGCCGTGCACACACATGGTGTTTCGTCGCTTGGAAGCTTAAGGTCAACGCATAACGCGGCAAATGTCTAAGTTTTTAGCCATCTGTGGCGAATGCGCCACAGTTCTGTTGATGAAGCGTTCTATTCCCTTATAAAGCCTTAAGAAAACGTGGCGCGGTTAAACGCCCGACAGAATCAATTGGCCAATCAATTCAAAGATGTGATAATCAACCGTTAAGGACGGGGCAGAAAACGGATCGTTGCTGCATGTTCGTGTGAATAACCGGGGAAACACATAAATGTATCAATGGCAGCCTTCGAAATGGATTCAACTTATGGCGGTGGGGGCAGGGCTCCCGTTTTTAGCGGCAGGAATCATCCAAACCAATAGTCTTGTGAATGATGTATCAAGTCGCGCCATGACAGCTGCTGCGGGGCCAAAAGTTGAGTTTGACGGTCGTGACGCGATTATGTCTGGTGAAGTGGCCAGCCAAGAAGCATTAGATACGGCGAGAAATAATGTGGCCGCAACTTATGGCGTGCGCCTTGTTGATGTTGCGAATCTGAAAATTGTAGCACCTCCGCCGCCACCACCTCCTGCACCTGAACCCGTAAAAGTGGCGCCAATGCCTTTGATGGCTCCCACCGTGATGTCTATGACAACAAACAATTCCATGCCGATGATTATGGGCACATATCCAGCAGAGGCCGCCAAGTTGATGGTCTCCGTTGGTGCAAAGACTTACACATTGGGAACATCGCCTGAGCTAACCACCGATAAGCCCGGCAGTTGGATGTTAATGCCCACGGTAGCGATGCCGGATGGGCCTGTGGAAGTGACAGCAAAGGTTGAAAGTGCTGATGGCACGGTTTCGGCGGCCTCAGCGGCTTCCGCGATTGTTGTAGATACAGTGGCTCCAGAAGCTCCAAGTATGGTCATGGCTCCAGCTGATGCTGTTTGGCCCTATGCAATCACTGGCAAATGGTCAGAAATGCCGGGAAACAGCTTGGAGATTGATTTCAACAAAAAGGCCTATGCGCTCGGCAAAGATAGAGAGTTGATTTCTGACGGCAAAGGCCAGTTTACGTTCGTGCCAACTGATCAACTTGCACCGGGCAAATATGATTTGAACATGTCAGTTACTGATGCGGCGGGCAATGTTGCTAAATATGCAGGGCCAGCAGCAATCGTCGTGGCTGCGGCAGAAGCACCTGCTCCTGTCGCCCCGCCAAAACCAGAAGCTGTAAAGTTGGTCGCGCCAACAGTTGAAACCGTTGTGTCGGAAAATGGCAATACAACAGTCAAAGGAACTTGGGCAGCTGTTGCTGGGCAAGGGCTTTCTGTCTCAATCGCGGGCAAAACGGCTGTTCTGGGCAAGGACGATGCGTTGACGTCGGATGCAAACGGCAATTGGACCTTGAAAACAAACTCCAATTTGGGTGATGGCAACTACGACGTGGTCGCAAAGGTCACTGATGGTCAAGGCAACGCGGTGTCGGATACGTCAACTGCCGAATTGACTGTCAAAACTCCACCACCGCCACCGCCTCCACCACCTCCGCCACCAGCGCCAAAGCCAGTTTTGCCAGCACCCACGGTAGAGACAAGCACATCTGATTCGGATCGTCCGACTGTTAAAGGAACTTGGTCAGCTGGACTTGCAAAGTCTTTGGTGGTCGAACTTGATGGTGTGAAGCATAAGCTGGGTAGAGATTATGATCTGTTGTCTGATGCTTCAGGCCATTGGATGTTGAAGCCAGCAAAGGCCGTCGTAAACGGTGTGTATGATGTTGTTGCGACAGTAACCGACGGCGAAGCGCAATCTGTTTCTGATGCGACAAAGGGCGAATTGACGGTGAATGTAGCAGCCCCACCGCCGCCACCGCCAGTCGGTCAACCCTATAATTGCGAAGCGACTTTGGCCCGCATCGCAGCAGTGTTTCCAGTCCGGTTTGAAACCGATAAGTGGGACTTGCAAACACCATATGATCTTGCGGTAAATCAATACGCTGCTCTGCTCAATGATCCACGCTGTGGTGAAATGAGGATCAACATTGTTGGGAATGCTGACTCTCGTGGCACATTCGAACACAATCAAATTCTAAGCGAAAATCGCGCAAAGACTGTGGTTGATGCGCTGACCTCGAGAGGAATTCAGCTCTACCGCTTGAACGGTTTTGGTGTGGGCGAAGACAAGCCGCTTGATCTATCACCAACAGAAGACGCATTGCGGAGAAACCGTCGTGCAGAATTTACAGTTGCGAAATAAGGGGACATTGCAATGAACGAATTTTTTAACTTCAACAACACATCCATTCTCTTTCAACACAATTGGATTTGGTTGGCTTTGGCGTTTCTCATCGGTGCGTGGGTGGGTTACACCACATGCATCCCATCAAAATCGTCAAGATAAAGGACGTACAGTCACATGGTTCATTATCTCATCGAACTCGCCCTCTGGATTTTGGCAGCCTACTTCTTAGGTTGCTTGCTTGGTTGGGCTTTGCGCAATCTGTTCGGCACAGAGGATCAGCCTGCAATGGCTCCGGTCAAAGTAGCGACACCCGTTGTGCCAGCCTATGTTCCTCCAGCGGCTCCTGTTATGCCGCGTCCGGCTCCTGCTGTTGCTGCACCTGCACTAGTTGGTAAAATGGAACGGCCAAAGGGCATTGCAGCTGCACGCGGCGGCAAGGCCGATAACCTCCAACGCATCAGCGGTGTTGGCCCAAAGAACGAATCAATTTTGCATAATCTTGGGTTCTTCCACTTCGATCAAATTGCAGAATGGACAGCATCACAAGTCGAATGGGTTGATGATCATCTGCGTTTTGGTGGCCGCATAAAGCGTGAAGAATGGATTAAGCAAGCAGCTCTTTTGGCTGCGGGCAACGAAGCCGAGTTCACACGGCTTTACGGCACAGGCGGTTTGAAAAATGCTAAGGGTGAAACACTTTCAGGCACACGCACTCAGAAATAAAGAAGTCAAACATTTCGAAAAAGGACCGGTTTTTCCGGTCCTTTTCATTTTTAATTGCAGCTGCTGATCAAAGATCCAATTGAACCGCCCAGACAGGAAGGGGCGGGATCGGCATTGGTTGTGCTTGCCACTGCAAGATCGGCCGGGGTGCCGCGTTTTAAATCTGCCGTCATCGGCCGCACACTTTCTGGTGATAACCTTGAGCGATAAACATGTACGTTTTGCAAAACTTTTTGCACATATTGGCGGGTTTCATTGAACGGAATACATTCGACCCAATCGATCGGATCAACTTGGCCACCGCGTGGATCGCCATATTCATCCACCCATTCGCGCGATCTGCGTGGGCCAGCGTTATAGGCCACAAGTGTAAGAATATATGAGCCATTAAAATCCGAAACCAGATCAGCCAAATGCGCCGCGCCAAGTTTCACGTTGTAGGCAGGGTCTGATTTCAAACTGCCCGCTCTATACGAAACACCATACTGGCGCGCCACCAACTTTGCAGTACCTGGCATCAATTGCATCAAACCTTGTGCGCCAACCGAGCTGCCTGCATTGGGATCAAATTCGCTCTCTTGTCTGGACAATGCAAACACCAACGACTTCTCGATTGGCTTTCCGATCTGTGACCAATTTGGAAGGCCGCGCACCGGATAAGACCAAGAATCAATATCAATGCCACGAACACCCGCAGCCTTTGCCAAACGTAATGCCCAAGACGTGCCAGCCGTGTTTTGAACCACTGCCGCAACAGCATTCATCTCATCGGTATTTTTGAAGCGGCTGGCCAAAGACCAGAGAAAAATATTGAGCTGATTCTTTGTGCCGGCTTGCGCCATAATTCTGAAAGCGCGAACAACTTCATCATTGTCCACCCGGGCCTGCGCACCCGCCGACGCTGCACCGCTGGTAATCGATTCAGGCCGATTGCCGAGGCCAATTTGCTCTCGTGCAAGCTGGCCATAATAGACCGTAGAATATTGTGCGGCGTCTTTAAAAGCCACTTGTGCCGTAGTTTTATCACCGAGCGTCAAATAAGTCCGGCCAATCCAATAGGCCGCGCGCGCCTTTTCAGTGCGGCTTTCGGCCAAGCCTTGAAGCTTGATAAAATGCTTCATTCCAACATCAGGCTTTTTCAAATAGCGAAGCGCCACCCAACCCGACATAAACTCGGCTTCAACAGCGCCATCACCGTCTTTCATGCCGTGATTGCGCGCAATTTGGTAAGCAACATTCCAGCTGTCCGAATGGTTAGGCCCTACAGAATGCAAAGTTACAATTTTGCGCTCCATCCACCAAGCTTCTGGGTCACCCATTGCGCCAGCGTCTCCGGGGATACTGGCCAAAATAGCGCGAGCTTTGGCATATTTTTCAGCTTTACGATAAAACCGAGTCAAAGCATATTTCATGCCCATGTCGTTTCGCGCGGCGGCTGATAGGGCCTCGTATCGTTTGTCGGCACCATTTTGAAAACTAAGAAGGCTCTGCGCAACTTTGCCAGCATCAACAAAATCACTGCCTACGCGCTTCGCATTACGAATTGCTGCATTGGACTCTTGTGCAAAAACTAGTTTTGAAAACCGCACGCGGTGGTCAGCGGTGGTCAATTGGCCGCCAAACTCTCCAATAATCTTTTGTTCAAGCACAGCATCAACAGTGGTGTTGCTCCATGATTTGCGCAACCAAGATTTGCCTTTTGATGAATCGCCAGTGCTATAATTGGCTCGCGCCATTGCCAACATGCCGTAGGCAGTTACTGGTTCCTTTTTGTCAAAATATTGTAAAACAATGTCAGGGCTTTGGATATTTTCATACAGCGCTTGTTCGGCACGTTTCAAAAGTGTTTCAGTCAGCGGCCATTTTGGCGCAGCATCAAGAAAATCATGAATGCGTCGAAAGCCAGCTTGCGCGCCATGATCACGCAAGAACAACAGCTCGACAAGTTTTACAGCAGCACTATCGCCTGATCTTGCGGCCATCGAACCGGCACCCAAAAAATCACCGGACAGGGCCATTTGCACGGCTTGCACAGCAAGGCCAGATGGCATCGCCACAGCGGGAGATGCCATCGGCAAAGCAAGCAATGCCGCACTACACACAAACCCACTCAAAAAATTACGCCGTGTCACTAACTTATCCATGCTTAACTTATAAACCTCAGTCAAAATAAATCAATTCTGCCCGCGCGTTAAATGGCAATTGCGACGGAGTTTTGACGTTATTGCCAAGCTTCCGTCTTGCCGAGTGACAGTGGGCAGACTATGGTGCGTCTCCTTGTGGGATGCCGCTACAATTGGCACCATAGGGAAACATGGTTTCTAACTTATTACCTTATGAGGTCTCTCGTGCAGTTTAAGGGCTCAATCCCAGCTTTGATTACTCCAATGAAGAATGGCGCTTTTGATGAAGCAGCTTTTCGTAAATTTGTGGGTTGGCAAATCAAACAGGGCAGCCATGGCTTGGTTCCAGTGGGCACAACAGGCGAAAGCCCAACGTTGACACCAGATGAGCATAAAGCTGTTGTCAGAATTTGCGTTGAAGTGGCAAATGGCAGGGTTCCGGTTATTGCAGGCGCTGGCTCAAACAACACGGCCGAAGCAATCGAATATACCCAGCACGCCAAAAAAGCTGGCGCTGACGCAGCACTTGTTGTTGTGCCCTATTATAATAAGCCGACCCAAGATGGCATTTATGCGCATTATGCAGCTATTGCCAAAGCCGTAAACATTCCGATTTTTGTATATAATGTTCCAGGTCGAACAGTGGCCAGCATTTCAGTTGAAACATTGGCGCGACTGTCGCATGACTTTAAAAATATCATCGGTGTGAAAGATGCCACAGCCGATCTCACGCGTCCTTCTCGTCAGCGCTTAATGTCTGGCAAAAAATTCATCCAGCTTTCGGGTGAAGACGGCACAGCATTGGGCTTTAACGCCCATGGCGGCGTGGGTTGCATTTCTGTAACCGCAAATGTGGCGCCTCGCCTTTGTGCGCAGTTGCAAGCAGCGACATTTAAGGGTGATTTTGCCACAGCGTTGAAACTGCAGGACCGCCTTATGCCCTTGCATCACGCTATATTTGTTGAAGCAAGCCCAGGCCCCGTAAAATATGCCGCAAGTCTTCTTGGTCTTTGCGAGCCAGATACGCGCCTGCCTTTGGTGCCAGTCATTGAAAGCACAAAGCAAATTGTTCGTGAAGCTTTGGTTCATGCGGGTCTTTTGAACTGATATGTCATCAAAAGCTGGCGGTGCCAAAACATCGCGAAAACAAATTGGCATTAAGGTGGTGGCCGAAAACCGCCGCGGCCGCTATGATTATGAGATTCTGCAAACTTTTGAGGCCGCGATAGAACTCAAAGGTTCTGAGGTTAAATCCTTGCGGGTTGGTCATATCAACTTGGGCGAATCCTATGCGGCTATGAAGGGCACTGAGTTGTTTTTGCTCAATGCAAATGTGCCGGAATATCGCGAGGCTAATCGTTTCAACCATGAACAAAAACGCCCGCGCAAACTGCTGCTTCACCGCAAAGAAATTGATCGACTGGCAGTCGGCATTTTGCGCGAAGGATTGACAATTATACCGCTCAAAATGTTTTTTAATCCAAGGGGCAGGGTGAAGGTTGATATTGCACTCGCACGCGGCAAGAAAACGGTCGATAAGCGAGAAACCATTAAGATCCGCGATTGGAACCGAGAAAAATCACGCGTTCTGCGCGACCGTGGCTGATGATCCTTATCGCACTGGGAAGCAATCAAATTGGCCCTTGGGGAACGCCTGAGCAAACTATTCGCCGCGCAATTACTGCGTTGAATACATGGCCCACAGAGTTGGAAAGTGTTTCATCTTTTATCAAGACACCAGCCTTTGGCGTGACCAACCAGCCAGACTTCATAAATGCGGTTGCAATTATTAAAACGGCACTTTCGCCGCAAGCACTCATGCGCCGCCTTCACATGATTGAGAAAAGTGCAGGTCGTAAGCGGGGCACGCGCTGGGGGCCGCGCACCCTTGATCTTGACCTACTTGATTATAATGGTAGGCGCATCAAACAAAGTGGTGTTGTACAAAAAGCACTGACGCTTCCGCACCCAGGAATTTCTCAAAGGAACTTTGTTTTGAAGCCGATTTCTCAAATCGCGCCCCGTTGGAAACATCCTGTAAACCATCAGTCGGCAATGGCAATGATTCAGAAACTATAAGAATTAAGTCAGATTTAATTGTGTTCGGGCATCTTGGACGCGGGGACGGATGATCCGTCAGGTGGAAAAATGTTCAAACTACTCGCTCGCGCAGGCATGACTGCGTTGATGATCTCACAAGCACATGCATCACAAA